>JBCBSL010000315.1:0-7384 GCA_039819145.1 Cyanobacteria bacterium J06638_22
ATTTTTTTCGAGACGCGGCGTTTCCACGCCGCTTCTCGAAAAAAATCATACCCTAAGCTAGCAATACCAGGAATTGGCGAAAATTTGCACAGCATTTCCAGTGAAGGGCTAGTAGGCGCAGCTCACTGACACGTCCGGCTCATCTCTAACAAACGTTAGATATGGTAGATATTGAATGCCTTTCACCCCCCAGCAGTATGCAACAGATGAAGTTTGCGCTGTTTTTTGATTTCCATGGGTATCATGTTAGGCAACTCCAATTTTTGGATGGTCGGCACTGGATGTGCCTTAATCTTTTTTCCGTATAGCAAACTGATTCAGCTCTCCATTTGACTCAACACCTGTTTTACTGACCTTATCCACTGGATTTCCTGATAGAGCCATGCCTACTTATGCTGTCCGTGCTAGAGACGTCAAGGGCAACCTGATTCGACGCAAAGTTACGGCGGATACCCCAACCGATGTTCGCACGACGCTCCGAACCCAAGGATTGTTTGTGCAAGAGATCAATGAAGATCGAGGGTTCGTGGAAACCCTCAGCAACTTTGATCTTGCCCAAATTTCGACAGCCTTTGCAAGCGTCACCGTCAAGGACAAAGCGGTTTTCTCCCGCCAGTTTGCGTCCCTGGTAAATGCCGGGGTTGCTATGGTGCGGGGATTGGGGGTGTTGGCTGATCAGTGTACCAATCCAAAATTGAAAAAAGCCTTGCAAGAAATCAGCTCTGATGTGCAACAGGGTACAGATTTGTCAGATGCGATGCGCAAGCATCCCCAGTGCTTTGATGGACTCTATGTGAGTATGGTTCAGGCCGGTGAAGTCGGGGGGGTTTTGGATGAGGTTCTCAACCGACTGTCTAAGTTGCTAGAAGATGTTGCTCGGTTGCAAAACCAGATTAAGTCAGCCCTGACCTATCCCGTTGTGGTTGGGATCATCGCTGTATTGGTATTCATTGGGATGACCGTCTTCCTGCTCCCGACGTTTGCCAATGTGTTTGAAGAACTGGGTGCAGACCTCCCAGTATTCACGCAGATTATGCTGGGCATTAGCGAGGTATTGAGAACACCTCTTTATTCCATCTCATTAATTGCTGCGCTGGTGATTCTGGCATTTGCCTATCGGCAATACTACAAGACCCGGATTGGCCGCGAGACAATGGATCGCCTGTTCCTGAAAATGCCCCTCTTCGGCGACTTGATTCAAAAGACCGCAACAGCTCGCTTCTGTCGAACCTTTGGAGCCCTCTCTCGCTCTGGGGTACCGATTCTCACCTCTCTAGAAATTGTGCGAGATACCTCTGGAAACCAGGTCGTGGCTAATGCGATTGATTCGGCACGACAAGAGGTACAGACCGGGGGCATGATTACAATGGCACTTCAAAAGGAGCAGGTGTTTCCTGTGATGGCCATTCAGATGATTAGCATTGGGGAAGAAACAGGGGAATTGGACTCCATGCTGATGAAGGTGGCTGACTTTTACGAAGATGAAGTGGAGCAGACGGTCAAGGCATTGACCAGTGTGATGGAACCTATCATGATCGTGTTCCTCGGGGGGATGGTTGGAGCGATTCTAGTCGCGATGTATCTTCCTATGTTTAAGGTGATGGATGCTATCGGATAACTCCAATCAGAAGCGATCGCTCGGCAAGAGGGAGTAGTGCAGACAAGCGAGTGAAAGCGAATGTCAGTCAAACAATCTCAATATGAGGCACTTTTGGCAGAGTATTGCGACCACCAAGGGGCGATCGCACTACTCCAGCAATATCGGTCATACCTGGAGATGATCCCCAGTATGCGCCGACCCACGGAGAGCTTGATCACCATTCCCTTGCCGCTCATTCGTGTGCGAGTGGTTAGCCCCGCCTCAGAACTGGGGGGGATACCCACTCGTACGACCGACACCGCCATGTTGCCCTGTGATGTGGGCATTATTATGTGCGACCCGGAGTGGAAGATTAAAACGGGGGGCGAGATTTTTGTTTTCATTCATCGCCCCCAAGAAGATTTTTCGGACTTACTCAGTCGCTGGCGACATACACAAATGTTGCTGCACCAAGATTATGAGTGGGTCATGCCGCATCGCTACAAACATATTCTCAACGAAGCGGCGGATGATACTTACCCGTTATTTGTAACGTTTCAAAATACGCCTGATCGTATCCGTAAGGGCTTACGAGGGGCAGGTTTGCCTTACCTCGTCCAGCATATCGATGTCGCAGAGGAGCTAGACATGGGCGCAAGACAACAGCCCTCTGCTTTTCAAGACATCGAAGAAATCTTCAGCGATTCCGATGATGGGATATAGGGCTGTTAAGGGAGACACAAACCTCGACCCTCTGCTAGAAGAAATGGGGGGCTGTCTTAGCGCAAGTTCCCAGATTCATATCAAATCCGATTAAACAGCCGTAAAACCCAACTATTGTGTGCGATCGCTCCAGTGCAGCGATCGCACACAATAGTTGGCTTCTTCAACCGGATTTGATATTAACCAACGATTTCAATGGAGAAGCCAGGAGGCTTTTCGCGCCGCAGGATAATCATCTGATTACCAACGACGGGGTTACGCGCTAGGCGATTGCCAACGGCGTCTGTCAGTTCTAGCTTGCTGAAATCCAAGCGAGTCGATTGGCGTAGCAAGTCGTTCGCCAGATCATCCTGTTGAGCAGGCGCAAGACCATACCATTCATCCCCCAGTCGAATAGTGAGGATGCTTTGGCGAAAGTTGGCTCGGACGGTGAGGATCAGCCCATTGGTATAGCGATCGCTCACCACCGAAATTCGCTCCTGAATCGAGGCAATTAGCGTTTGCTCAGGTGTGAGTGCCAGTCTGGGCGCAGGGGATGGGCTTGGGCTAGGAGACGGAGTCGGTGATGGAGAAGGCAAGGGGGAAGGAGACGGTGGTGTTAATTCCGGCTCAGCTTTGCCAGTGGGTTTTGGTCTCTCTTGTGTATTAGACTCAGGCGTTGCAGATTCAGGGGCTTCGGCGATCGTAATCTCCGCATCGGGAGGCGGGGGCGTCATGGGCGCTTCGGCCTCCGGTTGCTCCAGCCCAGAGGGAACTTCGCTAATTTCTATGTCCTCAAGTTCCGCGCCACGGGGTGCAAAGTTGGGCAGCACGACGAACAGCAAAACGAGGGTTCCGGTCAGCAACCCAGTAAGGGTGCGATCGGAGAGGCGATCGTTCAGTGCCAGGGGCAACACTGCCCGAATTTTGGGGATCGCTTGAGTTTGCCATCCCGTCCATGTGCGCTGTGCTACTGGCGTGGTGGCAGCGATCGCCCGTTGGGCGCCGCGTAAAAGGGGATTGGCCGACTCTCCCGGTTGCGGATCCGCTTCCAGGACAGCAACCATCCATTCCAGCACTTGAATGAGCGATCGCAACAACCGAATCATCAGCCGTGTCAGGGCGGACTTTTGTCGGCCTTCCCCACCTGTGGAAACGGAGGATTCTGCCGCGTCTTCGCCACGATTGGCGATCGGCTCGTTGGCATTCGATTCGGGTGGATCGGTTGGGGATTGTGTCATTGACCATTCGTTCAACGGATCGCTCAGAGCATGGCTCGACCAATATTTGAGCGCGGCGCTTTAGGCATCAGGACGCGGTTGTTTCGATCCCGAAATTTCTGCCGCTTCTTCAGGAGCTATGAGCCTGGGCTAGGCTGCTTTCGGACGAGATCTGAAGGGTGCGGTTAGGGGTTCCATGGGACTGATGATATCGTGCTGCGCCTCCGATCGTGCTGCCACTCTGAAGGGCGGGGGAGGACGGCAATTGGGGAAGTTGGAATGTAGGAGCGCGATCGCCCAGCATTAGTGATGCGAGTTGTCGTCAGTCATCTACCGCTCTATGCTGGATTTAAGGGAGGTAATCGAATTAAATACGCGACGCTGAAAGGGCCTTAATGCCCCAAGATTTGCTTCCTCGACTCTCCTCTGCAATGCCCTCCGTTCGAAACCAGAGTATTTGCCCACAAACGCGTTCGAACCATTGCATCCCTGGCACAAGACATTGGAACCGAACACCCTCTTGAGATAACCTCCTAAAAAGTTTGACCAGCGCTGCGATATTGTCACACCGCCAGATATCTGTAATGCGGATACCTAGGGTTTGGTTCACAATCGGATTCAGCTTCATGACCTGCCAATGCCCCCATTGAGTCCACCCTGTTTAGTGATCAATCATGCCCATCACAACCCAAAAGCTCCGCCGCTACAAGAAAGAAGGACGCCCTATCGTGGCGCTAACGGCCTGGGACTATCTGCTGGCCAAGGCCTTAGACGAGGCTGGTGTCGATCTGATTTTGGTCGGCGATTCGCTCGCAATGGTGGCCCTAGGGTACGACACGACGCTGCCTGTCACTCTGGATGAAATGTTGCACCATGCCCGTGCCGTGCGGCGAGGGGTGACGGAGGCACTCGTGGTAGTCGATTTACCCTTTTTGACCTATCAAGAAAGCACCAAACAGGCAATCTATTCGGCGGGGCGGGTGCTGAAAGAAACTGGGGCACAGGCTGTGAAGCTGGAGGGCGGACATCCGGCTCTGGTCGGCACGGTGACTCATTTGGTGCAGGTGGGCATTCCGGTCATGGCCCATGTGGGCATGACGCCCCAGTCGGTGCACCAGTTTGGCGGGTTTCGGCAACAGGGTAAATCGGCAGAATCAGCCGAACGGATTTTGCAGGAGGCGATCGCCCTTGAACAGGCGGGTGCGTTTGCCATCGTCCTGGAGCATATTCCGACGCAGTTGGCAGCGGAGATCACGCAGAAGCTGACGATCCCAACCATTGGCATCGGCGCTGGGAGCGCTTGCGACGGGCAAGTGCTGGTCACGGCTGATTTGCTTGGGCTTTCAGACTGGCAACCGCCATTTGCCAAGACCTACGCCAACCTCCGCGATACCGTTGCGCAGTCGGTACGTCAGTATGGCCAAGAGGTGCGCGATCGCCAGTTTCCATCTGATGCCTAGCATTTTGGAGTTGAACCACAGAGGCACAGAGGACGCAGAGGTTGATCGTTGAGGTTTGAGGCACCCGATCTCTGTTGCAACGATTGCAAAACATTGAGAATAGGAGAGCGAGACCGGGTACCTGGGAGTGAGAGCGATCGCTACAGATGCAAGTTGCGATCAGTGACGGCTCCGAGGCTACTGGTGGATACCAGGCTGGCGTACTTCGCTAACACGCCGCTGGTATAGCGGGGCGTAGGGGGTTTCCACTGCGCGCGACGTTGCGCTAGCTCCTCATCGGACACATGCAGGTGCAGTTGGCGATTGTCGGCATCGATGGTGATGGTGTCGCCTTCCTGGACGAGGGCGATCGCCCCTCCGACGTAAGCCTCTGGCGCAACATGGCCAACGACCATGCCATAGGTGCCGCCCGAGAATCGCCCATCGGTAATCAGCCCAACGGAGTCGCCCAACCCGGCGCCAATGATGGCAGAGGTCGGGGCTAGCATTTCCCGCATACCAGGGCCACCCTTTGGCCCTTCGTAGCGCACCACGACGACGTTGCCTGCGGTGATTTTGCCATCCAGAATAGCCTTCAGGCATTCCTCTTCGGATTCGAAGACGCGGGCGGGGCCGGAGATCTTCCGCTGCTTGACGCCTGTCAATTTGGCCACCGCACCTTCCGTCGCCAGGTTGCCTTTGAGGATACCTAGATGGCCTTCGGCGTACATGGGATTGTCCCAGGGGCGAATGACCTCCTGGTCGGCCCGAGGTTCGCTGGGAATGTCTTTGAGCAGCTCGCCAATGGTTTGCCCTGTGACGGTGATGCAGTCGTCGTGCAGCAGGTCGTGAGTCAGCAACATTTTCATGACCTGGGGAATGCCCCCAGACTCATGCAGGTTTGTGGCGACAAAGCGCCCCGAAGGCTTAAGGTCACAGATCACCGGAACGCGCGCACGGACAGTCTCAAAGTCGTCGATGGTGAGGGGAACACCAGCGGAATGGGCGATCGCCAAGAAATGCAACACGGAATTGGTCGAGCCACCAACCGCCATGATGACGGAGAGGGCATTCTCGATGGACTTGCGGGTAATGATGTCCCGCGGACGGCGATCGGCACGAATCGCTTCGACCAACACCTTCCCAGCAAGCTGGGTGTTCTCTGCTTTTTCAGCGTCTTCCGCCGACATCGTCGAGGAATACATCAGGCTCATGCCCATGGCCTCAAACGCAGACGACATCGTATTGGCCGTGAACATGCCGCCGCAGGATCCAGATCCCGGACACGCATTCCGCTCGATCGCATACAGCATCGACTCATCAATGCGTCCAGCACTGTACTGTCCTACAGCCTCAAAGGAACTCACCACCGTCAGATCCGTCCCATCCAAATGCCCCGGCTTAATGGTGCCGCCGTAAACGAATACTGCCGGAATATTCATGCGCGCCATGGCAATCATGGCGCCCGGCATATTTTTGTCGCAGCCGCCGATCGCCAAAACCCCGTCCATACTCTGGGCATTGCAGGCTGTTTCGATGGAGTCGGCAATCACATCCCGCGATACCAGGGAATACTTCATTCCCTCCGTCCCCATCGAAATCCCGTCGCTCACGGTAATGGTGCCAAACATCTGGGGCATTCCCCCCGCTGCCCGGATACCATTTTGAGCCTCGTCTGCTAGTGGAGCAATCCCCATGTTGCAGGGGGTAATGGTGCTATGGGCGCTAGCAACCCCAACAATTGGCTTGTCAAAGTCCGCATCCGTAAACCCAACGGCCCGCAACATGGCGCGATTTGGGCTGCGCTGAACGCCCTGCGTGATGATTTGGCTCCTACGATTCTCCGCCATTTCAACTCATTCCTGATGAAGTCATATTTATCGAGACTTCTATTCTCCCAAAGCCCGTCCGTTTCTTCTCGACTCCTTTAAAAAATCCTTCTTTTCGCAATCTTTCTTGAAAGGTATAGCGCTACGCGCTCAGGCAGAACCAAACCATTTTATGAAAGCCTCGCGCAGCGAGGCTTTCATAAAATGGTTTGTCCTAACCTCAATACGTAAGCCTATAACAAGGCGTTGGCAGGAGGCGACACGAGGAAAACCACTGGAACGACACGGCTGGGACGGCACTTTAGAGGCCGTCCGGACAAACGCTACATGGTTTACAAGTTAGGGCACCCTATCCCGCAGACCATCTTTTGTATGACAATACAGCTATGCCACATCCATAATCGAAAAGATTACCAAAGAAGAATAAGATCAAGTTGGAGGCACTCTTTTCCATCCCAAAGCCCCGTCTGATAGTCGCTTGAAAGGGCTGTCTTCGTGGGATTATGGGCGATCGCTGCCGACGTTGTATAGGTGCCAGTTTTGCGTTTGGCTGCAATCAAATTGCGTCCGGGCTTTAGCGCTAGATAATAATTAAAGACCTGCAAGAGAAATTTC
>JBCBSL010000316.1:0-7373 GCA_039819145.1 Cyanobacteria bacterium J06638_22
CGCCGCCCCTCTCTCTGGAGTTTTGGGGATTTTATTTTCACGCAAGTCCCTAAGCATCAAAAAAAGGCGGATCAATAAGACGGATTGAGGTCTTTCAGATGAGATTGAACAACCGCCTTACAACCCTCTGCAAAAATAAAATCAGTGCCCATTTTTACACACCTGGAATTGTAATAAAAAGTACAACTCAGCGTTAGTCACCGACAGGGCATTCTCCCAAACTTCTCAACAACATCATTGCTTTCTCGGGGTTTACGCAGTTTGATGATTTTTGTTTTTTCGTGTCAAATGCGTAAATTTCTGTTTTGGTGGGATGAGATGACAATCACTCGGCGGGCTGACCAAGATCACAGGCACACCCGTAGTCGATCACGCTGGCTTTGCAGCCAAGGCGCGATAGTAGGGATGTTGGAAAGTAACTTAAGATCATGCCTTTAAACGCCGCCCCCCCAAGCCTTGATCTCCGTGATATGGCCCGACAAATCCTACGGGCTCGGAAGATCACACGAGCCGACCAGGCTTACTTTATGCAATTGACCACCTCCATCAACAAGTTGGACGACAAAGAGCTCATCTCCTTAAACCAGTTATTCGATGCACTGCAGAATGGCCGGGTTCGGGTTGTTGACTAAGAACCCGCAAAAGATGCACACCTCTAGCACACCATCCGACTCACCCAACCAGTAAAGTGGAAGGCAGTTTTGCAACGAACTGGGTAGCCACATGAGTGTTGAATCAGTCGGTTTGGTGTTGCGTCAGGGACGGGTGCTGCCGCCAACGGGACTGGGCGAAGCAAACCAGGATGCCTTGATGGATATCGCAATCGATGCAGGCCGAATCGTGGCGATCGCCCCCAACCTCTCCTTATCTGGCACAACAGAACTCGATCTCGAAGGTCGCCTGGTTAGCCCGCCCTTTGTGGAATCGCACATCCACCTCGACTCATCGATGACCGCTGGGGAACCGCGCTGGAACCAAAGCGGAACGCTATTTGAAGGCATTGAAATTTGGCGCGATCGCAAGCAATCCCTGACCCTGGAAGATGTGCAGCAGCGAGCGATCGCCACCCTGAAACAGCAGGCCATGCAGGGGGTTCTCTTTGTTCGCACCCATGCGGATGTGAGTGAGGCGACCCTCACAGCCCTCAAAGGACTGTTGACTGTGCGGGATGCCGTGAGAGACTGGATCACCATGCAGGTGGTGGCCTTTCCCCAGGATGGGGTGTACGGGAGTCCCAAAAACGAGGACTTGTTGGAAGAAGCGCTGCGGTTGGGAGCTGATGCAGTAGGCGGGATTCCCCACTACGAGCTGACGCGGGAAGATGGGGTACGATCGCTCCACCGCATCTTTGAGTTAGCTGACCGCTACGATCGCCTCATCGATGTCCATTGTGACGAAATCGACGATGACCAATCGCGCTTTCTGGAAGTGATGGTCGCTTGCGCCATTCGCTCCGGCATGGATTCCCGCGTTACCGCCAGCCATACCACGGCTTTCCATTCCTACAACAATGCCTACGCCGTCAAGCTCATGGGCTTTTTGAAACGTACTGACATTAATTTCATTGCCAATCCGCTCATCAACATTACCCTACAGGGTCGCGCCGACACCTATCCCAAGCGCCGGGGTGTCACGCGGGTGAAGGAACTCTGGCAAATGGGGCAAAACGTAAGCCTGGGGCATGATTGCATCCAGGATCCCTGGTATTCCCTGGGAACTGGCAACATGCTGGATGTGGCCAGCATGGCGGTGCATGTATGCCAGATGACCGGTCGCGCCGAAATCGATGCCTGCTACGACATGGTGACCTGGAACGGAGCCAAAACGCTCCAGGTGGAAGACGATTATGGCCTTGCCGTGAATAAACCCGCGAATCTGATCGTGTTGGACGCGATCGATCGGTATGATGCGATTCGGCGGCGATCCCCTATTTCCTATGTGATTTCCCGTGGCCAGCTGCTGGCAGAAACCGCAACGCCAAGCCCTCAGTGGCATGGCAAGGACGCGGCCTTTGCCATGCCTAATTTGCAGATTTAGCCTCTGTCTCAGCGTCAAGTGACCTTCACAATATCTGAGAGACACCCGGTGTCCATTGCAGCGACGAGCGTCCATTCCCCTCCGCGACACATTCCATGAATTCCCCCCGTGCTGGCTATACCCTGCCCGTGTTTGCCTGTGCTTCGGCGATCGCCGCCCTCCAGTGCCTCCGAGAGACGGCAGCTCCCAGCGAGGTGACGGTGAATCTGGTAAAGCCTCCAGAAACTGCTGTGATTCCGGTGGAGCAAGCAGCGCGGCTGAGTCCAACAACAGCACTTGCCATCACCCGTAGCGATCCCGGCGACAACCTGGATTTCACACGGGATGCCGCCATGTGGGCCATGGTTGAACTTCAACCTCGTGAAGAAGATCAATCGCCATTGGAACTTCGGGGCGGCGAAGGCATTGGACGCAACGAGGCGGCTGATCGTCAACCGGCGATCTATGCCTATGCTCGTAAAATTCTGGAGGCCAATCTCTTGCCCCAGCTTGAACCAACGGAACGGTTGATTGTTACCTTCATCATGCCGGAAGGGCGATCGCTCGCCGCTCGTACCTCCAATGCCGCCTTTGGCATTGTGGAAGGGCTGTCATTACTCGGAACCTCGGGTATGGCCCAACCGCTCAGCACCCCGGGTCAACTGGAAGCCTTTCGAGAAGAGTTGATTGCCCGTCGAGCCGTTCATGATGGATTGGTGTTCTGCATTGGGGAGAATGGGATTCACCTGGCCCAGCAACTGGGCATCCCCCCACTACGTATCGTCAAAACGGCAAACTGGTTGGGATCCTTGCTGGCAGAAGCTGGACGGCAAGAGGTTCGCGCGATCTTGCTGTTTGGCTACCACGGCAAATTGATGAAGCTAGCGGCAGGCATTTTCCATACCCATCACCATGTAGCCGATGGGCGGCGAGAGGTACTGACGGCGTTCTGTGCTGCAGCGGGATTGCCCCAAGCCGATGGGCGCGCCATTTTTGACAGTGAAACGGCAGAAGACGGACTCACCTATTTGCGAGAGTTGGATGCGCGCACAGGCAGTCAATGGGTGTCTCAGGTTTATGAGGCGATCGCCCAGGACATTGACCATCGTGCGGCCGATTACATCCGCAAGCATAGCGATCGCGCCGTCATGGTTGGCTCTCTCCTGTTCGATCGCAAACGGCAGATCATTGTCCGCAGCCAGATTGGCAAATCGATCCTGGCCGAGTTTTGTTAATGTAATTTAATACCTAAATTTCACTGACTTCCACGGACTCGGTTTATAACCCTATAGTCAATACCCTGTTTATTTTTTTCGCCTGCTTTGTTATTCGCAAGTCGTTTCCGATATGGAGTTGATGCTCCATTTATTTGCCCCAGTCAGCTTTCCGCTTACAAAGCTCACGAAATGAATTGAAACCCTTGCAGCGACACTTCCCATTCACGCGAACCCTTTACCGTAATTGCTCAGCGCTGATTTTTTGAACCCGATGAGCTGTTCCCACCTCCCATCCCACGGTCGCTAGGCGACGCTGGCAGATCCTGAACTTGGCTGCCGCTAACCCTTGCAACTTAATTTTTCCTACGTTTTTCACGTTCACCCTTACTCAACATTCCAGGAATGTATTGAATCGTGACAACTCAAATCAACACCTCTTCCTCCGATGCCCAGGAGATGAGCAACGCTATCAACCGCCAAATGATCATTATTCTGGACTTTGGCTCCCAATACTCTGAACTAATCGCTCGTCGCGTTCGTGAAACCCAGGTTTACTCTGAAGTTTTGCCATACCACACCTCAGTGGAACAACTGGCAAAGCTCAACCCAGCGGGCATCATCCTCTCCGGTGGTCCCAATTCGGTTTACGACGAAGGCGCTCCCATCTGTGACGCAGAAATCTTGGATCTAGGCATCCCTATGCTGGGGGTTTGCTATGGCATGCAACTGATGGTGAAACAACTCGGCGGTGGCGTCGAGCGGGCTGAGCGCGGCGAGTATGGCAAAGCGTCGCTGTTTATTGATGACCCCACCGATTTGCTGACCAATGTGGAAGATGGCAGCACCATGTGGATGAGCCACGGCGATTCTGTAACCCATATGCCTGAAGGCTTTGAGCTACTGGCCCATACAGACAACACGCCAGCAGCGGCGATCGCCCACCACGAAAAGCGCTTTTACGGCGTCCAGTTCCACCCCGAAGTGGTGCATTCCGTGGGGGGTTTGGCGCTGATTCGGAACTTCGTTTATCACATCTGCGACTGCCAGCCCACCTGGACCACCGAAGCCTTTGTCGAAGAAGCCATTCGCGAAGTGAAGGCACGGGTTGGCGACAAGCGCGTGCTCCTCGCGCTATCCGGTGGGGTTGACTCCTCCACACTGGCCTTTCTAATGCATCGGGCGATTGGGGATCAGCTCACCTGTATGTTCATCGACCAGGGCTTCATGCGGAAGTATGAACCCGAGCGCTTACTCAAGCTGTTCGACCAGGAGTTCCATATCCCCGTCCATTACATCAATGCGCGCGATCGCTTCCTCAATCAAATTGAAGGCGTCACTGATCCCGAAGAGAAGCGCAAACGCATCGGTCATGAGTTCATCCGGGTGTTTGAGGAAGAGTCGAAACGCCTCGGGCCTTTCGACTATCTGGCTCAGGGCACTCTCTACCCCGACGTGATTGAGTCCGCCGATACCAATATCGACCCCAAGACTGGGGAACGGGTCGCCGTCAAAATCAAGAGCCACCACAATGTCGGCGGACTCCCCAAGGACTTGCGCTTCAAGTTAGTGGAACCCCTCCGCAAGCTGTTCAAGGATGAAGTGCGGAAGGTCGGCCGCTCTATTGGGTTGCCCGAAGAAATCGTCAATCGCCATCCCTTCCCGGGGCCTGGGCTAGCCATCCGGATTTTGGGCGAAGTCAGCGCAGAGAAGCTGAATATCCTGCGAGACGCGGATCTGATTGTGCGTCAGGAAATCAACCGACACGATATCTACAGTGATTTCTGGCAAGCCTTCGCGGTTTTGCTGCCCATTCGTTCCGTTGGGGTCATGGGCGACCAGCGCACCTATGCCTACCCCATCGTGCTGCGCTTCGTCACCAGCGAAGACGGCATGACGGCGGATTGGGCACGCGTTCCCTATGATTTGCTGGAATTGATTTCAAATCGCATTGTCAATGAGGTGCGAGGCGTGAATCGCGTTGTCTACGATGTTACCTCCAAGCCCCCTGGCACAATCGAGTGGGAATAAGCATCCCACAGCCTGGGCATCATCAGTCTTGGTGAGGAAAAGCATTGGCCTTTCCAACGATCAACCCACAACCTCGCACCCGAAGACCATCCTGCCAAACGCTGAGGCAGGATGGTCTTTCTATGTCTTTCACGATACAGATGATCTAGTTTTCCACAAAAGCTCGTGAAAAACTGTGGAAAACCTGGTATGAACTGTGGAAAACGACTACAGATTGTGGAAAAGGTATTGCAGATTACATTTTTCATCGGCTAATTTTTAGTCCCTCAATCGAATTCCGATCGCCCCAGGGGAACAATGCCGATAAGATGCTCTCAGACTTTGTATAGGGAGCAATGGGGCGAGTATGGAGGACTTTTGGCGGCAATTGCGATCGCTTGTTAGCGACGAGACCTTTCTCCATCTCTTAAGACAAACAGAAACCCTTGTCTCCAAGGTGCTGTCGCTGGCTATGGTGATTGTGCTGGCTGTCGCTATTGTGGATCTCTGGCGTGTCCTGTTTCAGGAACTAGCCACCGAGCCCTATGGTTTCTTTTCCACCACACTGATTGAGATTTTTGGGCTGTTCCTCAACGTCCTGATTGCCTTGGAAGTGCTGGAAAATATCTCGGCCTATCTCAAAAAGCATGTCGTTCAGCTGGAACTAGTTATCATCACTTCCCTTACCGCGGTCGCCCGAAAAATCATCATTTTTGACTCAAAAGACGCCAGCAGCATGGATCTCGTAGGGTTGGGCGTAGCCGTAATTGCCCTCGCTGGCAGCTACTGGATCGTGAAGCGCACGCGTTTGTGGGAGAAGCGTTCGGATGATGAGGACGAAGACCAGACAGACGTGTAACAGAACACAACAAGTTGCACTCTCAACAGAGGGTCGGGTCTCTGTTCTGCAAGCCAAGGGTTTCATCGGTATAGTGATTTTTAGGAACAGTTGCGCCAGGGCTACGTAATCGTTAGCCGTCTGGCGATCGCCCCGAGCGTCTTGAAGGTTGGCAAGGAGAGAATAGATGACAGCGGCTGTGTCGATTCAAAATCTACGCAAGAGCTACGGCAAGGTCGAAGCGGTCAAAGATGTGACGCTACGGGTTGAGGCTGGAGAAATCTTTGGACTTCTGGGGCCAAATGGCGCAGGCAAAACCACGACCCTGCGCTGCCTCTGTACCCTCGCCACACCAGATTCTGGGACCATTGAGGTTTCGGGCATTTCGGTGCTAGACAATCCCCGATCGGCTCGGCAGCGACTGGGCTACGTGGCGCAGGAAGTGGCGCTGGATAAGGTGCTGACGGGGCGCGAGTTGCTGCAATTACAGGCATCGTTGTATCACTTGCCAAAAGCGATCGCTAGCCAGCGGATTGAGCAGGTCACCGCCCTGCTGGGTATGGGCGACTGGCTGGATCAGCGCACAGGCACCTACTCCGGCGGGATGCGGAAGCGCATGGATCTGGCTGCAGGGTTGCTGCACCAACCGGACGTGCTGGTCTTAGACGAACCGACTGTAGGGCTGGATATTGAAAGTCGGTCTGCCATCTGGAGCTTTCTGCGGCAGCTGCGGGCAGCAGGCACCACTGTGCTAATTACCAGCCACTACTTGGAAGAGGTGGATGCATTGGCAGATCGGGTGGCCATTATCGACAAGGGCTTAGTGATCGACGCTGGCTCGCCATCGGAACTCAAAGATAAGGTAGGAGGCGATCGCATCACCCTCCGTCTCCGCGAGTTCACACAATCCGACGAAGCAGAACAGGCGAAGGCCATGCTACAAACCTTCCCTTTCGTCCAAGAAGTCATCATCAATGAAGCCCAGGGTAATTCCTTGAATCTGGTGGTCGATACCCAAAGCGATGCGTTACTGACAATCCAACAGGCGCTCAAGGAAAAGGGACTGCCGACCTTCGGCATCTCCCAGTCCCGCCCCAGCCTGGATGATGTGTACCTCGCCGCCACCGGACAAACTCTACTGGATGCTGAAATGGCTGCCGCCGCTACGCGTGATCCGAAAAAGGAACGCAAGCAGGCCATGAAGCAGAAGTAGTACCGCGCCTTGGCGTTATATAGCTTTAGGCGTTTTCTGGGAAAGAACATACCCCCGTCATTGCTCTGAAAATAGATTTTCA
>JBCBSL010000317.1:0-7346 GCA_039819145.1 Cyanobacteria bacterium J06638_22
ACAATGTTACTCTAATTCTCAGTTCAGGAAGATTTGTGACCTTCGTTCTCCCCATCATTCCGGTTGCTGACACATCATGTCAGTCAAATGACAGCTTCATATAGCTGGATAGGATTGGGACTTGCATCTTTATTCTGGATATCCGACGCTCGCCACATTGGCTAAACTTTACCTTTCTTCAGAGAGTACCTCTACTCAGAGAGCCGTTTGTAGATTGGAGAAGGAATGTCTCATTCTCTTCATTTGTGATGAGCATTTATTCCTGCATTGTGAACAGGTGTAAATCCTAAATGCAGGGAGATTATCTCCAGCAAGTAAAAGGGTTCCAGCGTCTCTAGGTATAGGGATAAGAGGGCTGAATCCCTGATGACGTCTACTGCTAACTTGCATGAGTTAGCCACTGAGTTTTGAGAGGATTTGTGCGATCGCTGCATCCATGAAACGGAATCTAAAACGGCTTGTACCGAGACATCTTCATTGAAGAAAAGAAATGGAAGCTTATGACTAAGGATGAAGAAGAAACAGTGGTCATTCTTAAGAAATTGAAACGAAATTGTAATACGACGAGATAAAAAGAGAGATATCTTTCTTGCTTTCATCTCAGCCGTAGCTGCAGCAGGTTTAAGCCCGAATTCTTATCCCTACAGAAAACTATCGAAGTCGATACTATGCCTTCCCAAGTCTTTGAGATTGATACATCTTGAAAAAACTTGTCATGTCGGGAGCCATCACAGATAGACGCAAGTCAAAAAATTGACATCAGCAATCAGTTGATGCAAGCATAGCGAGGTAAAGAAGGTGAGAATCAAATCAACACTTGTATGTTTGGAAAATGCGTTGGGCTGGAAAGACTTAGCCACGCAAATTGTTTTGGCAGAAGGGGCAAAAACCCTGGATGTCACAGCCACTTCTACACGAAATCGTAATTTTGTTATTGCCTACAACGGTTCCAGTAAGAGCCAGATGGCGCTCGATCTGACCCTGTGGATTGCTTACCAGACTCGATTGATCTCCCAACAAAAAGTATTTGTGCATGTGGTGTATGCCGTCGATCGGCGGACTAAAGCTCAAGCACATGCATCTATGCCGTCCTCACACCTGTCAGCCTCGCGAGCCACGCTCCTCAATAAAACGGGGCTCCCTATCCTTTCCTTAGGGCGTCGTAAAACAGATGCACCAAACCCCTTCCTGCCCTCAGCCGAGGCCTGCCTGCCTGCCTGCCACACCTCACCACCCCCTGCGACCCAAACCCTACTCGACCACGCAGATTCGATTCTTTGGCAGGCGCGTTGTCTAGCCGAAGAGTGGCGTGGATCGTTGGAAGCACACCTGCGGTTTGGCGACGAGGTCGAAGAGTTGCAGCGAGTGGTACAAGAAATAAACGCCGATTTGCTGGTGCTGGGATGTAACACGTCCACCCATCCAATCGTACAAACGCTCAGATCAGAGTTGAAGTGTCCCATTCTGGGGATCCCAGCAGGGCAAGCCGCCTGTGTGTAAGGGCGGTAACCGTGCACCCTGTCATGTTGACCTAAGCCCTAAATGCGAGGGTTCTATCCAATGGCAGTCTCTCACACTGGCAGTTTCTCAGATTGCCCCCTGAGGTAGACGCGAGGCCGTGAACCCGTCAAGATAATCGAGAGTCGTTGAGGCGATCGCCGCCAACGGCTCTCGATTGCTGTGAACGGAGAGTGGAAATGAAGCTGGTTTTCTTTGGCACGCCGCAGTTTGCTGTGCCGAGCTTGGGGCGTTTGCTGGCCGAGCCAGACATAGAAGTGATGGCAGTGGTCACACAACCGGACAAGCGGCGGGGGCGTGGAAATGCCCTTAGCCCTTCTCCTGTGAAGGCACTAGCAGAGCGTCATGGGTTACAAATCTGGCAACCCGCCCGTGTCAAGAAAGATGCTCTAACTCTGGAAAGCTTGCGTTTACTCCATGCCGATGCGTTTGTGGTGGTCGCCTACGGCCAAATTCTATCCCCAGAAATTCTGGAAATGCCGCGCCTGGGCTGCATCAATGCGCATGGGTCTCTGCTGCCAGACTACCGTGGGGCTGCACCCATTCAGTGGAGCCTGGTGCATGGCTGCAAGGAGACGGGCATCACGACCATGCTGATGGATGCGGGTATGGACACGGGGCCAATGCTACTGAAGGGCCGCACAGCGATAGGGTTGTTGGATACAGCGGTTGATGTGGCAGAGGCGCTAGCCCTCCAAGCAGGTGAGCTGCTGGTAGACACCCTACACGGTTTGGACAGCGGAACACTCACAGCAGAACCCCAGGACGATGCGATCGCCACCTATGCACCCCTCATCAAAAAGCCGGATTACAACTTAGATTTCAGCCAGCCCGCGATCGCCCTCCACAATCGCATCCGTGGCTTCTATCCCAATTGTGTTGCCACGTTTCAAGACCAACCCCTCAAAATTTTGGGCACGGCTCCCCTTGGTGTAGTGGATGACCAACTCCCCGAGGAACTCCAGGCTCAGGTATCTGTCTGGCAAGAAATCGCGACCGATGCATCTCCGGGAACAGTTGTCGGATTGCTCAAGAACTGGGGCGCGATCCTGCAAACGGGGGAGGGGTTGCTGTTACTGCGAGAGGTTAAGCCTGCCGGGAAGCGGGCGCAGAATGGCTGGGATTTTGTGAACGGTAGCCGTTTGCAGGTTGGCGACAAGCTCTCAAATGGAGAGGCTTGAACATTGGGGTCTGTTCATTGGTCGAACCCTTGAGCCTCAAGAATAACACCACAGAGACACAGAGCGCACAGAGGGGTTGCTTTGTGTCCTCTGTGGTTTGGTTTTGGGGTTTAGTTTTGAGAAACCGCGTTTAGTCGTCCTGTTCCGTTACGACTCGTTTTCGCCGTTGGAACGCATACTGGGTGAGGATACCCTGGGTCGGGCTAAAGAGCAGGGTGAGCAAGAAGATGAAGAAAACCGTGAGGGCGATCGCTGGGCCGGGGGGTAAATCGAGATAGTAGCTGGCGTAGAGACCACCAGTGCTGGCGATCGCCCCCAAAATCCCACCAACGATCATCATTTGGTGCAGCTCTTTGACCAGTAGATAGGCCGCGATCGCTGGCCCAACCATGAGGGCGATGACCAGAACGACGCCTACGGACTGCATACCTGCAATGAGCGTCATGGTAATGACGGCCATCAAACCCAGGTTGAGTGCTTGCACGGGTAATCCCACAGCCTTTGCGCCGAGGGGATCGAAGGTAAAAAACAGCAGTTCCTTATAAAACAGCTTGACCAGAACTAGAATGACGAGGGCGATCGCCCCGGTACGCCACACGTCGCCCGAGGTCACGCTGAGAATATCGCCAAACAACAAGTCTGTGAGGTCAAGCTGGGCTCGAAGGGTCGTCAGGAGCAACACTCCCAAGCCAAAAAAGCTAGAAAAGGTCAGTGCCATGGCCGCATCGACTTTGACTCTCGACTGCTGCCGAATCCATTGGATGACAAACGTGCTGAGCATCCCCGAGACAAAAGCTCCCAAGGCCAGGTTGATGTTGAGGAAGTTGGCGATCGCCAATCCCGGCATCACAGCATGGGCAATCACATCCCCCAGCAAAGCCATCCGCTGGACAATCAAATAGGTGCCGACGACCGGGCATAGGATGCCAGCTAGCACCCCCACCAGCAGGGCATTACGAATAAATTCATAGCTCAGTGGGTCAAGGAAAAAATCCAGCATAGAAAGTTCGACAGAGAATCTTATGGGAAAAGCGTTACTTCACCTGGGTCACGCGCCAATTGAGCTTTAAGTTCACCCAAAAATTCCATAGCGTGACAGCGGCGATCGCCACCAAATTTGCCAGATAGGCATTCATCCCAAACAGATTAAACAATAAATTGAGCAGCAAGACTTTAAGGATCAGTCCGGCTAAACAGATCAAATTAAATTTGAGAAAGCGCTTGAATACACGTCGTCGATCGCGCTGCTCCCGCGACAGATCCCTAAATGTCCAAATATCATTCCAAATGAAGTTGTTCACAATCGCTACTTCTGCGGCGGCGATCGCACTACGGGTTAAGCCCAAACCCCCTACGCCATGTAGCAGGTAGAGGATCGCCATATCGACAAACACGCCGCTGCCACCGACCAGGCCAAACTTGAGGAACCGTTTGACAGGAAAGTTTAGTCGTCTCACAAATACTCCTAGGCGATCGCGATCCAACCGCAGTCTCAAGAGGTGATGCAAATACTCCAGATAATGTTGCCAGGTTACTTTACTTTTCCCATCCTGGCGCTCTTGGAAAACATAGCCGACCTCGGCAATCGTTTTGATGTCGCCACGGCCCAGAACCTCGATCAGGATCTTGTAGCCCAGTGGGTTGAGGGCGCGCTCGGCGATCGCCGAGCGGCGCACCAGGAAATAGCCACTCATGGGGTCAGACACGCGGCTAACCACCGAAGGAAGCAACAACAATCCCAGCATCTGAGCACCCCGCGATAGAAACCGTCGCACGACGCTCCAGGTGCTTACCCCACCCCCGCTAACATGGCGACTGGCAACGGCTAAATCTGCCCCCTGCTCCATTCGCTCTAGCAAGGACACCAGCGTTTCGGGGGGATGCTGCAAATCGCCATCAATCACGCCCAAAATCTCGCCACGAGCCACCTGCCAACCACGAATGACAGCGGTCGAAAGTCCCTTCTCGGTTTGTCGCCGCAGAACCCGCAGATGAGGAACCGTTTCGGTGAGTCTGAGGGCGATCGCCCAGGTTCTGTCCGGGCTGTCGTCGTCTACGATGATGATTTCATAGCGCCCAGCCCAGGCTTGATTCAGGTGTTCCGTAAGCACCGAGACAAGCGCCTCAATGCTCTGCCCTTCGTTAAACGTCGGAACGATCAACGAAAAGAGCAGAGCATCCGATGCCAATGGCGTTTGGTTCTGTGGATTTGTCAGAGGTTGGGGAGAGGGAGCGATCGCTGGAATGACCAGCTCTCCCTTGGGGGCGATTAGCAATATGGCGTAACCGTGAGAAACGTTCCCTAATCTAGCATTTCCCCATAAAAGCGTCTGATTGCCCCAGATATCCAGCGTGGGTCGGACGAAACAGCAACGCCCCTCAAGCGCGTCAAAGAGCGCCTGTCAAACCGATTTTAGGCATAGACTTTCTGGTAGTAGGCTTGATATTCCTCTGACAGCAACGGTTGCCACCACTCGCCGTGGTTTAGGTACCACTGCACGGTTTGTCTTAGGCCCGTTTCCAGCGTTTCTTGTGGTGTCCAACCCAATTCAGTGGAAATCTTCGTTGCATCAATGGCATAACGGCGATCATGCCCCGGACGATCCTTGACAAAGGTAATCAGCTCACGGGCAGGGCGAACGGGCAAATCGTCGGCTAGCTCATCCATCAAATCACAAAGCATATTGACCAGATCGATATTCTTGACCTCATTGTTGCCCCCTACGTTGTAGGTTTCGCCCGGTTTCGCCTTCTGCAAGACACAATCCAAGGCACGACAGTGATCTTGCACAAAGAGCCAATCTCGGATGTTTTGCCCATCCCCATACACCGGGAGCGCCTTACCTAGCAAAATGTTGATGCACATCAGCGGGATCAGCTTTTCGGGGAAGTGGAACGGCCCATAGTTATTCGAGCAGTTGGTAATCAGCGTCGGCATTCCATAGGTATGGAAATAGGCTCGCGCCAAGTGATCGCTTCCCGCTTTGGATGCAGAATAGGGGCTGTTCGGCGAATAGGGAGTTGTTTCGCTAAAGCCCGGATCCTCCGCACTCAAGCTTCCGTACACTTCATCGGTTGATACATGCAGGAATCGGAAATGATCTGGCTGATTCTGCGCTAACCAATGCTGCCGAAAGGCTTCCAGTAAGGTGAATGTGCCAACCACATTCGTGCGCACAAAAGCATCTGGCCCCAGGATGGAGCGATCGACATGGGACTCCGCCGCGAAGTGTGCCACGGTTGTAATGGCCTCTTCCTGAAGGAGCCGATCAATGAGGGGGCGATCGCAAATATCTCCCTGCACAAATCGCAGATTAGCGCTTTCTTCTAACGGCTTCAGGGTTGCTCGATTGCCCGCATAGGTGAGCGCATCCAGAACAATAACGCGATCGCCCGGGTACGTTTCACACCAGTGATAGACAAAATTGGAACCAATAAACCCAGCTCCACCTGTGATCAAAATCGTTCGAGAGTTCATAGCATCCTCAGAGGTCAGTACATTACCACTATTTGCAAGCGCATTTGTAAGCGCAGTGGATTCAGGCCAAAAGACGGGTTTATAACGTCAAATACCTACGCTCAACACCTGATGTCTTGATTACACATTCAACTCACAATTCTTTTGCCATAACGATTCAAACTTATGGCGATACGCACTAATAGGCGCTCGATACTTGGAATGAATCATGACACCAATATGCGTATCATCTACCGTGCTAAAGAACTGGTTGACATTCTCCTGACTGTCGAGTGGGTAAGACCAGGCGGGCTTCACCAATTCGGGTGAAGAAATAAAATGACCGGAGTTCTCAGGCTCCAAGACATGGTCAACCATCATTCCATAGAGCATGTATTCCGAGATATTCCAATGCTTACAAATGGCTTGAATCCAAGACATACCATTGACCTCTTCGATCCGGTCATACATCTTGAAAACATTCTCTCTGCGCCAAGCAATGAGATTGCCCACATAGTTGAAAAACGGGACATCCTCTTTTTCAATGCCCAATATTTGCTTCGAAGCATTGGTCCAGCTAATGACATCGTCACTCTGAAAGTCCACTCTCAATAGCGCAACCTGATCCTCATGCAGGAAGAGCGACGCGATATCAAAAGGCCGAATGAACGTAACATCGGAGTCGCAGAACACCACAACATCCTCTTGGAGAGCTTGAACAACAGATAGTTTAACGAGCTGTTGCAAGATCCAATTGCGGATGGGGGGAGTCCGCAAGCTAATCCATCCTTTCGTGAAAAAGGGAACTCGGAAAATCCACCAGGGTAAGATGTCTTCTACAACGAGAAGTTCAACCTTAGAGGACTTTAAGGCTGAGAACAGTTGAACGTCTTTCCGGTCGACAATAATGTAATGTTTCGTATCGCCAAGGAGACATCTTTCTGTGGATTCGGTCAGCAACCGACACCGTTCAAAGTCTGGAGCATAGCTCACGGTTACAATGGCAAAGCGCTTTGCTGGATGAGTCATTTCTACTAAAACCTATTCCTACCAAAACCTACAGCGTTACAGTTTGATCAATTTAATGAAGCGGGCTATTTCTAATACGGTCAGATCTGAATCAAGCAATTTCAATCTTTGAATCATCGCCAACCATAAATCGAAGGGCTTTTGGTTTACGCGGCGCTTCG
>JBCBSL010000318.1:0-7342 GCA_039819145.1 Cyanobacteria bacterium J06638_22
CTTGCACTCCTCATAAAAACTCCAGACAAAATTTAAAGTACAGAGGAATAGATCCCTCAAATTTCAAGATGTATGGCATCCAGAATGTTTTTAAGGACTTTTTCAGTAAGCCCTATGTAGCTGGACTTGATATAAGTCTATATTGCAAATCCAGAGCAACCCATGAAAAGGGAGGCCACGCCTAGCCTCCCTTTTCTTAAGCATCGCGATTGAGGGTCGCAATGATCTCGTCGAGAATTTCTTGAGCGCCTTCGCCCTTGAGCTGGTGTGCCAGGGCTGCGCCAATCTCTGCTGCGTCTTCCGCGGGGCCAGATTGACTGCCATGCACCATCCGTTGGCCATCCAGCGCTGCGACCATTCCGGTTAATGTCAGGGTGTCGCCATCTAAGACAGTATTTACTCCAATGGGAACCTGACAGCCCCCTTCCAGTACGCGCAGGAATGCGCGTTCGGCATAGCAACGCAGTGCGGTAGGCCGGTGCTCTAACGCCTTCAGTAACGGCAGAATTTCGCCATCATCGGCACGACACTCAATGCCCAAGGCCCCTTGCCCAACCGCATGGAGAGAAATCTCAGCGGGGATGATTTGATCAATGCGATCGCCCATGCCCAAACGCTGCAACCCGGCGCAGGCCAGCACCAATGCGTCATAATCCCCAGCATCCAACTTTGCCAGACGCGTGTTCAGGTTACCTCGCACATCCTTGAACTGGAAATGGGGAAAGTGATAGCGCAACTGCGCCAGCCGCCGTAGGGATGAGGTACCAATTACCGCGCCCTCGGGCAATGTGTCTAATTGCTTTCCCTTATGAGATGCATGCAGCACGAGCGCGTCTGCCGGATTTTCCCGCGCAGTGACGCAGCCCAGCATCAGCCCTTCCGGTAGCCGCGTCGGCAAGTCTTTTAGGGAATGCACCGCAAAATCCAAGTCGCCGCTCAACATGCCCGACTCTAATTCTTGGGTAAACAAGCCCTTATCCCCAATCTTAGACAGTGCCACATCCAGAATTTTGTCACCCTGGGTATTCATGGTGTGGACTTCAAAGGCGCGATCGGGAAAGGCTTTCGTTAGCTCTCCTTGCACCCAATGGGTTTGCACCAGAGCGAGCTGGCTCTTACGTGAGCCAATGCGAATTGTGCGGGGGAAACTTGCAACCATGCGACGAACTGCGTAAAGAACTGTTTAGAAATATGTAGAAAAAAGGCTGAATATTAAGTCGTGCCTACCTTTCAGACAGTTAACAGCTTACCGCAGTGTGGTACCTGTCAAGTTTTGATTTTGCAATTTACCCATCGTCAAAGTTGACGCTGTTTGGCATCCTAGATGTTCTCCCATGAGACCAGCACAAGAAGAGGGCGGCCTAGCTGAAAGCGTCAGCATGGCGCGTCCGTGGCATTCTGATGCACATGGGCTCCATAGACAGCCTTTGACTGTAGGCTCAGCGTCTCTGGATTTCCTCGGAGGCAAGTTATGAGGAGGGGGTCAGGCCAATTCGCGTTCGGTAAGCTGCGCGTCTTTATCCCCCCATATACTCTCTACTCAATGGAAATCGTTTGAGGGCCACTGCTCCCGTTGTTGCTGTGAGTATCATTGTCTGCACTTGGGTTCACGGAAGCCCCAGATTGTCTCTCTAGCCAAGACTTAACCGGATCGTCCGACAAATTTAGGCGAAATAGGCCCGAAACAAACCCGCCCATAAACGCCATGGGATGGTGAGTTAATTCAGCAACGACGGGAGCAAGTTCGTCGAAAAACACAGGCACTGGACTCCTCTCAAGGTCTTCCAAATATTTCCTCGATCCTAGCGCGAAGATTGCTAAAGACGATAGCCTACAAGGCCAGTAAAGGTCGGCGGAGTCAAAAACAAGAGGTCATTCTCACCTCGTATAACCCCTTGTTTTTGGTATTTACTCTGGATTCAAGAGACGAAGAATCACATATTTGTGACATTTGTCTTACGTACAGCTGTCCTGAGTACAGCACAAAAATCAAGGGGTTTAGCTAGGGTGTGATTTTTTATCCTGTACTGAGGACATTTTTATCTGTTTTTGTGACTTTTGTTGTGCATTCGGGAATGCTAGCAATAAGTGCATGCCTCGTTATGAATCTGCGGTTGAAGGTGTCTGGGCTGTGATGGTGCAGCGGCAAACCGCCTTCGACTCTGCAGAATTCAAACAAAATTCATAAAAATCTACACGAACATAGGGTATTCAGGGTTGAAACTAACCGCAAAAGGGAACACTCTGAATTGTATGTACCTAGACTCCAAGGGATAAAAGCAACCGGATAGGTGAAAGTCGGCTGAGTCTTATTCGGGTAGAACCCGATAGGCGCCGATATCGAGATGGATGCTGACTGCCACAGACCCTCGTAATCCTATCGTTTTTTCCCGAAGGGGTTGTCTACCAATTGAAGGGCAAACTATCCAAAGGAGCTGCGATACTCCAGCGGTTGAGCGATGCCAGGACTTACGTTCCCTTGTGAAGGTGGGCAACGTTAGGCAGGAACCTGTGCAATCGCAGACGCCCCTTTTTGCTAAATCACTACAAACCGACTGTTAAGAGAATCCTATGGTAACTGCAACAAACAAGCCGCTATCGCCCCAGAACCCGAAAAAACATAACCATTACGGGTTCCGTGACTTCTTCAAGTTTGATCCTGACACTGGAACCATCAAGGATTGGAATGGTAGCCAAAACATTTTGACCACCGAAGATTTTATCATCGGGCTGGTTGAAGGTCTGGAAGAA
Source organism: Cyanobacteria bacterium J06638_22 (assembly GCA_039819145.1). Taxonomy (GTDB): domain Bacteria; phylum Cyanobacteriota; class Cyanobacteriia; order Elainellales; family Elainellaceae; genus Vacuolonema. The sequence goes on from JBCBSL010000318.1 coordinate 2,752, forward strand.
GAAGTGGGTGAAGCATCTGCTGCCATCATGTACACCATTGGTTGTGAATGGGGACAACGTGATGCCTTTTTCTTCGAACAGTGGTTTGAAAAGGAATTTGGTCGTTCTATTCGTCAGACCAACCTGTTGTTCTTGCTCGAAACTTGGTGGTGGCCCTTTACTTCTCAAGGATGGGGGCGCTGGGAAGTTGATATGGGCGATCGCAAGCAGGGCTTCATGTTCATCAACATTTTTGACTCAGCGGTTGCTCGTACCCTGGGCGATGTAGGTAAGCCTGTTTGCCACATCTATGCAGGATTGTTCGCTGGCTTCTTTACCGAACTAGTGCGCAAGCAACTGAGCTGCATTGAGATTCAGTGCTACTCGATGGGCGAAACCTATTGCAAATTCTTACTAGGCGGGCAAGATCGCATTGACGCAGCGGCCTTCTGGATGAATGAGGGTGCGACGGCTCGCGATATTGAAAAACGGATGCGTTCTGGGGAGCGACTGAAATGAGCAGTGTCACACTTCTCGAGAAAAATGGTTCAACGCCTCACGTGCAAGATGATTCCTGGCTTCAAGTTTCAACCCGCACATTCTTCTCCTCGTTCAACTGGGATGACAACCCGCCCGAAGTCCAAGAGATCAAACAACAAGTCGTTGACCAAGCCCTGGATGAAGACCAGATCCAGAATCTTACGGTGGGACAATTCTTCTCCTTCGTCAACTGGGATGATGAAGCCGTTGCAGCTCCCTTATCCTCTTCAGATTCTTTCCTGGCTGAACTGTTGGAAGAACCTAACAGCGAGTTCACCCTGGAAGATTTCTCTGGTTTGTTCTAGTGCTTGTTGGAACGGCACCTTATCTGTGCGTTTACCAAACGTCATACAGTTTTTGGGATGAAAATCTATGCACCCGCACCTCGAATCAATCTTCAACGAAGCTGAGAACCGCTATCTCAAGATCGATGAACTGGGGCCATTGGATCAATATGTGACGTCGTTGCCCGATCGCCTACAGACGTATCGAGTGCTGCGCGATCGCGAGACCACATTGATGCAAGCGGTTGCCGACAACTTGGTTGCGGCATTCCCCGACGAAAAGCAAGAGCGCCTCGAACGGAGTATTAAGCATGCCATGCTGGTCTTACGCTATGCGGCGATGGGCATGCTGTTAGAGGACGAAGATTTTATCCAAGATCGCCTGAAAGGGTGGCTGGCAGAAACCATCAAGGCTTATAACACCTACGATGTTGAGCGCAAGCTCTATGCGCTACTCGACCAGCAGTTGACCGCGATCCTTGAACCGCAACAAGTGTTGTTGTTCCGGCCAATGCTCCACTTGGCACAGGCCACGCTCCTAGGCGAAGACCAGGAAGAACCGCTGACGGCTTCTGCCCTGGGCTGGTGAGGCAAAGATCCTTAACTGCGACCATTCGACGAGTCGCCCCTATCGGCCATCTATCCTTATCTGCCTGGGTCGTTTGCCTTCCAGGCATCTCTAAAAAATGAACTAAGACACAATTATGATTTCCGTTGCTGACCTACTCGTCAATAATCGCGTCCCAGGGAACTATTTTGCTACCGATGCCTACGTCCGTAGCGACCTGGAAATGGGGCTGCTAGAAAACCGCCAGGGCGATCGCCTGCTGGCGCTCCCAGAAGCTTTGATTCAAGGCATTTATGCTGGCTTAGATAAAGAAACTGGGCAGGCCACCCGCTTGGTTCTTTATAACTGCGGACGTTGGTGGGGCAAAAATCTGTACAGCCGCTTTGTTGAAGAACTCACAGACTACTATGGCACCCCGCTATCCGACATGCCGATGGTGGAATTTTTGCAATCCCTGCAAAACTGCTGGAAGACCCATGGATGGGGACATATCGAGTTAGATTCCTCCTCTCAGCATCGGGGCTTGCTGGTGGTCAAGATTTGGAACTCGGCCTACGCGCGGCTCGCACCTAAAAGCAACCAGCCCGTGTGTCAGCTCGAAGCGGGCGTATTGGCGTCCTTCTTTGGCCAACTGTCGGGGCGAGAGCTGTACTGCCTCCAGACCACCTGTGAATCTATGGGGTCGGATTGCAACCGCTTCATCATTGGCTTACCCAAACGGCTAGAGCCTGCGGAAACCATGGTGACGAATATGGAGCATGACGCCATCATGCAACAGCTTTGTAGCTAATCCCCTAGGATGGAGGCAATGGTAGCCATTGCATCTGCCACCCAATCGTCCAACGATCCAAATACAATGATGCAACAGGGAGTAATCCAATCTATCTAGCGTTTTTAAGGAGTATCCAAAAAGCGAGGATAGATGGTAAGTTCCCTGAAAGTAGGGCGCGCCTTTGCGCCGTCTAACATTTTAATAGAGAGCGTAGTGAACGAGGCTATTGTGTCTCTGCCTCTATTCGCCCGCTGGTGTTTTTTAATACTGGGTGCTTTAATTTCTTCTTTTCGATATTTTTTGAATGAATCAGGGCTGTCGCAAGCCTTGCGCCATCCTGGCTAGATTCATTGATGTTGTGGCCGCGTTGCGCCCACAACATCAACGAAATGCGTAAGTGCTAATAAATACCCTGTTGAATCCGATGCTTTGTTGACTATCCTGTCCCCCCTACTTTTCTGTCCAGACGTGTTGTGTCAACTCCTTCAGGATCGCCGAGCAAAGAACTAAAACGCTCGAATTATCGCCTTTTGGGGCTAGTGGGCCAAGGGCAATTTGGATGGGTTTACTGCGCGGTACATCGCCGCACGGGACAGTTTGTTGCGCTTAAGGATTTGCACCATGAACGGTTCCCAACCCACAAATTTCTCCGTGAGCTACGCTTTTTGCTCAGTCTAGAACATCGGAATATCGTCACGTGTCGCGCCCTAGAACATACTCAGAAGGGGCGCTATTTGGTGATGGATTATTGCGAAGGGGGAACCCTGCGAAGCCTGATGCAAGAGGATGTTCGCCTCAGCATGCATCAATGTATCAAGCTCGTTGCGGATATTCTGGCCGCCCTGGAGCATGCCCATAGTCGCGGTATCGTGCATTGCGACATCAAGCCCGAAAATATTTTGTTGAATGTGACGGCCCATGGCTGGACATCACGGGTGTCGGACTTTGGCATTGCCCGCCTGATTCAGGAGATGAGTGCGGAGCCCCATTCTGGGAGCGGGAACACGGGCTCCCCAGCCTACATGGCTCCAGAACGGTTCTATGGGCAATATTCCACCACGTCGGATCTCTATTCTGTGGGCATCATCCTGTACGAATTGCTGGCGGGCGATCGCCCCTTCACGGGGACGCCCGCTAATTTGATGGCTGCCCATCTGAACGACCTGCTCGTATTTCCCGAATCCATTCCTCCGGCTTGGCACGCGCTCCTCAACACATCTCTGGCAAAGCTCTCGGCCCGCCGCTTCGCGACAGCGGGGGATATGCTCCATGCGCTCAAGCAAGCTGCTGCTGCCGAAGGGATTTTAGGTTATCTGGAATCTCAGCCTGTTTCGATCCCGCTGCTCTCTCCAACTGCGGAATTACCCTCGGCAGATTTATTCAAACTCAAGACAGAACGCATTGGCGAAGGGATGCAGGCGATCGCTCTCCGTCCTGAAACCAGTCGCAAGCTGGTGAAACCCTATCCGTCTCACATCGACTTCTTTTACCGCACCCAACAAAACACCGTACTGTTTGCCCGTTCTGAAACCCATATTGAGGTCGATCCCCAGAAATCCTATGTGCCCCACAGTCCTCAGAATGTCCCCTTACCTGAGCCGGTGCGCTGGCTAGAATCCCGTCCGACGGGAGTGTATGCCCTGGGCAACGAGTTTCTGCATCGCTTAACCGTGGCGCAGGGCACCGTTCAAACCGATCCGCTCATGGCGGTCGAAGCCGATTCTCTGGCCGCGCTTACTCCCTCTGGTCATTGGGGGGCGATCGCCCATGCCTCAGCCAATCAACCCAATTGGCACCTCCACCTACATGGGCTATGCCCAGCCCCCAATACCGCTCCTCCCGTGCGTGATCTGACGCTCCCGCGTCCGGTTCCCCAAGCTGAGCTACGGCAACTGGTGTCGTTGGATGAACGCCATTTTGTTGCCCTCTTTCGTGCCCCGAACCCTGACGGGATGACGACAACAGCCAAGGCACCGACCTATCTCGAGATTGTGACCCGGCGGGGCAAGCGACTAGGGCACTTCTCGCTACCGCTACATATTGATCAGTTCCAGGCGACCCCGTTTCCCTATCGCTGCATTGCCACCGACACAGAAGATCCCACATCCCTTGTGGCCATTGACCTCAAGCCCTATCGCATCATCCGCTTTGCCCTCAACCTCCAGCCATGCCTCCTGACGACAGCTCCCTGGGGGTATGTTGTTGCCGATACGGAGGGCGTGGTCGAACTTTTGGATGAGTATGGGCAGCTTGTCGGACGTCTGGAGCTTCCCTTTCCCCCCACAGCGCTGGTGCCGTTTGAACCCCATGGCCTGCTCATCGCCACTTGGACCGAAAATTGGGGATACCTCCACATCGCCAATCTCAAAACCCTGGAAATTCAACTGCTGTTTTAAGAGCAGGGCTTAAGCAGTTTGATGATTTTTGGGGCGCTCTGCGCCCCAAAAA
>JBCBSL010000319.1:0-7340 GCA_039819145.1 Cyanobacteria bacterium J06638_22
AGCTAGCTTTATCGTCGATGCAAAGTACAAGGGGCATGTCGAGCGCGGGAGAAACCGCATCTCAGAGGCAGACGTCTATGAGGCACTGGCTTTCGCAAGAGCAACGGGATGTGACACAGTCATTCTCGCCTATCCGGCGCCCTCAGCGCGCTCAAACGAACTCGGCCAGGTCGAATCATTCGAGCAGGTCGATATCGACGCGATACGGATTCTAGGGGTCGAAATCGAAACCAAAGGGATCTCTTCGCTTTCCGGACTCGCAACGTTTTCTTCCCGTTGTGCCTCAGGCATTGCAGACATAGCGACAATTCAATAGCGAGTTAGTGTCATGACCCAAGAAACCTATAATACGAAGTTCGATGTTGGAAATCCTAAGTCTGACAAATTGCGATCGGCTTTTGCCCAGGTCTCCGACACGCGAAAATTTGAAATCGAGCTCTACTGGAAGCGTGCTGCATACTTTTGGACGCTTATTGCCGTTGCCTTCGCAGGGTATTTCTCGATACTGGCTGCGACAAACATCGATAACAGATTTTTCTTGGCACTAATAGTTGGGCTCATTGGGTTGGTGTTTACCTTTGCCTGGTACCTAGCGAATCGAGGCAGCAAGTATTGGCAGGAGAACTGGGAAAATCATTTGGACATGCTCGAGGATGACATCACAGGGCCTCTGTATAAGACTCTGCTAGAGAGGCCCGGCTACCGTTCTTTGTCTGAGCGATTTGTAACCGGACCTCTTAGCGTTTCTGTTTCTAGAATTAATCAATGGGTCAGCACATTCGTGCTTTTTGTATGGCTTTGCCTGGTTGCCTTTGCGTGTTGGAAGTCTCTGGGCGCGGCGGACCTTTTCTCAAGCGCATGGGTGCGCTGGACCGCGCACACTGTTGTACTTCTTGCGGCACTCTTCTGTTGTTTCATGATGTTTTTCCGAGGTCGGACGCACAAAGGCGATCATGCACCAAGAGTGAGAGATAGAGTGACTAGGATCTCCGACGAACTCGAATAGGCCGATTTTGAGGGTGGAAACACTTAAGGGCGCCGACGCGCTGATGTATCTTGAATCCAATACTGAATTGCAAAAGCTGCGGTATCGAAGGCTCGGGCGTCTGAAACGTTGTTTTGCTACGCGTCATTCTTTGACGCTTTGCTTGATCGAGAAGTGATCAACAGAGTAGGCGGCTATTGTGGTGACTCAGGTTGTTGGCCAGGCAAGTCTAGGCCTTCTTGACGCCATGCTGCAGTACCGGCACGCCTTAGATCTATGTGTGGTATTCGAACCTTTTCACCGACTTGTTTGGCAAGCATTTCACAAGTTGTTTCGAGCGATGCATTGGTATCTCGTGCGACCCAGTCAGTCGCATTGCCGGGTCCTGATACACCCCGGCCAAGCAGGCAACGCCGCCCCCAAGAGTCAACCTGTTCCCTCATGGCTTGACTCTTGGCCACAATCGATCGGAGACGCAAGTACTCGTCGGAATCACCTCGAAATAGCACGTGCTCGTGGGCTGTAGACAGTCTTATTCGGCTTGGCGGCCTTGAACCTCCGTTGTCCGATTGAAGCGGGGACATGACGCCATAGTCGCCAAGAACAATTGTTGGTATGTTCAAATCTGCATGCAGCGTTCGCCACACTTCAAGCTCCTGTCGAGGGGCTCTGCAAGGTCGAGAATTGAACTTCGGACCTACTGAGTCTGGGATACTGGTGCCCGAGAATACAATAGTGCGGAAGCCCATGGCAGCGGCGACTTTTGATGCATTGCCGGTTGCCTCAACAACGCTTGCGATTGACGCTTCACCAAGAGCAAGCTTTCCTATCGACCCTGCATCAAGGTAGAGGTCTACATCGCTCGGCTCGACTTCCAATTTGAAGAGAGTGTCGTCGAGAATCGCGCGAAAAACAGTAAGTGACTGAAAGTCCTCAAACGAAACCCTCAGCCCTAATCCTCTACCCTGTCTCTTGGCAATGCTTGCAACTGCAGTCAAGTAACGATCTCCAGGACCACGGTCATCTTCCGGTCCCGTAACCGGAATTGCCAATAATTTCCTTTGGCGTGCTTGTTCGAAAAGTAGCTCTATCGGGTGCACACCCTCGTCAGTCGACGCATCTGGCTCATAGCGTGACATATCGAAAAGCAGTGAATGAGCAGTGCCCCATGTTCGTCCAATTTGATCAACGAGATGGCAAAGCCGCGCCGGAAGGTCGGCCGCTTCGTAGGCTGGGATATCGAGCATCGGGCGAATCAGATTTTGAGTCTTCGGCGCCAAAAAACCCAAGGCCCGTATCTCGCCCTCCTTGCCACGCAGTATTGGAGCGTAGATAAAAGGTGTTTTCATTTCTCGGGCCACGCTACGTCTGGGAAGTGCTTTCGGATCTGCCGGTAGCCAACTAGCTTGGAGAATTTTCGATAATCATTGCGTTCGAACCGTACGCGACCAGCGACAATTGCAGGGCTAATCTGCAGCTCGTTCGCCAATTCATGAATTGACGACATTGTGGGGTAGCGACGAGCCTCGCTGCGCTTCCATTCTGCGGGAGAAATCATCAATCTCCCAGCCCAGTAGTTCGCTTCTCGCTCGAGCTCGTCTTCGTCTCTTTGTTTCTCGACGTTTTCATCTACGATTACCGACCACTCAGAGTCCGACAAGTGTTTCCACGCATGGACCAGTTCATGAACCAACGTAAACCAGAAATTGTCGACTCGATTCTGACGAAGAGTGAGTGCGATAATTGGGGTACCTCTATGCCCAAGCATCGCTGCACCATCCAAGTGAGTCCTGGGCAGGTGAGGCTCCAATATCAATGAAATCCCGCGATCCTCGAGACACTCTTTCGCCAATTTCGGGCCGTTGGTCATATAGCTCAATCGAACAACATAACGTATGAAATCCGCATCAAGCGCTTCGCGGCGAAATCGCTTGCTCGTTTCGTGGTCCGCGTCAGCTAATTCACGAACTCGAGCTAGCCAGAGCCAAACGTGAGTTTGATTTGTGCGCGAGCTTATTCCAAAAGTTCGAGTGCTTTTAAACAAGATTGGACTACCAGCTGGCGTCTGCAGCCGGTCAAGCAGCTGGCGAGCTGAAGTTGTTGCATCGCCCCACCCACGGCGAACGAGCATGGAAATTGGGATCTCGTCCTCGCTGACAGGCTCAGTTCCGATCTCCTTCTGCTCAGGCTCAGCAACTAGGAGCTCGAGTGGGATGCTTAGATTGTCGTGAAGGGCCCGAATCATCGGCAATGTGAGCTTTCGCTTCCGATTCAGTACTTCGGAAGCACGGTTCTTACCACCCAGATAATCGGCGATGTCGGCTTGACGGAGCTCAAGTTGCTCCATACGGAAAACAAGTGCATCGATAGGATCGGGACGAGGAAACTCAATGGATTCCCGTTCGTAGTCTTCGACTAGTTTCGCGAGCAATTCCAAGCGCGCACCTTCCGGCGAGTCTGCATCAGGATCGCTCGCCGCCAACTCCTCGACCTGGTCGACGTAGTCCTGGTATTGCTTCTCGTCCTTTATGATTCGGGGTTCCATCTTCTTTCCTAGCGATTCTGGTTCCGCTTGTCGTACTCGGAATGGGTACCCACCCAGACGACAACGACAACTTTTGTCTGATACGCGATCGTTACCTCGAGTCGATAGTGATTTCCTTTGACATTAAATATGACTGTGTTCTTCCCGAGGAGGCTGGCAGAGGCGTACTGTGCTTTGACGTCATGGGGTGTATCCCACGACGCTAGTTCAACTTCCGCCAGCCAATTGTTGAGCCAGTCGCGTGCATCCGTATGTTGAACACCAAATGCTTGCAATCGGTTCCGTCCGACAACCTTCATCGGTGTACCTTCGAGTCTTTGAGCGTGCAGAGTATCAAATAGTTCCCAAAATGGGAATAATAACTATTTCCCCATTCGGGATTTCCGGTGGGCTCATAAGCCGCTGCGCATGCGCGATCTGCGAGCCCACGGTGGCGGGGTAGGCGATCGGTCGCACCGAGATGTCGTCGTAGAGCGCGGGATCGATCTACCCGATGTTTCTGGGGGATTGAAAGGGGTAGTAGGCCTACCGATCGATCAAGAAATTGTTGCCTGATCAACTACTTAAGAGGCAGGTTGGATGGTGCCCCTGGCCACCAATCTACTCCGGTGTAAACCGGTCACATGGTTTACACCTTATTCCGGACACATGGTTAACACTTTGTCCGGGGCGAACGGCGAGGGACCGGGCTCCACCCGGTCCCTTTTTTTCGTCGAAGTACCCCAGATCATACTCCAGGAAGCTGACCTGCCAGATGTTCTGGTCGACTTCGCGTATGCCGACGAGCTGGCCGGCGAACACAGAGCTCAGGTTTATCTTGCGTCGTCCGAGGCAGATGCGGCCGCAGCGAGTGACGAGCTTGGTGCGATCGTGGAAGGGGTATTCCGGATCGCTCGGCGGCTCATAGGCCCGCGGTGACGGTGTATACACGTCGCCGGGATACGCGCCACCGAGTGCCTGGTGCGGCCGCTCGTTGTTGTAAACCCCGATAAAGTCATCGAAGTGCTCCTGCTGCTGCAGGAAGTTGAAGGCGGCGGGCTTGGTAGCTTCCTTCTTGAGCGTCAGATGCATACGTTCGTGGCGGCCGTTCTGCTCGGGATGGCCGGGCTTGATGCGCTGGATCTGGATGCCGAGGCGCAGCCACCAGACGGCGAGCTTCGAGAGACCGAACAGGGCGTTGCCGGAGGCGAACGGCACGCCATTGTCGGTTCTAATCGCGTGCGGCAGGCCGAAGTCCTTGAATGCCCTCTCGAAAATGCTGAAGGCGAAGTCCGAGCGGGTGGAGGCCACACCCTCGCAGGCCAGCAGGTAACGGGATCGATAGTCGCTGATGGTGAGCGGGTAACAGTACTCGCGGTTACCGAGCATGAACTCGCCCTTGTAGTCGGCACACCAGAGGCCGTTGGGCGCATCCGCGCCGATCAGGGCTGTGCCGTGGGCCTTGTGGCGCTTGCGCTTCCTGCGCTTCACGAGGCCGTTGCGGTCCAGCACGGCGTGGACGGTACTGACCGCCGGTGGCTTGATCATTGTGTACTGGCGCAGGAGCTTGTCGCGGATCTTGCGGGCGCCCCAGGTGGGGTGTTCCTTCTTGATACCCAGAATGGTCTTATCGACCTGATAGGGCAGCCGGTTGGCCTGCCGATACGGCGCTCGGCTGCGGTCGTTCAAGCCATCAAGGCCACTCTCGCGGTAGCGGTTGTAGATCTTGTAGCCGGTCACCCGAGATATACCGAACTCACGGCATAAGGGCGCCATCTTCTCGCCCTCAAGCAACCTGGCTATGAAACGTAGTCTCTCATCCATCGGTTTACACTCATTCCAGGGCATCTGGGCGCTCCCCAAATGCCTAAATGTGTAAACCATGTGTCCGGAACAATCTGTAAGCTATGTGTCGGGTAGCTCAGGCTAATTCCTTAACGCTCAACAACTTGCTTCTTCTTGGGCCAATACGTCCCGTTCGACAGAGCTTTAAGGCACCGCCTAGGCCGTAAACACACGTGCCTAAAATCGCTCCATCTAGTCATGGTTCCAACGGTAACGAACCTTCAGCTTGTTAAGGGCTGAGTTCCATCTTAGAAGCCCCTCACTTTGCATCCGGCCTACGACAATGCCTGGAGCAATGCCAATACTCTTCGCAAACTCGGAAACCGCTGCTCGAGTCTTAGGCAAAAATGGAAGGGTCGATGCAGCCTCCGGTGGGATAAGGATATCTGCTGCGAATTGATCGGCTTCACGTTCATTATCTGGACTCATAACGTCCGTGCCCTCAATGAAGAGAAGCTTCTTGCCGTGAAGCAATAGATGAGCCGCTTCGTGGAAGAACGCAAACCAAAGATGGTCATTTGCCTTATGACGTAGACTGAGCATAAGAAGAGCCCTGTCAGGTTTCTCCCAGCGAGTCGCGCCGGTAGCAGGACAACCGGAAGGTGCCGGGCAGAGCGCAACTGCAACGCCGACCGATGCGCAAAGATCAATAAGAGATGGCACAAACTTGCTCGGATCGGATTCTTTCGTCAGTGATCGTGCCTCGTGAAGTGCCTCTGAGAAGCCCGCGCGATCGAAGGGTTTTGTCTCTATCATGCTGCCGGCTAGCTCGCAGGATCGCAGCCAGGCAGCGACGGCACCGTAGCTCTGACTGAACTTCTCTGACTTCTTGAAAGCAGCAAGCGGGCGTTCGTATTGATCGCGCCAAGATGATACTGACGCAACACCAAAGTACTTGAGACAAGCCGACATTTGTTCGCCAGGGTTGGACATCTTCTCGACCCAACCGAATTTGATCATTTGCTTCAAGGGGATTTCATCCAGCCAGCCAGCCTCTTTTGCGAGGTTTGCGACGTCTGCGGAGCGTGCGATGGCTTCTTGATATTGGGCATCCCGAGTAAGCCAGAAGCTCGCGGTACTCCCCAGTACCCTTTCCAAACGAATGGCGGTTTCGTCTGAGATCGGTGCTTTGCCAGATAGAAGTTGGCCGACGTGTTTAGGTGTATACCCAATACGTTTTGCGAATTCGCGCTGAGTCCAGCCGCGTTCTTCCAACAGATCATGAATAGTCTCGCCCGGAGGAGAGACCCAATCTGGTCTGAAGTCGCTTTTTTGAGTATCAATCATGGTAGTCACCAATCTCTGTGATTCGCACCCGCGAGACATTATTCCAATCTATGGATCCGTCCATCGTTAGAGGAGGGTTCTCGCCGGCAGCCTCAAACACCAAGCGATCGCCCCCGTGTAGGGATACGGAGAACTCGTGACTCCTTTCGCCTTTCAGTGGGTGCGGTCGCCCGGCGACCAGGTCTCCTACAGCATTCGCCGCAACGAGATCGGAAAGTCTTGCTCGAAGCTTACGGGCAGAGTGCGGGCCAAGGCGTCTCTGAGCTTCTTTGGCGTTTTCGCATAGCCGCCGCAACTTCGAGTTTGCGAACTCAAAATCCATGCAACAACCATGCTAAAGTAGTGGACCGAATTGGTTTATAATAGTTCTCATGCCTTGCTATTTTATTAACTAAAATGGTTAATAGCAAGGATCTTAAGGGGGGCTTCAGGCTGGATCTTGATTCCAGAATCCTCTGAAATGCTCTGCCTCACAGCTCGGAGCATCAGATAATGAGCTGAATCTGGCCGAATCACAGATTTGCCCGAGTCTATGAAGTCAGTCTCTAATTAGGGTAAGAAAGAAGCCTTTTCGGTGTCGAAGCACGCGTCAGGACACTGGGAGTGGGAGATCTGGGGGGGGGGGGGGGGGCCCCCCCCCCCCCCCCCCCCCCCCCCCCCGCGGGGCGGGCGGGGGGGGGGGGGGGGGGGGGGGGGGGG
>JBCBSL010000320.1:0-2392 GCA_039819145.1 Cyanobacteria bacterium J06638_22
TGCGCAGTGTTATTGGGTTGGACAATGTGATCTTGATGGCCTGCATCCTGTTATTAGTGGGTGCGGCCATCCTGTTCTACCTGAGCCAAACCTATCGTCAGTTTTTCCCAGACTCGTCGCGTCGTCGTTTGCAGGAGCGCCAACCCGACTACACCACTCGCCGTTTGCGAGGCCCGCTGCGACGGTATGTGATTTTGGTCGTGGCCTTTTTTGTCATGGCACAGGCGCTCTGGCTACTGCTCGACTTTCAATATCTCTCCCAACTCGAGCAAACCCTTGACCTGAATACTATTGTGGACTTTTTGGCCATCTTTAGTGCCATTTTGGGATTGTTTGAGCTGGGATTGCAGTGGTTCGTCTCCAGTCGCATGATTGAGAGATTGGGCGTATTCATCGTAACGATGGCTTCCCCCGCTCTCTTGTTTTTGGTCAGTACGCTAGCGCTAGGCCAGGTCGTTAGTCTGTTTTTGGGCGTCGTGCTGCTGCGCTTCGTGGACGAGCTAATGCGCTACACGGTGCTGGCAACGACGGGGCCGGTTCTTTTTCAACCGATTCCCGATTCCAACCGCAGCCGCATTCAATCCTTTGTGCGCGGGATTGCTGAACCCATCTCCTCGGGCTTGATGGGTTTGACCATGCTGATTGTGCTGGCCATTAGTCAGCGCCTGTTCGGTGGAATGGACGAAACGGTCTTCGAGCGGGTCGTCAGTTTGGTATTTGTGGCATGGATTGCGGTCTTCAGCCTGGTATGGCTGTTCACCGTATGGCGGTTGCGATCGCGCTATGTCGAACTGCTCGTCAAAACGGTAAACCGGGGCGAACTCAGCCTTTCGGAAGTGGATTTGCGCACCTTCAAACGGGCGATCGTCGAAGCCCTGGGGCGCGGTTCCGATGCCGATAAGAAGTCTTGCATCGAAATGCTGACTCACTTCGATCCAAAAAATGTCGGGGAAGTGTTGTGTCCACTGTTGCCAGAGTTTTCTCCAGCCCTGCAACGGGAAAGTCTAGAGGCGATGGCCGAATACCCCAACCTGGCGCATTTGGAGATGGTGCGATCGCTCATCCAGCAACCCCTAGCACCCGAGGTGCTGGCGCTGGCGCTGCGGTATGTCTGGCTCACCGATCCCGATCCTGACATAACAAAATTGCGTGACTATCTCCATCCTGAAATCGACCCGGAGGTGCGGGGTACTGCCGCGTCGCTAATGCTACGTCGGGGCAATCCCCAACAAAAAGCAGAGGCCACCGATACCCTGCGCCGCATGCTCACCCACAAACGCGAACGGGAACGGGTCATGGGCTGTCGAGCCCTGGGTGAGGCCAGGTACATGCAGGCGTTGCGGCTCTACATCCGACCACTGTTGCAGGACGAATCCCTGCGTGTGCGCTGTGCGTTGCTGGAAGCAATCGCCGCCACACGCTTGGAAGAGTATTACCCGTCGTTGTTGCGTGGATTATCATACAAATCGACCCGCGAAGCGGCGTCCCAAGCATTAGTGCGTTTGGGAGATGAGGCCATCCCCATGCTGGTGAGCCTGGGCGAAGACATCTACAAACCCGAAGTCGTGCGAACCCAAGCCTGGAAAACCGTGGGTAAGATTGGCTCGTCGAGTGCGATCGATGCCTTGGTTGATCATCTGATGACAGCCTGGGGCAGCACCCGCCGTACCATCCTGCGCATCCTCCTGAAGCTCCCCAAAGAAAGAGGCATCGAAGCCTTGGCGGATGGGCTAGGACGTAGCGGTATTGAGCGCTTGATTGACCAAGAGCTGAAACTCATCGGGCATACCTATGCCGGGTTGCTCGATATCACTCCCGACACCGTGCCAGGGCGAGAAGGTGACCTGTGGCGACGTGCCATGCGCGATTTGCAAGACGACTGCTGCCAGCGAATTTTCCTGCTGATGCGTTTCCTCTATCCCTCCAATACCATTCAGGCTGCTGTATTCAACCTGCAATCTAACTCCTGGGAAAGCGTCGCCAGGGGGCTAGAAATTCTCGACAATACCCTCGACATCCAAAGCAAAAGTGCCCTGCTCAATATCCTCGACCAACGGTCAGATCAGGAGAAACTAGCGAGCCTGTCGGAGTTTTTGGAATACCGTCCGTTGCTACCGAGCGATCGCCTACGCCATTTACTCGACCTGCGCCATTTTCTGTCCGATTGGGCCATGGCCTGTTGCTTCCACATGGCACGGGGGCAGCGCTGGCGGCTGTCTGCTGCACAAACCTTGGCCGGGTTGCGACATCCCACTGGGTTTGTCCGCGAAGCAGCGCTGGCGTACCTCAGTTTGGTGTCACCCCGTACCCTACGGGAGTTTCTGCCCCAGTTGCAGCAAGATTCTAATCCCCTCGTTCTGGATCAGGTGTATGCTTTGATATCAAGACTGGG
>JBCBSL010000320.1:2489-7340 GCA_039819145.1 Cyanobacteria bacterium J06638_22
CTTCCACCCAAAATGGCAGGAATGGGTCTCAAAACGGGCATGCTAAGCTCACGATGCCACCTCATCCCCCCGATCTCCATCCGATTTAGGATCCGGGAGCACACCAAAAATTTCTTATGTTGCTGACGAGCGTTGATCGACTGTTATTTGTTAGGGGCGTTCCCATCTTTAAAGAACTGCGGGACGACTTTTTGGTACGCCTTGCCTCCATCATGGATGAGCTATCGTTCCCTAGCCAACATACTATTTTCACCCAAGGGCAAGAGGGGCGATCGCTCTACATCCTGGTTTCTGGGCAGGTTCGTGTACATATTGGCGATCGCGAGCTGGCGCGACTAGAGAAGGGAGCCTGTTTCGGTGAAATGTCGGTTTTTGATGCCGAACCCCGCTCCGCTACCGTCACAACCCTAGCTTCCTGCGAATGTCTGGTACTCACCCAGCAACAGCTCTATGAGGCGATCGACGAAACACCGGGGATCGCCGTCAATATCATTCGGTTGCTCTCTCGCCGCATTCGAGAGCAAAACCAAAAAATCAACACCCTACAAGAGAGCATTGGCCAGCGGGTTCCTTTGGTAGAATCACCGCCGTTTTCCCCTAACGCGATGCCCAATGGGGCCGTCAAACGAAGGCTGTAATCTCAGGGCTTACGCATTGGGATTAGGACAAATCATTTTTTGAAAGCTTTGCGCCGCACGGCTTTCAAAAAATGATTTGGTTTTACCTGAGCGCGTAGCGCTATAAATCTCATATCCATAGCCAACGGTAGCTTTCAATCTTTCCTATAATGTATCGGATATTGCTTAATCTTTTTTTACAGTACAAAACTTGGGATTTCTGGGGTTTGCCATCGTCTATGATGCTCCTAGATGGCGATAATAGAGAGTGGCAAAGGCCGAGGGATAGGACGATTAACGCTTGTCAGTAATGGCGATCGCCCCTCTTCCGTTGCAATGCTAAGTGGATAGATGTTCGTCCTGGTGGCCATCTCTTGCGTTTCGCTGGGATGGACGGTTGGCTTTAGAACACCCCTGTTCATAGCGTCGTTTTTGGAGCAATCAAAATGGGTTTTATCAATAAATTATTGGGTGGAGTCTTCGCCTTCATTGGCGGAATCTTTGGCACGATTACTAAACTTTTGGGACTTGGGTCAAAATCCGAGTATTTTTTGGAAGCAGATGATGGAAAGGGCAGCGCTCCGGCTACGCCGGAACCTCAACTTCAAACCACACAGAAGATAGAGGCACCCGCTCCGGCAGCAAAAGAAACGGTTGAACTTGAGGTTCCTACAACCAGCGCCTCTATGAATGGCAAGGTGGAAGTTTCTCAAGAGGCATTTGCTGCCGCACCTGAGACTCCTGCTCCTGCACCCGCAGAACCAGAGGTTAAGACCTTTGCCCCCAACTTTTTGGTCGGCACAACTCCCAGTCGCCGTCGTCGCCCCGGGCCGAGTCTCAATCCTTTCCTGGATATGGCAAAGAACATGAAGCCCCAAGGATAGAGGTCACGGTACGTGAGTTCGGTCTTAAGAATCAGTCTTAAGAATCAGCCTTGAGAATCAGGCATCATGACTTACTGGTTTCGACTCTAGGTAGTGAGCTACCAGTGCTGTAGCCGCGATTGGAGCGGTAATAGCACGGAGGATGCGTCCTCCAAGCGAGACAGGGATAAAGGAATGGGCGATCGCTTGCTTAATCTCAGCATCGGTCCAGCCACCTTCGGGACCTGTCGCGACGACAACTTGCGTTGGTGATACAGTCTGACGCAAAACCTGAGAGAGGCTGTCTCTCAGTAATAGTCCTTGGCGGGCGGTGCAGAGAAATGCTGCGATCGCCCGCTCTTGACTTTCTGAGGCGTGATTTTCTGAGGCGTGATCTGAGGGATCATGCGTAGCTGCCTGCAAGGTTTCAAGCGCGGCATGCCAGGGTTGCGGCGGGTGGATTTTGGGAATCAATTGTCGCTCCGATTGTTCTGCCGCTTCCGTCGCGATGCGCTGCCACCGACTGAGTTTATTGGGGCTGGGCTGCAGAAGAGTGCGATCGCTCATGATGGGCCAAATTTCACTCACCCCAAGCTCAGTGGTTTGGCGAATAATCTCGTCCATGCCATTTCCCTTTGGCATGGCCACCATCAGCGCCAGAGGAATGGGCAGTTCCGTGGTCACTAAGATTTCATGGGCAATCTGAGCGATCGCCGTTCCCTGCCAAATGGCTAGCCACCAGGTGCCCTGACCATCCATTGCAATAAAGCGATCGCCTGCCTGTAGCCGCAGCACCCGCCCCAGGTAATGGGTCTGGGCGTCATTGAGGCAGAGTTGATTACCGCGCTGTTGGGAAGGGGCGATCGCCACCCGCTGCAATCCACTAATATCAGGGGCATCCATCATCGATCTCCCCACAGGCCATCGGGCGCTAGTGATTCTAGGTATGAAGGAGGTGTTGTAGGCTCGAAACTTCCTTTCGATTCATACGGCTTTTCAGTAACGCCAGCCATCGCCATCAACCACTGAGCAACGCTTCGACAAACTCGTAACTGGAGAAGGGGCGCAGATCCTCAATGCCTTCCCCGGCTCCGATAAACCGGATGGGCAGGCCCAACTGCTGCACAACGGCTAGGGCAACACCACCCTTCGCGGTTCCATCTAGCTTCGTCAGGATGACACCACTTAGGTTTACGGCTTCCGAGAAGACTTCCGCCTGTCGCACCCCATTCTGTCCCAGAGTCGCATCCAGCACCAAAAGCGCTTCAACGTTGGCATCGGGTGCTTTCTTGTCGATGATGCGCCGCACTTTCGTCAGCTCATCCATCAAATTCTTCTTGTTTTGTAACCGTCCTGCGGTGTCAATCAGCAACAATTCGGTATCCCGTGACTGCGCCGCACCAATGGCATCAAACACCACGGCTGCCGGGTCGGTATTCTTTCCAGGGTTGGCAATCACCTCAACCTCGCTGCGGGCGCCCCAAATTTTCACCTGCTCGACGGCTGCTGCCCGAAACGTATCGGCGGCTCCAATCAGGCACTTGTAGCCCGATTTTGTCCCCAAATGAGCAATTTTGCCGATGGTTGTTGTCTTTCCGGCCCCATTCACCCCCGTCATTAGCCAGATGTTGAGCATGTCTTTGTCTGGGGTGAAGGTGGGAGAAACGGGCTGGCCACCAGGATTGTCGAGCATATTGCGCAGGATGGATTTGAGGTAGGCGATCGCCTCCTCCGGTGGCAGGGCTTCCTGGCGCAACTTTTCTTGCAGAGATTCGATGATATAGTCGGTCGCCTCAACCCCCACATCCGCTTGCAGCAACAGCGCCTCAATTTCCATCACCGCATCAGCATTCAGCGGCCCCTGTCCTACGATCGACCGTAGCTGGTTCACCAAGCTCCGGCGGGTTTTGTCGAGTCCCTGCCGTAATCGTGCCAACCAGGTGATCTCTTCCACATCCACCATATCGGCACGGCGTCCCTGGTCTGCTAGCACTCGCGCTGACCACAGGAAGTTCTCGTCCAACTCGGCTGCTGGAGTCGCTGGACTGGCCGGAGTCGCATCAGCCACAGGGGCTGGAGCTTCGGCTTCGGCGATCGCCTCCACCTCTGCCTTCAAGCGCTCCAGCCTTTCTTGTCGTTCAGCATCTGCCCGCGCCCACAGGGGCACGGCTGGACTGGGTTCCGGCTCCGCGTCTGCTGTCGGTTCCGCGTCCGCTGCCAAGATCTCTAGCTGAGGCGTTTCAGGCGTTTCGGCTTCACCGGCCTCAACCACTGGCGCTTCAGATGCAGCAGGTTCAGATGTTTCAGGCGAATCTTCAGCGACTTCAGCAGGCTCTGTTTTCGATTCTGTGTCGGGTTCTGCCGCGGCCTCTTCAGCATCCGCCTGTTTGCGTTTTTGAATATTCTGATAGGCTGCTTTTGCCCAGTTTAGATAGTCATCCGCTGATGCAGGGGCGTCTTCTGCCTGCGAATCTGAAGCCTCCTTCACCGATTCTTGTGCCGATTCCTTTTGCTCTGAAGAGGGCTCCGAAACCTGTCGGTTAAACCAGTTGAACGACGACATACCACTACTCCGGCACAAACAAATACTCAGAACTTATGCGTTTTGCCGATGGTGTGAGCGCGACGCGGCGACACCATCAACGAATTCATTCAGAACTCCGCAATCTCTGCATCAGTCCTGACACCTCTATTTTGTGGGTATATGGTTCCATTTTGCATCGAAGTGGTCGCTCTCCTGAGCCTTTAAAAAAACGATGGGACTGGTAAAAACCAGCCCCAACACGGGTTTGACTTGAGATTAGAGAGGCTAAACAGGTTGAAGATAATCTGGCAGCAAACGCCAGGGCTGCTTAACGCTCGGAAGTAAAAAACCAACAGAAACAGAGAGGATTGTTCTTACTAGGGGTTGACAAATGACACAACACTCTATAAACCAATGACACCTATCTCTTAGAGATATTGAGACTTAAGGTCTGTTCTTCGCATCAAATCCACAAACCGACTGAAGTGGAGTCATTTTGTGGAGGCCGTTGAACGAGAATTCCTCCGGTTTGGATGCAAGGAAATAGGGCGCTGTGCTGAACTCTTGGCAGGAGGCACGAGCCAGAATTCAATTTGTATTAACCTTTTCTGTGCCTGTTCTTAACGTATCACCGCTGAATTTTGCGCGGAAGTCTTGCGATATGAAACTTTATATTGGCTCCAAATATTAGCTCCAATCGTGCCTGATTCAAATACATCTGAGCACTATTACGTCGTCCAAAATTGGGGGTTGCAGAATCCGAGTCTGATTTTTTTCGAGAAGCGGCGTGGATACGCCGCTTCTCAAAAAAAATCATACCCTCAGCCAGCAAATACCCAAAATTGCG
>JBCBSL010000321.1:0-7268 GCA_039819145.1 Cyanobacteria bacterium J06638_22
AAAGTGGCTAGAAATTCCAAGAGATAGGTCAATCACTAAAAATTCATAGGGTTAGCGTGTGCCACCCCCCTCACGTCTTCCTGGCATCCCTCGGTTTGGGGGAACGTAGGTAGACGTATGATTTGCGGAAGCAATGGTGAACGATTGAAAGACATTAATGTCACTTTGACTACGGAAATTCGTAAGTGCCTCAGGGCTAGCAACCGTGCTGAACAAATTGAACAGAGTAAGGGGCAAAATCCAGACCAACGACTGACTCATGATGATTCCTCTCGCGCTTCTGTCTGTCTTTCGTAAGAAGCGCGTCAAGAGGAACGAAATTTTTCAACATTTTTTTTCAGCCCCATGCCTTAATGCGTGGGGCTGAGTTTCTATAGCTAGGGCGTACTTTGAAGGCCGATCAAAACCTCATTCCTCGTACGAGGAATCAACGGTTTGGGGAGGTTTCAAAACAGACCCTAGATTAGGCAAAGGTAAATGCGGCACTCTCAAGCGAGAGAGAGCCCGATACGTTTTCCAGGACACTAACTAGCTCTGGACGCGTCGCCCCTTGGGGTTCATACAGCAATTGATAGTCACTGGAACCCATTTCTGTAGGAAATTGAGCTAATGCATAATCTCTGGACAAGCCATGGAGCTGAATGCGATCCTCAAATGGGTTGAAGTCGGTGATCAAGGCAAAGTCAGCAAATCCAAACTCTGCTGGATGACCATCGGTATAGTAAGTTGAGGTGCGATCGCCCAAGATAAAGAGATCGCGTCCGCTCCCTCCGGTTAACGTGTCATGCTCTGCAACACCCTGTGCCATCGCATTGGTTCCGAGCAGCGTATCATTACCGCTCCCACCAATCAGTGTGTCGCTACCGACATCCCCTAAGAGCTGATCGTCACCGGTGCTGCCATAGAGGCGATCGCTTCCAGCTCCACCGCTGATTACATCATCACCACTGCCACCAAACACATCATCATTGGCGGCATAGGCGCGGATAGTATCATCTCCCTGATTGCCAAAGATCAAATCTTCGCCAAGCCCCCCGTTTAGGACATCATCCTCATCACTGCCAGAATTGGTCAGAGAAAATGCATTGTCCTGAATGATGGTTGTATCCGTATTGCGCCGGATGATGTCAGATAGGGTCGTTTGGCGGATGAGGTCGGCTTCCTGCGACAATAGAGCATTTTCAAAATAGAAGCGATCGCCATCCCGTAGCCGGAGGAACTGCTCCTCCAAAATGGCTCCAACCGTTTCTCCAACACTACTACCTGGTTCTAGATCCTCGGCCAGGATGCCCACAAACGCATCAATATTATCGACAGTTCCATAGAGCTGCTCTAACGATGCCTGTAACTCCGGATTGGATGTAATACCAGCAAAGCTATTGACGCGTGACAAACCATAGCCTTGGCGAACTGTATTGTAGTCGGCCAATCCATTTAGCCGTCCTCGCTCAATATTAATGGCGACTAGATCACGAGCAGGGGAGTTCGGGCCTTCGCCAAACAAAAAGCTACGAACATCCTCAATCACCAGATTATCTACGCGCTGGCTGGAAGAGGAGGCAACACCACGTAGAATCCCATCGATCCCTTCGCGCTGAAGTAAATCAACCCCTGGGAAAAAGACATCTCGCAGGAGTAAGTCTCCACCGCTGGGTGTTCCATCCGTATCAAGCTGTGGAATAACAGAACTGAGTTGGGTATGCCCCAGACGAAATGCTGCAACTGAAAAACCGCGCTCTACATTTGGGTTGATGGATGGATCATAGCCCTGATAGGCTGGCAAATCATTACCCAGAAGCGTTGGTAGATACTCATTGAACGTAATGTTCTGGATTTGAGCAATATTAATCTGGCGTGCGCGTTGATAGATTTGCTCATCAGTCCAGCTGGGATGGGCGTCTGCTAATTCATCTGCCAGCCGATTATGCTCACGGACAAACAATGTGTGCATGGAAGACAGCACGCTGTTTTCATTGGCTCTCGTATCTCCTGCACTGAATTCCAGACGCCCTGTTTCGGATGTCTCTAGAGGTAATAGGTCACCTTCACTAACCCGCAAACGTCCCCCAACAAATGCCCGTAGCTCATTTGCTTGCTCGTCCCCTGAACCATAAACGTTTGAGCCATCTACCCAGTGTGTGATGGCATTGGGCAGCCGCCGTGGATTGCGTGGACTTGTACCGGTACCTTCTTCGAACTCACTTTCTCGCAAGCTAATAACATTGCTGGGATTCAAAACTGGATCATTTGCGGGAATAGAAATAGATCGCACTAGCCCAGCAGATTCTGGAGTATCCTCATTCAACGTAACGTCATGGTCGAGGAATTGCCCCCAACCCCAGATCATATCGGTGAGTCCTCTCGGCTCAGGCACATCGCCACTCTGCTGAGAGATGGTGTTGCTAATGACTCGGGCATTTGGGCGATCTTGTCCAGTTGGCGTCGAGAACCCATTTCCATAATCGACTGGAACATTCTCATCGCGGAAGGATGAACCTGCTGCGCCGTATTCAGGCATAAACAGGTTATTACCAGCTCCATTGATAGGACTGTTGAGATCAGTTGGTTCCACCAAGGTTCCCCGATAAGGATCAAGGGCAATCAGCAGGTTGGTATCGGGAGAAGGAGACGCCGTTTGTGCCGTGATGGTATAGCTGCCAGTAACCGCTTCGCCAAAAGAAGTCACCTGAACGAGATATTCGGTATTTGCCTCTGCGGTAAAGCTCAGGGCTGGATTCAATCCAAAGCCACTATCATCGTCTTCGACCAAAACAGCACCCGTGCGAGCATTTACCAGTTGTAGAAACGGATCAAAATCGCCAATCGCATTGATAACGACAAAATCCCCTGGTTGCACATCAGTTAGGCGGTAGCCATCATAAACGCGCCCACTGCGGTTTGGATTCTGGAAATCGGTCAAGCTCAAAGTACCACTGGTGCTCTGGTTCGATGAGAGGGCAGTCGCTGGAGTCAAAACGCCTGAATTGGTAGAAAGGGTGTACTGCCCCTGAGCGTTGGGCGCAAACGAGGTTGTTCGAATGATGTAGTCTATTCCAGGTTGAACCGTAAACCGCAATTGCGAATTGAGCCCAGGGCCACTGTCATCATCAGAATCGACGATCGCCCCAGTATTGACATCAATAAGTTGAACGAATGAGTCGAACTCTGCACTGAGATTGATGGTTAAGCGCTCTCCTGCAGCAACTCCTTGCAGCAAGAAATCATCAAACCGGCGACCTGGTCGTATTGGATTGAAGTTGTCTGAACTATCCAGCCGACCACTCCAACGCGGAAAAAAGAGTAGAGGAGATGTGGACGTACGTCCTGGGACTGCCACAAATCTTTGTTCCTGATTGTTATCCATAGTAAAAGCCTCTTGAATCGATTGCCTTTGTGATGGGCTATCGGTCTCAAGGAAGGCAAGGGGACGTATTTGTTGGATTTTTTTTTCGCTTTTGTTTGTTACGTCATCTCTAAGGACATCAGTTGAACAGCTTCTGAGGCTTGCTCAGAGGTCTAGTGCAAATTGAGCACAATCAGGCACAGATAATCGATCCCATGGCGATCATCGCCCCCTTCTTCAACCGGGTGTAATGTTCCAAGCAAACCTCTCGCCCCCTGCAACGGGGAACCGCCTCTACCAGCGCACGACAGGTGGCAACAGCAACACCACCTCCGACAGCAACGCCAGCAGCAAGCCTACATGGAACGGATGCAGCAATGGCTTGATTCTGATGACCCCATCTTGATGGCCGAGGCCAAAGCAACCCTTCAAGCATCGGCAGCACGGAATCACCCATCAGTGGAGGTGGAATTGGGCTGAAACGATTCTGCGATCGCTAACGCTCTGTGCGATCGCCCAATACCACATGTCTAAAACGAAAGAAGGCTAGCAGCTCGATCGGGTATGCCTCTAGCTACGTGCACGTCTTAGTCCCACTTTGGGGAAAGGGTTCTAGTGAACCTGACAGACTTACGATATCTGCTGCCAATTCCACCGGCCTAGTTTTCATCCCCTTGCGGGGAAAGAGTTTTGGTGAACTAGAGATGAATATTACAACCCAGATACGCCGGACAGGGGGTTTCCGTCCCCTTGCGGGGTGATGGATTGAAGAAGTGGAGAGCTACAATAAAATGATCGAAAGTGCGCAAGTTTCCGTCCCCTTGCGGGGTGATGGATTGAAGAAGATGACAACACTCTACGTGAATGTAGTGAATGGGTTTCCGTCCCCTTGCGGGGTGATGGATTGAAGAAGCGTTTAGCGCCGCCATTCTGGGGGGGAATAAAAACGGGTTTCCGTCCCCTTGCGGGGTGATGGATTGAAGAAGTTATCTAAACGCGCACACGCACCGCTGAAATGGGCAAAAGTTTCCGTCCCCTTGCGGGGTGATGGATTGAAGAAGATTGATTACGATGCAGGTAATATGGATCCGAATGTTTCCGTCCCCTTGCGGGGTGATGGATTGAAGAAGGTGCAGACTAGCGTAGACGCAAGCACCCTTATCGAGTTTCCGTCCCCTTGCGGGGTGATGGATTGAAGAAGCGTTCCTGCAGTTCGAGCTCAAGAAACAGAAACAACTGGGTTTCCGTCCCCTTGCGGGGTGATGGATTGAAGAAGTTACAATTCTGGACATTGGTTCAGATCTGTTTGATGTTTCCGTCCCCTTGCGGGGTGATGGATTGAAGAAGAATGGTTGCACATGGGCAGACGGAACAACAAAAGGTTTCCGTCCCCTTGCGGGGTGATGGATTGAAGAAGAAGTAACTGCGGATGACATCATCCCATATTTCCGTTTCCGTCCCCTTGCGGGGTGATGGATTGAAGAAGGAGTTCATTGCGACGGTTAACGCCAAAGCCCAAGAAGTTTCCGTCCCCTTGCGGGGTGATGGATTGAAGAAGCGCTTGCTCGCAACCCCCGTGGAGGCGAAGCCCCCTAGTTTCCGTCCCCTTGCGGGGTGATGGATTGAAGAAGCACAAAAGATCCCAAGGGCCATACGGTCAGAAGTTGAGTTTCCGTCCCCTTGCGGGGTGATGGATTGAAGAAGTTTAAGTCAGGGTGGAACAACCCCCTGAGTCAAAGTTTCCGTCCCCTTGCGGGGTGATGGATTGAAGAAGCTCCGGTGGTCCGTGCGATGGACCATGACGACTGTTTCCGTCCCCTTGCGGGGTGATGGATTGAAGAAGACGCTGGAAAACGACCAGGTCACGATGACCTGGAGTTTCCGTCCCCTTGCGGGGTGATGGATTGAAGAAGCCAAGAGTTTCGCAGCCGATTTCGTATTGTAATAGAGTTGTTTCCGTCCCCTTGCGGGGTGATGGATTGAAGAAGGGGCACCTTGCAAAAGTCTGATGGTACAGAGCTTTCAGATACCCAAAACCAAAGAGGGTTTGGACTCTAGTCAATAAGCGCATCATATTCTCAATACGGATGTTGAAGAACATGGTGAAAGCCTTGCTGGGTAAGTGACCTGAGGGGTTCAACGAAGTTATGCAGTTTTCAAGGATCGGCTTAACCCCTTCAGGTTAGCAACTTCTCTATGGTTCCTGGCATTCCTTCACATTTATTCTAAGTCTTTAGCAACCCAGGGAGGGTTGCCGAAGACAGCCATCCCTGGGTGCGTCTCATTCGTGCAAAGTGGGGTTAGAACTGCCAGCGCATCGGACGATAGTGGGCACGATCCCCAACCAAGCACCCAATATATTCCCACACCTGCAACTCCATGCAGCGGCGGTAGTTGACCTTGTAGCCAGAATGAGGGGGGGTGACCTCCGTCAACAGATTGAACCCCCGCTTCAAAAAGATTTTGAGGCCATCGGGATGAAGGTAAATGCCGCCTCGGGCATCCGGGGGAGTGAAATCTTTGGTCGTCAGAAGGCTCCCATTCACCAGGTGCAACACGAAGGTCTCCTTTGTGCCAAACCTGAAACTGCCGATGTATCCCCGTACCCAACCCCAGCCTGATCCAAAGGGTAAAAATTTCAAATGGTTTACAACCAATGAGAGTGGAAGCAAGCGATCGCTCCCTCCTCTCTGGAATGAAACAGGGTTACCCTACTTCCCCTAATGCTGGTAAGGGCTTGCCCAGGTCACGCCGAGCCAGCACCATTGCGCCAAATACAAGACTTGAGATAGCGTGATCGCCCGTCACAGGTGGCGATCGCGCAACAACTTCAGTTCACAATTCTCAAAAGCAAGAAGATAGGCAGTTCTTCATGGTTCTCTTCTGCTTTCCTTGATGTTTTTATCCCCTGGTTTCTGCCCCGGAAAACGGCAAAATTTTAGCTGATCGAATGCCTGCAACCCTTTCAGGGCGTGGTATCTCCATTGGTCAACGAGATTATGCGGTTTTCAAGGTTCGGGCGACCTGTAGCCTTGCTCGGACAGCCATTACCCTTGCAAGGTTTGGGCTATGCTGGTATCACTTGTTCTGCTGCCGCGCTCCTTAGCTCTGGCTTGACCAGGAGATGCTCTATGTTCACGGTTCCTCTGCCTGATGCTCAGCTCATGACCTTTGAGGAGTTTATTGCCTGGAAGCCCGATGGCAGCTGCTATGAACTCCACAATGGCACCCCCATTAAAATGCAACCTAGAGGCGACCATGAAGAGGTGATCTCGTTTCTCAATGCGATTTTAGTCTTGGAAATACAACGACTGGGGCGACCTTTTCTGCTACCGAAACAGGCATTGGTGAAGCTACCAGAAGAAGATACGGCCTATTTACCAGACGTACTCTTGATTAATCGGGATGCGCTGGGGGATGAACCCCTCTGGCAGAAGGCATCTACAGTAACGCGAGGCGTTTCTGTGCCATTAGTCATTGAGGTGGTCAGTACCAACTGGCGGGCTGACTATGGCAAGAAATTAGTAGATTACGAAAGCTTAAGTATCCCTGAATACTGGATCGTGGACTACTTAGGACTGGGTGGACGCCGCCATATTGGGAATCCGAAACGGCCAACGCTCTCGATTTATCAGTTGGTGGATGATGAATATCAGGTTCGTCAGTTCCGTGACAATGAGCGGATTCAATCAGAGCTGTTTCCAAACTTGGAATTGACGGCTGAAGAACTTTTTCGAGCAGGGGTTTGATCGTCTAGGGTAATTGAGTCGGTGTCAGGGTACTGCAGCTTGGCGATCGCTTTGGAATATCAATACCCATTCGCTGAAATGTTTATCACTCATCACTGTCGTGACGTACTCCCTACGCTGACCGCTTCGCGGTACAGCGAGGGCTTCTCCTCCCGGAATGGGATTCGCGTTTTTGA
>JBCBSL010000322.1:0-7240 GCA_039819145.1 Cyanobacteria bacterium J06638_22
GATGATTTTTGGGTCGCACTATAGCCTTACGCATTGAGATTAGGACAAATCATTAAATGACCCATATCAAATCCGGTTGAAGAACCAAACTATCGTTTGCGCCCGCTGCACTGCAGCGGGCGCAAACGATAGTTTGGTTTTGCGGTTGCTTCCTCGGATGTAATATTAGATTCCCCCTAATTCATGAATGGAGCACAGATTCTTCATAGGAAATACCCGCTGGGTGAAGCAACTGAGTTGCGATCCAGCGGGTATTGCTGCCTTTCATGGAGTGGGACCGGAAACTTATTGATTGGCTTCTGTCAGAAGTCCGCCAATTTGATAACGACCTGTTTCACCTGCTTCGTAGGTATTTGCAAAAATGGTGTAGACCCCGTCTGCAGGGAGGGTAACCGACAGATAAGCATTGGTGTCGCCATAGCTGTCATCATCCTCTGCTACCCCTTCGCCATTGGGACCAAACAGCATCAGGTAGGCATCGAACTCAACACTTTCCATAGCAATCTCAACAACCTGTCCGGCCTGCCCTTCAAACACATAGGCGTTGAAATAGCTCTGATCATCGAAGACATTACTGTCCTCGTTAATCTCTCCGCCGACAAAAGAACCATTCATTGACAGGACTTGTGGATCTTGATAGATGCCCGGAACGATCTCTGCAACCTGCGGTTCCGCCGGGGCAGTGCCCTCTTCAACATCTTGCAGGAATTCTTCTACGGTTTCAGATGGAATCGCAAAGCCAATTCCAATGTTACCGCCATCCTGGGATGCATAGATAGCCGTGTTGACCCCAACCAGTTCTCCAGATGCATTAAACAGCGGCCCCCCAGAGTTTCCAGGGTTGATAGCCGCATCGGTTTGAATCAAGTCCTTTTCAGTATCGATACGACTAACAATACCGGCTGTCAAGGTGTTGCGAAATTCCTCAAACGGGGTGCCGATGGCATAGACTCGCTGTCCAACGGAAACGGCCTCGGAGAGCTCTGAAACATAGTCAAAGCCTTCGCCACTTAACTGCACAGCTGCTAGATCCAGCCCTTCTTCGCCGTAGGCAATGACTTCACCGGAAACATAGACTTCGCCGCCAGTCTCACTGTCGGGGAACGAAACCCGCACTTCAGTAAAATCTTGGACGACGTGGGCGTTGGTCAACACCAAGCCATCTTCTGACATGATGACACCACTTCCGGCACCGTTTTCGACCTCAATTTTCACGACAGCTGGGTTGTATTCGCAGTACAGGCGCTCTTCAACTTCTCCGGTCTCGCAGGTATGGCCACCGGAGCGCAGGGCGGAAACCGCAAAGGGCACAGAAACGAGCGTTAAGCCCAAGAGCGAGAAAATCGCTAGCTTTGTTTTCGAGATATTAAAACTGGAATGCTGCATGGCACTAGTCATGATTCGATTCTCCTTGTTACAGCAGTGGGTGGATGAAATAGTTGCAGACGCAATCGTTACAGCAGTGAGCGTGTGAAACGTAAATGGTTTGTTCCGGTCTTGATAATCAGAATAGAAAAGTGCAAGGGGGTATTCACGCACCCTTTCTGCCAAGGGAGTGGATGGATTCAGACAACGTGGATGACGCGTTTGGGTAGATACGATTGCCGAAAATGACACACCCGCCTGCCGAAATGCTAAGTACAGGACAAAACCCAGAAAACCCTTGATTTTGTGTAGCGTGGGCATCGCCTGCGCTACACAAAATCAAGGGTTTTAGCGGGGGTTCGTTTTTTTGTCCTGTACTTAGGCCGAAATGTCTCGGAACAACAGGGCACAACTTTGTATCTTCGAGAGGGGTCGCCGCCTGGCAACCCTTGCGCTGTCACAAACGAGAGCCTTATGCTGGCAAATCTTTTCCTTTGGCTGAGTGCGATCGCCCTCCTGGGACTCAGCATGTCCGTTGCGCCGTGGTATAGGCTATGGCCGTTTGAACTGATTGGCGGAGCCTATCTCTGGCTTGCAGCCGTGACCTTGCTGTTTTTTCTCGGCAGCCTATGGCCTCGACCCAAACGTTCCCGTCGCGGGGTCATGGTTGTTTTGGCGATCGCCCTGGGCTTCTATACCAGCGCAACCCTGAGTAGCTATATCCCTCGTCTCTGGAACGCTCAACCCGGCGGTATTCCCCTGACCGTCATGACCTACAACGTCCACTATCAGCTCTGGGATACGGAAGCGGTGACGGAACGGGTGAGAAATCAGTCCTCTGAAATTTTGGGCTTGATTGAACCCTCTGATGAAGAAGCCGAAGCTCTGAGAGTCCAGGTTGAAGACCTCTACCCTTACGACTATCGCGCCACCGACGGGCGACTCAGCCTATTCAGCCGCTACCCGATTGTGCAAGCCGAAACCGAAGACTTTGGCGCATCCAACTACGGCCTGACAGCGATCGTTGACGTCGATGGCACGCCTGTTCGAGTCGTCGTTGCACATCCCCGTCCTCCCGTCTCCCCAGCGCTTTTCACCCGCCGCAATCTCTTCATCCAGGCATTGGCCGACTACGGTGCCAATCAGGAGACAACAACCATCATCATGGGCGACTTCAACACCACATCCTGGTCGCCTTACTTTCGCGATTTTGTGTGGCAATCGGGGTTGCGAAGCGTTAATCGAGGGCATGGCTTGAACCCCACCTGGTTTTATAACGAAGCCGGGCGATCGCTCGCCACACTTGAACAGGTTTTGCAAGTCCTGAAGATTCCCATCGACCATATTTTTGTCAGTTCAAGAATCAGCGTCGATGCGGTTATGACGCCCTCTGCTGGTATATCCGACCACCGCCCAGTCGTGGCCAAACTCCGCATCCGATAGTTTCGTGTAGCCTTACGCATTGGGATTAGGGCAAATTATTGTTTGAAAGCCGCGCGACTTTCAAACAATAATTTGGTTCTACCTGAGCGCGTAGCACTATGCCAATAGGACTGACGCAGTTTGATGACGTTTGGGGAAGAACGTCCCCAAACGTCATCAAACTCCTTTAGTTTTTCGTATCCAATGCGTAAGGTTATAACCTTACGCATTGAGATCAGGGCTAATCATTTTTTGAAAGCCCCGCGTCACGGGGCTTTCAAAAAATGATTGGGTTTTACAGGTATTTAATTTAACCGGATTCGATAGAAGCCCTAGTCAAATCTGGCTAGCGAAAATAGACCCCGCACTAGACACGGGGTCTGCAGTTTATGATTTGCCACTATACATCGAAGGACACGCTCAACGGTTCGTTAGCGGCGTCCTTACTCTTACCAGAGCAAGAGGATGATTAGCGATGGCTATATGGCTATACAGGCTTGACCTCAAAGTAAGAGGTCAGAAACCTGCTGAGTATTCAAAAAGTCAAAAGCTGGAAGATTATTCAGCCTCAACTTCTCCATCTTCCATCTCTTCTTCCATCATGTCGTCGTCTTCCATCATGCCTTCCTCTTCGACGACTCCATCATCAACCTCTTCCCCAGCAGGAGCGCAAGCAGGAAGAACCAACGCAGCGAATGCCAAGAGGAGAGCTGCCATACTTTTGACAGAAGCAAAGCGAGAGATGAAACGAAATGTACGTGTCATGGGAAAGTCTCCTAAAGTCAAAGTCCAAGTTGATCTACGGCGATCGTAACTGGGGTAGCCGTACATCGAATTACCGAGTCTTTATTTGGAACTGGAACACCCATCACAATCTGACCGAGGTGATTAATAGCTTCGGCGCAAAAGTCAACTGCGATCGCCCGTGTTGAACAGAGCTACAGATGAAAATGCCAAAGCTTCTTAAGACGATACACCTGACCATTGAAAATCGGCAATCTAAAATCTAAATTTCATCTCATTTCTCTCCCGAAAGACGTATACTGCATCCAACTAAACGGTTTACACGTTCACGCTGTACGGGTTCATTCAGCCTTTTCAGATGGGTTCATTCAGGCTAGTCAAGGATTGTTGCATAATGACAAAATGCAGGCTTGCTTGTGCGATCGCCATCCTTGCAACGACCCTCTTTACAATCGCCAGACTTCACTCCCCTTTGTCAGGGCGTCTAGCTATCTCAAACTCACGTAAAAAGATCTAAAACCGACGTGCCTGAAAACCGCACATCAAGGGAAAACTAGTTGCACGACATATCTTGTGCAACCTCGCTGTGTTTCCCCATTCCGTTCCTCTCTCCTGGTATGCTCAACCTCCTTCTACTCACCGTGCTCGTTATTGGCGGTTCTGCCCTCTGTTCTGGCACCGAGACGGCTCTACTTTCCGTTCCCCAGACGCGCGTCCGCCAACTGGCACAATCAGAACGGAAATCGGCACGGGCACTCCTGAGGATCCGAGAGAAAATTAGCCGCCCGATCGCCACGCTGGTCATTTTTAACAACCTGTTCAATATTTTGGGCAGCATTGCCATTGGGCGAACCGCCTCCATCGTCCTGGGCGATGCCCTGTTGGGGGTCTTCTCCGGACTGCTCACATTTCTTATCATTATCTTTGCGGAGATTCTGCCGAAGACCTTTGGCGAGCGCTATTCTGAACAGGTTTCTCTGGCCGTCGCTCCTGTCATCGTGGGGCTCACCATTCTATTTACTCCCATCGTCGTCGTGCTGGAACAGATTACTGCGCCCTTTATCCGAGGTGAACGGCGACCCATTACCAACGAAACTGAAATTCAACTATTGGCACGGTTGGGACAGCAGGAAGGCGTGATTGAGCGCGATGAGTTCGAGATGATTCAGCAAGTTTTCCGCCTAAATGACGTCACAGCAAGGGATTTGATGACCCCCCGCGTCGCCATCACCCATCTGTCAGGGGACATGACCCTGGTCGAAGCCAAGAATGATATCTTCGCCTCCCAACATTCGCGCATCATTGTCAGCGGAGAATCACTAGACGAAGTGGTGGGTATTGTCATGCGCAATGAGTTGCTAACCGCCCTCATTCAGGGAAAACAGCATAGCGCGATCGCCAGCCTCGCCCGTCCCGCCCACTTCATCCCCCAATCCCTCCGCGCCAACAAACTGCTCAAAGACTTCCAGGCTGGACGCGAACACTTGGCAGTGGTGGTGGATGAATACGGCGTCCTCGCAGGCGTCGTCACCCTAGAAGATGTGCTGGAGGTTTTGATTGGCGAGATTGTGGATGAGACCGACCGGGCGATCGACCTACAAGAGATTGCTCGACGGCGAGGCATCCGAATTTTGGGACGGGGGCAAACGGCTGAGCGACAGGGGAAAGGAAAAAAAGTACGGTAGAACAGGCTTCAGCCTACGTAATCTAGTGATAGGAAAAGCTTAATGCTTGACTCGCCACACAGTTAACATCAACCATGCACATATTTACTCGAAGGCTAAATCTATAGCCATGTCTCAAGCTCAACCGATCGGCCCAATTGATCTAGATGGCATTATCCATCAAGTTACCTGGCATCCGGCACAGTTTATTCCTGCGATTCCGATGATGTCGGGTAGTCTTGGGCGGGATCGAACCATTCCAGCCCATTACAAGCTGTACTTTGAGGAGGTTGAAGTCAGCGATCGGGAGGCGTATGGCGAACTAATGGGGTATGGCGTGATAGTGAACCACGCCCAAGATGACGGCTTTTTGGCAGCAGGGATGCGCATCCGAATTTATGGACTACAGATGTTGGGGGATGAGGGAGGGATGCAGACCTTTCTCGACCGGGTTGAGATCTTGTGAATAATTCGCTGCTAAAAATAATCGCTTGTAGAACGCGATCGCCCTTTGAACAAGCTTCTCAGGTGTAGGCAAGCTTCAGATAGATTGCTATCAGTTGGGGTTGGGCGGTGGTCAGGATCGCTGATTTTGGCCGCGAATTTTGCGTCGAGGGCAAACGGCTGAGCGGCAAGGCAAAGGAAAAAAGCCAGATAGAGCAAGCAAGCTTCATTCCGCTTCGATGAAACCTTTTACCATCGCAACAACGGGCTTCACTGCTGGATGATCGATCGCCTCTTCCAGTGCTGTCGTTCCACCTTCTTTGAGGGCATTGAGCACACGTGCTTTGAGGGTGGGATTTTTTTCAATTGCTTCAATGGCTTTGGCGCTAATCATCGCTTGCCCGGTGGGAGTGGTGCGATCGTAGTCCTGGTCAAGTTGTTGGAGCAAGTCACGAATATCCTGAGCCGCTTGCGCCAGGTTTTGGCTGTTGTTGATTTGGGTGCCAATTTTGTCGCCCATGACCTTATCGCCTGCGATGTTGTCGCCGGAGCCGTACTGATGAATCGTGTTTGACATAGTAGTTTTGGATGTTTGTTTAGGTTGTCGAATCGATCGATTTATTGCCATGGATTGAATCTCCAGCTACATTATCGTGCGCTCCATGCTGATGAATCGTATTGCCTCTGGATTTCTGGTTTTCCTGACGAATGTTGATGTTGATGCTAGGGTGCATTCCGTCCATGTCTCCTTCAATGTCAATACCTCGCTCTTTCATCTGACGACGCTGGCGAGTTTCGGCAGATTCGTAGCCATCCAGGAGTTTTCTTAGGTCAACGCGGATGCGGAGTTTACCGATGGGGTAGTCTCGTTCGCCCATAGCTTCCAGTCCTAACATTTCCTGGTAGTCGAGGGGAGGATGCTCGGGGTGGCTGGGGACGGGAACCCATTCGGAGACTTCTAGGCTGCCAAAGCTGCTATGGATTTTGGTAAACGTGTCGCGGATGAGGGAGAGAAAGATGCGGCGGGTGGTTTCTCGTCCGCTAATGGCAATGAAGATTTTCTTATCTTCATTGTCGGCACGGATACGGGCGATGTTGCAGATTTCGTCTCCTTCCCGATATGCCAGCATGACGCCACTACGCCAGTGGGTTTGCTGATAAATCTTGTCATGGCTAAGGACGATAAAGCGAGAAAGGATGCTACCCGGTAAAACACGATAGTGATATTGAAAGTCGAGGGTATCGCCTTCCAGAGAGGTATCTTCGGGTTCTTCTTTAGGGAGCAAACCGGGAATGAGGAATTTTTCGGGGGAGCAGTCAAGGGCAAAACAAAGCTGAAACTCCTGCATAAGTTCAGTGAGATAGCGATGACGTTCAGCAGGATAGCGTTTCGGCTCCAGCACCCGACTCAGATCCTCGTAAGTGAGGATGCCCTTACCTTGGGTTTTAAGATCTTCGTCGCTGAGCAGAGCATAGATGCCTTGAGTGACCCAGTCGGGATTAAGAACATTGGTGCTTTGCAGAATGGGATGCTCGCGAAAGTTGAGCACCAGCCCTAGACGATGGAGCAGATCGATTAGTTGTTCCTGGTTTTGCTCTTC
>JBCBSL010000323.1:0-7196 GCA_039819145.1 Cyanobacteria bacterium J06638_22
AGATCCGTCGCAATTCTGTCAGCGCATCCGCTCTGTTATCAATAATCCGCAGCATTGCCACCTGGAGAAGTAGAACCCGTAGGAGTGATCCCAAATAGCTGATGAGGCAACCTCAATCAACCTTACCTATCTAGGTTAGCTTGTATTTTGGGTTGGATTCAGTATCAGCGCAACAGTGCTTGTAAGAAGTCTGTGAAAATCTGTGAACAATTTTAATGATTAGGTCTAAGCAAACGGGCGAATTTTGAAGCTCAAGCCATTAGTTTTTAAGTAATTCTGCTGATTTGTCGATCGTTGCGCTGACGCTTGAGCCTCAATCAACGTGTCTCGTAATTGCTGGTTTTTTTCGCTTGATCAATCCATGCAACGTCTTCGGACGATTGCCCCGAATGCTCCACCCAAAAGCCCATCAAGTCTTTCGCAGCGCCTCGTTGGTGTGGCTCATCACGCTCAACCTGTCAACGAATTCAGTTAGGATAATGCCCGTGTGTAAGCCCTGTTCCTAACGGTATTGAATCGTTTTGAATATCCTGCTAAACGAGATAAACCCTACCATTGCTGAAAAGCATGAATCGAACCGTCGTCTCAATTCGCACGGCACTTCTGCATATCCAGAATCAACAACCTTCAAAATCTACACAATAAAACTGTTGGTTGTTCCCTTCGATGCCTGCCAGCTTCGCGCATCATAATAAAGGTCTTCCAGTGAGATGCTGTGGAGTGCATCTTTTAATTTGTGGTGGAGGCGATTCCAGATTGTGAATGTCACCCAATCTTCGACTTGTGCAGAACTCCGTTGGTGTCGAGGTAAGGGTTCAATCGTTTCACCAACGGCTTCTAGAATTTGGGCAAGCGAGATTTGGTTGGGCGATCGCGCTAACTGATAGCCACCCTGAGCCCCTCGGACAGAGACTAACAAGTCTGCCTGACGCAGTTGAATCAGCAGTTTTTCAAGATAGGGGGCTGGAATATCCTGACGCGCTGCGATCGCCCGCACCGAAGCCGGACCATAACTAGGTTGCAGGCTTAGATCCAGCAAAGCTTTAACGCTGTAATGTCCACGTGTGGTTAGTTTCAACAGTCCACTGAGCAGGGTGTTAACAGGGCGAGCTTCATGCGCCCGAAAGCAGTGACGCTATTCGTACTCTAACTTTAAACATCCCTGCGATTAATCACGCGTCAGGTTGGACGACATGTAGACCTGTGGTGAGTCGCCGAACGTTTTTTGATACCGCTTGTCTTTGTGGCAGTTGATCTGAACGCAGGAAAACTTACTGAACGCAGGAAACCTTAGTGTTGCCACAGGTGAAGCATTTTAGGCACCCCGTTTCAGTCATGCCTAATTTCAGGGACATCTATTTCAGTTGCACAGTTGGAAGCATTAGTATTGGTTCTTGATCACCCTCTACCCCGCTTCATACACAATACTCATCTCAGCTTTAGGTGAACCCTTGTGTCAGGACGCTGAGATACGGGAGTAAATGTGATTAAACGCTCATAGGATTAACAAAGTTTTTCCAATTAGAGGAAAGGTTATTGCTATGATTAGGCGTTTGAAACGACATGAAGCAGACGCATTGGCATGCCTAATGTTGCTTGGTAATACATGACTTGGAGCTGAGGGGGTAACCAGGGTATTAAGTAGGGCAATTTCTCAGGTCTATGAAATCATGCTCTGAGGTAACGGAAGCTTTTTGCTTTTAACAGGGTTGAGCTAGGATCTGCAATACGCTTCGTCAATCTCCACAGGCTACTTTTTTCTTGGCTAGGGCTGAATGGGTTGTTGACTGTGAGAAACTTCAGCCATACAGTCCTGGGGATCAAGAAAAGCACATTCGACTATCTCTTCACAACAAATAGAATCTCGCTTCACTGAGATGGGTGAATAGTGAATGAATCCTTACTTTTTTGATGGGTTTTGATTCGAGATCCTAACAGTCGTCATTACAACGAATGCATTTTTATCGCTCTGGTTCCTCTCATTAACGTATTCTCCTCTAAACGCGAAAAAAACCTCAATCTTGTCAGAAAAAACTTGAACATATTCATCTTCGTCGCGGTAGGATGAAACTACTCAATCAAAAAGGCAGACCATCGCTTAGAAGGTGTCTTCGAGCAGGCGATCGCTAACCTCTAATGAAACTCTAACGAATTGGAATATAGGCGTTTGGCCATCTGCTTCGACGTTTTGATTGTGTGTTCTGATCCTCGTTGACGTTGAATGACCCTGAGCTAAGTGAATGAATAAGAGAAAGAGAACAGAACCCCTAACGGGTGAGGCTTTGCTAAATAAGGTGAAACAGCTAGATCACCTCAGCAAAGAGGAAAAGGCGCGGGAATGTGGCTACTACACAACAACGAAAAATGGTGTAGAGCGGGTGAATATGATGAAATTTCTGAATGCTCTGATTGAAGCGGAAGGCATTCAGTTAGATGGCAAGTCCTATTCGAATGGACGAGGCGGTCGGAGTGCAAGCTACCGCATTACGGTTCAATCGAATGGAAACTTGTTGATTGGTTCGGCATACACGAAGCAAATGAATCTTAAACCGGGTGACGAGTTTGAGATTTCCTTGGGTCGCAAGCACATCCGGCTGAAACAATTGGATTTGGACGAAGACATGGATGATGAAGACATGGATGAGTAAGTCCATAGATTTTATTTCATTGCTTCCGATAATTTCTCTAGATTTTGATTAGTCGGTATGTAAATCTGGGTAGGCGGAGAGGGCAAACTTGGCTCTCCGCCTATTCTCTTGTATGTGTTTCGGCTAGGCATAGCGCTATGTCTTTAGGCAAACCTCGCCCTTTTTTGAAAGCTCCGCATTTATAACATCAGCAAAATGCGCAGGTTCTGATGGGTTTTCGGATAGGCTCAGAATAGATGGATATCGTTTGGACGATGACACCGTCCCTTTCGTGAGTCAATGATTATTACGGTCGCAAGCTTTAAGGGGGGCGTGGGAAAAACAACCACGGCAATTCATCTGGCGGCATTTTTGCAAAGCCAGGGCGAGACCCTTTTGATCGATGCGGATCCAAACCGTTCGGCCAGTAGTTGGGCCAAACGCGGGCAGCTCCCCTTTGAAGTGGTTGATGAATGGCGATCGCCCAGCCGCATGCGCCACTTCGACTATGTGGTCATCGACACCCGTGCCCGCCCTGCCCACGATGACCTGGCACTATTAACCGATACCTGCGATCTGCTGATATTGCCAACAACACCGGATGTGCTGGCGCTCGATGCACTCACGCTCACCCTGGAATATCTCAATGCGGTGGGGGCAACCCGCTATCGCATTTTGCTGACGGTGATTCCGCCCAAGCCCAACCGAGATGGGGAAAGGGTCCGGGCATTGCTGAGTGAAGCAAATATGCCCTTGTTTGAAGGGGGCGTTCGCCGCTTCTCGGTGTACCAGAAGGCGGCGCAGGCAGGCGTTCCGGTCTATGCTGTGAAAGATCCACGCGCCATGGAAGGGTGGCAGGATTATGCCCAAGTTGGAGCAGAGCTGTTGCGTCAGTTTGGCATTGCTATTAAAGGGGGCGTTGTGGAGGATGGCGGGAAGGCGATCGCCCATGATAATGATCAGAAACCATAATTAGAAAATGCATCAGACCATTGCATTTTCCAGCTTTAAGTAACTATGCAATCTTCAATTATGCCCGCGTCTGATTCGGTTCCTTCGCTACAAACAACTCTGCTGCATCGCCGTCAGCGGCTGGCCGATTTGGTGGGGTTCCCGGTGGTGCTGTGGTCGGGGGGACGATCGCCCCGCAACTTTCCGGCCAATACCTATCCCTTTCGAGCCAGTAGCCACTTCCTCTACTTCGCTGGCTTGTCTCTGAATCATGCCGCCATCCGTTTAGATAAGGGACGGATGGAGCTATTTATGGATGATCCGACCCCGGCGGATATTTTGTGGCATGGAGCAATGCCAACGCGGGACGAGATGGCTCAGAAAATTGGAGCAGAGGCAGTCTATCCGCTGGAGCAACTGTCCCAACGAGCCGTTGATGCTGCGACGGTCGCAGTGCAGGATGCAGGTACCCGGCATACCCAAGCCCAGGCTTTGCGTCGGGGTCTTTTCCCGGCCAAGCGACCGGAGGGCTTGGATCGGGAGTTGGCGTTGGCGCTGGTGGAGTTGCGGCTGTGCCACGATGCGAATGCTCTGGCCGAAATGCAGCGGGCGATCGCTATCACAGTGGAGGCACATCTGGCAGGAATGGCGGCGACTCACACCGCAACAGAGGAAGCAGAGGTACGGGCGGCGATCGAAGCGGTGATGATTCGACGGGGCGCAACACCGGCCTATACCAGCATTGTCACAACTCGCGGCGAGGTGCTGCATAGCGATCGCTCCTGCCATCAGCTCCAACCTGGTGACTTGATGCTAGTGGATGCAGGGGCTGAAACGGAGGCAGGTTGGGCATCAGACGTGACACGCACCTATCCGGTATCGGGAACTTTCTCGCCGACCCAGCGCGATCTCTATGATGTGGTGCTGGCGGCTCACGATCGCTGCATCGACTATGTAGGTCCCGGAGCAGAATATCGTACCCTGCACTGGCGAGCTGCGCTGACGATGGCCGATGGGCTGGCGCAACTCGGCATTCTCGAGGGGGACCCTGAGAGTTTGGTGGAACAAGACGCCCATGCCCTGTTCTTTCCCCACGGTATCGGACATTTGTTGGGGTTGGATGTGCATGACATGGAAGACTTGGGCGATTTGGCGGGCTATGCACCGGGGCGAGTGCGGAGCGATCGCTTTGGCCTCTGCTATCTGCGACTCGATCGCCCTCTACAAACGGGAATGGTGGTCACGATTGAGCCGGGATTCTACCAGGTGGATGCTTTGCTCAACGATCCAGACCGTCGGGCTACGTTTGATGGAGTGGTGAATTGGGAACGCTTGGCAGATTTTCGGGATGTGCGCGGTATCCGCATTGAGGATGATGTTCTGGTAACGGAAACAGGGGCTGAGGTGCTGACGGCGGCACTGCCTACGGATGCTGAGAGCGTGGCTCGATGCGTAAGGGAAGCGTAGCAACGCTTTTTCGGAAAATTGAAACTCTTAGGAAACCCTCAAACCGATTCAACGCAAAGGAACGCGGATGAACGCGGATGAAGGGTGATGCATGTTCAGGTTGAGTTGGGGATTTGGATCTGCGGCTGCTTTCTCAATCGCGATCGCCTGTGTTTTTCCCGATGAAAGACGGCGTAGACCTGCGCGCTGTTAGACGAAATCGGCTTGGGTGATTTGACCAACGCTTACGCCCTGGAGAAGCAGGAGGCGTTCGTTGCCTCTGGCAATCAGGACGTTGTTGCCGCTTTGTTGGAGGGTAAGCTGCTCGAATTGAATGCCTGACAGAGCGATACGATCGCTCCCATCTGTAAAGTCTCGCACTCGGTCGAAGCCTTGGCCACGGCGAATGCGGATGATGTCGCGTCCGACTCCTGTGAGGATAACGTCGTTGCCCAGCTCTCCGGCAAGGCGATCGTTGCCGCTGCCGCCGCTGAGGATGTCGCGATCGCCCCCACCGCGCAGGTTATCGTTACCGCCTTGGCCGTTGAGGCGATCGCGCCCGGCTCCACCGAGAAAGCGATCGTTGCCTGCGCCACCATTCAGGATGTCGTTGCCATCGTTCCCCCGCAACAGGTCGTTGCCCCCAGCCGCCAGGAGGCGATCGGTATTGGCTCCGCCTAGGAGGGTGTCATTGCCGCTGCCCCCGAGCAACGTATCGTTTCCAGCAGCTCCGGATACGCGATCATTGCCCGTACCACCAACGCCCCGATCGTTACCGTCCTGGCCAAAGAGGCGATCGCCACCCCCTAGACCAAACAGGCGATCGTTGCCTCCCAATCCGCGAATGGTATCAGCGGTATCGCTGCCCCGGAGCGTGTCGTCAGCGGGGGTTCCCTGCAAGACATTTGAGGTGTTATTTACCGTCAGCCGGAAAGTATCTTCGACGCTGACCCCCATCAGGTTGGTGGCACGAATGGTGATGTCTGAGGTGCCCGATCGCCCAGGGATGTAGTCCAGCACCAGGCGATTGTTGGGGGCAAGGCGCACCGACGCAATGCTGGGATTGGAGTTATTGACAACCGCAAAGGTAAGTTCCTGCTCAGAAGAAACAGTGATGTCGCGAAACCGCACAAAATTATCTTCCCCATCAACCACGGGATTGTTGGGGTCATCTAGAATCAGCGGAACCTCGGTAAAGGGAGCGCCCCCCAGACTGAATACGGGAAGCGCGGCGATCGCATCAATCACAGCCAGATCCGCTGTACCCAACACCTCACCAAAAACCGTAAACCCGCCATTCGAAACATCCAAATCGGCCGAGTTATCGCGTAGGTTAAAGAACCATTGGTTGGTCGCGCTGTCGGGGTTATTGTCTACCTTTGCCATGGCAATCGTGCCCCGGAGGTTGGAGCGTTCGGCATCAGCTTCATTCCGGATGGGTGGATTTTGTGGAACCCGGCCAATCGTTGTCCCATTCACTGTAAAGCCACCGCCCTGGATGACAAACTCTCCCCGGCTATCCTGAGCGGCACGATGAATAATGGAGTTTTGATAAACCCCGGCTCTCACGTAGTTCCGGAAGTTTCGCACTGTTCGGGGTGCCCCAGCTCCGGTCTGGTCAAATAGCACAACCTCGACAACCCCACCTGCCAGGGAGGTGTCATACAACTCAAACCTTGCTACTAATCCGGTCGTGAACGGATCGTCAAACTGGTTCAACAGATTAATCTGCGTATCACTATCCGAGGCGTTGGCAACAATATCAGATAGGGGCGTGACGTCAATGTCCATGGGATGCTCGTAGACTCCAGGTCATAGAAAAGCCAGAGCCATTCTAGTGGGCTTTGAGGCGAGGAGCAATCGCCCAGCTTGTCCAACCTTACGTATTGAAATGAGGGCAGATCATCTTTGACATCCCTTTACTGGAGAGCTTCTCAGGACGTTCAAAGATGATTGGTTTTTACCGAAGCGGTGTACAACCGCATCAAGCACAGAAATGGTTGTGTGTGGGCGCGGAGCGCCCACACACAACCGTACTTAACTCATGCGCATAGCGCTATATCTGAGGGCAGCGTGGTATTCCGTAACGCCTAGTTAGGGCTTACTGAAAAAGTCCTTAAAAACATTCTGGATGCCATACATCTTGAAATTTGAGGGATCTATTCCTCTGTA
>JBCBSL010000324.1:0-7132 GCA_039819145.1 Cyanobacteria bacterium J06638_22
TAGCCCTCTTGATGGACTTTATTGAGTAGCACTTGCTTTTCGGTGCGCAGACGCTCGACAAGATTATCGTCGCTAGCGATTTGGAGTTTGAGTTCTTCGTATGCAACTGCCATATCTAGTGCCTCCTGGCAAACCGCAGAAATGTTAAGCAGGTGTTTGACCGGCTTGAGCCTGTCGTAGAGCGGCTCTGGAACGGCTATCGTAACTCTTTTGCTCAAAGTGTTGACCTGCTTTTTGTGTACCCTTATACAATAATCCAATCGATTATGTAATAAGTGAGAATTAAACAAACTGTTACAGAATAGACAGTATTTAATTCTATATTATGCATTAACTTCTCTAAATACTTCACAGAAAAAGCGTCAAACAGACCTTTTCAAGAGGTATTTGGAGTTTTTCTCAGGTTTTCTTGATTATGCAATGACGTCGCAAGATTGAGAGGAGTATGTAATGAGTGGTGCCCAGAGCAAATAAGGTCGAACGTGTGCAAGCTTGCTGTTCCACCACTTGATATAGCGTTAGGTAAGTAAGGCTGACTTTGCTAGGGGCTGTCATCAATTAGGTGTCAAAGTCCGTCCACAAAAACATTCACAGCCCCTAGCTCATGTTGTTGGGGCGGGCGCTATCCTGCAAGACCTCTGCAATCAATTGATGACGCGCCCTAAGGTGCCCAGGCGAGTTGTGTAAGTCGGCAGGTGCAATTAAACCCAAAACCCTAAAAATCTGTGTCGCCCGCGCTGCGGGCGACACAGATTTTTAGGGTTTTGGGTTTTCATCACGCCGAGCTACTTAGGAAGCGATCGCTAACCACAGGATGGGCCGCTGAAGTTTATAACTGCTCTGAAGTTTATAGTTATGGAGGAACGCCGAGTTTTACTATTGAACCAATCGGATGAAAGTTCGTCTGTGGGAAATGTGGCGATCGCAGCTGCTTCTCTTGGCTGAAGACGCCGATTATGTGAGACTTCAAGCAAAGTAGAAGACTCCGGAACAGTCGCTCCGAATTTGATAAGTTGGTGAAAAGCGGATTAACCCATTCATGCGCGTATACGTTCTACTGTTCAATCCTGGCACCGAAAACGAGGGCATCCACACCCTGAAGTTGAAGGATGAAGATCGCAATGTGGTGCTGATGTTCGAGTCAGAGGAGGATGCCACTCGCTATGGGCTGCTTCTAGAAGCGCAAGACTTCTTAAGCCCCACCGTGGAGGAGATTGAGTCAGAGGAAGTCGAAGAATTTTGCGAAGAAGCCAACTATGACTGCGTGGTTGTGCCTGAAGGGACCCTGGCCATTCCTCCCGAAGCAACGTTGGAGAGTACAGACTGGCAGGAAGACGGAGAGGTTCCACCCGCAGAAGAGGAAGCCGAACCTCCCTCCGAATTTCCGGGTACAGACTTGGATGCGATTCGGCAACGGTTGGAGAAGTTGCTGTGATGGATGCTGAACCTTTGTCAGATGCTGCGCAACCTTCCTCGCCGCCATCGACGCGGGGCCATTTGTTGACCGAACAGGTGAATCCGGCGAGCGATCGCCTCGATCAGCTTTCGGCCTTAGAACTTGTGGATTTGTTTAACCAGGAAGATCAGCGGACGATTGAGGCGATCGCTGCCAACCGTGAAGCGCTGGCGGAGGCGATCGAGCACACGGCCAATGCCTTGCGGAACGGTGGGCGGTTGTTCTATGTGGGGGCAGGCACTAGCGGGCGGCTGGGCGTACTGGATGCAGCGGAATGCCCTCCCACTTTTTGTACCCCCCCGGAGTGGGTGCAGGGCATTATTGCCGGAGGCGAGTCGGCGTTGGTGCGCAGTTCTGAAGATAAGGAAGACCGAGCAGAGGATGGAGCGGCGGCGATCGCCCAGGCCGAGGTCACGCCTACCGATGTCGTTGTTGGCATCACAGCGGGAGGCACGACGCCGTTTGTGCATGGCGCCCTCGCCGAAGCCCACCAACGGGGAGCCACCACGATCTTTCTCGCCTGCGTTCCCGAAGCCCAAGTGGCAGCTGATGTGGATATCAACCTCCGGTTGCTCGTGGGTCCCGAAATCTTGGCGGGTTCTACCCGACTGAAAGCGGGCACCGTAACCAAAATGGCACTAAATATCCTGTCGACCGGAACAATGGTGCAGTTGGGCAAAGTGTATGGCAATCGCATGGTCGATGTTGCCGTGACCAACCAGAAACTGCAGGATCGAGCCTTGCGGATTCTTCAAGATTTGACCCACCTGGGTCGAGATGCGGCGGCGGTGCTCCTGGAAAATAGTCAGCGGCGGGTAAAGCTAGCCCTGCTCATGCATTGGACGGGGGTAGATGCAGTACAGGGCAATCGCCTCCTCCAGACACATCAAGGGCAACTACGAGCGGCGATCGCCGCTTATCAGTCCGCTCCCTAAACGTATAGCGCTATATTGAAAGCCACATAGTTGAAAGCCACATAGTTAAAACCCACATAGCTGAAACCCAGATAACTGAAAGCCGCGCAGCCAGCTTTCAAGCAACTGATTGTTTGGCTCAAGCGCGCACCATTCTGCCGAATTCCAACGTTTCGTAAACAAAGACTCGACAGGCTTGACAGCCTTTGCCAATATGCGGCTAACTGCAACCTCCGTAATTTCCCTGATACCCTATTAAGGAGAGTGAAGAGGAAAAGGGAAGTCAGCCTTGGCGCAGCCTCAAGCCATCCCTGTTTTCGATACAAATCATTACATTCTTCCTGGCCGACATCTCATGAAGCGCGAAATGGGCGTTAGACGATGAGATGTCGCTCTGTTTATTTTGGAAACCTGATTTTGGACGTCTGATTTTGGAATCCTGGCGTTTTCGTCTTTTTTCCTCAATGGGTTAAATTATAAAGTTTTGGACAACAACCGAGCGATTTAATGATCACTGTTCTGATTCTGCTAGCAGCCATTGGTGTATTGGTATGGGGGTTTAATCGAGCTAAGCCTTTCGGGAAGGCAGGGATTTTGTCTTGGCTCCAGTCTGTTGTACTGATGGTGCCATGGCTGCTGGTCTTTGGCTTGTTTACGCTAGGCATTTACCTAAACGTCGCTCTGATTTTGGCCATTTTGGTGCTATCTACGATCGCCTACATCTATCTCGGGAATCAGCTACGGGCGCTGGGTGAGGATGCACTTCCCCGCCGTCCATCGATGGTGCGGAGTGACGAGGTTAAGGAAGAGCCTGAGGCGATCGCCGACGCAACGATTAGGGCATCATCATCGTCCGATAGCTCCTCTCAGCCGTCACCGCCAGTAGCCAAGCCGTCAGAATTCGAGCGGATTCCGGTAGACGATTTGCAGCGAATTAAGAACATCTTTGGAATTGATACTTTTTTTGCCACTGAAACCATTCCCTACCAGGATGGCGCCATCTTCAAGGGCAATTTGCGAGGCAATCCAGAAGAAATCCATGAGCGATTGTCGCAATCGTTGGAAGAAAAATTGGGCGATCGCTATCGGCTGTTTCTTGTGAATGGCCCCGATTCTCGCCCTACCATTGTTGTTTTGCCTAGCCG
Source organism: Cyanobacteria bacterium J06638_22 (assembly GCA_039819145.1). GTDB lineage: Bacteria > Cyanobacteriota > Cyanobacteriia > Elainellales > Elainellaceae > Vacuolonema. Next base: position 3,516 of record JBCBSL010000324.1, read on the forward strand.
CAATGATCCGCAGCCCAGCACCAAATTCCAGCTGGGCTTTGCTGTTGTGCTAGCATTTGTCACGGTGGTGACCTGTTTAGAGGCGGCCAGTATTCTGCTGGGGTTTGATCTGAGCACCGATGTGACCCGCTGGCCCGAAACGCTAGCGATCGCTGGTGGGCTCATCTTCATCCTCGCCACCCACGAGATTGCCCATCGCTGGATGGCACGACGCTACCATGTGCGTCTGAGTCCTCCCTTCTTCCTCCCCGCATGGCAATTAGGTTCTTTGGGTGCGTTTTTTCGATTTGAGTCGCTACTCAAAAACCGTAGCGTTTTGTTTGATATCGCCTTAGCGGGTCCCGCTGCGAGTGGTATCGTCTCCTTTATTTTTTTGATAGTCGGACTATCATTGTCCAATCAGGGTGGGTTACCTCTACAAGCGAATTTTTTTCAAGGTTCCGTGTTGGTCGGCACGCTGGCACGAGCGATCCTCGGGGATGCTCTTCAGCAATCCTATATTGAGGTTCATCCACTCGTCATCGTCGGCTGGCTGGGCTTACTGATCAACGCCATCAACCTCATGCCTGCTGGGCAATTGGACGGTGGACGAATCCTGCAATCTATCTACGGACGAACGGTAACCGGGCGCGCAACTATCGTCACGATTTTATTCCTGGTTATAGCCTCATTGGTCAATCCTTTGGCGTTGTATTGGGCGATCGTAATTTTGTTTTTGCAGCGGGATTTGGAACGTCCTGCGTTGAATGAATTGACGGAACCGAATGATACACGAGCAGCTCTTGCCCTGTTGGCGCTGTTTTTGATGGCGGCAACGCTGCTCCCTCTTACCCCGGCACTCGCCGGCCGTCTTGGTATTGGAGGCTAAGATGACATTCAACCCCCTTGTAATTGTTGTTCTCGACATTAGTGCTCTCTCGCTGGGATCCCAGCGAGAGTGGCTAGAATTCTCCAGAGTTGGTGATGTTCATATACCGCAAGCGGTATATGAAGAGATGAAATTTTTGCATGGTCGCACTCCTGACCCTGATCTGGAAGCCCTGGCCCGTGCGTTTCATCGGTTTTATCCAACCAGCCATTGGAACGTAACGGATGCCACGGCGCATCACCCCAGCCTGACTGCGGCTGGGCAAGCTCTGACCAAACGGGCTCGCATTGCCCTGGCCTCGGCGCGTTGTGCCTACGCCCTAGCGCTCAACTTCCCAAATTATCTAACGGTCTTGGCCACCAATGACCGCGCATTGTTGCAGAAAATCTATGCGATTCCGTCCAACAATTTTTGTGCGGTGGATGGACAAAGCCTATTGCGCTGGTGTCGGAGTGGGCAACGCCCCATTTCGGTGAGTCAAAAGTTGCAGCAGTTGCGATCGCTCGCGGCGTCGGGCATCATTGCTCGACCAACGGCACCGACCACCTCTGCCCCCTCGTCGTCCCGAATCATGTCCTCCACTGCACCCCGCTCCGGCATCACCGGTTCTCGGCGATCGCGTTCCCATACCACCACAATCCAACGCACTCCTCTGATATCCTCAGAAACAGTGTCGCAGCTCATTTCGTTGCTGATGGCATTTGGTGGGGTTCTTTTGGCGGGTTGGCTATTATGGGCGGTGTTCACAAATTCCGAAATGCTCGATCCATTGCGAGAACCCTTCGACCCCACAGAACAATCGGGTTGATAGGTGCATGATTATTGCGATCGCGAATCAAAAAGGGGGCGTTGCTAAAACCACCTCAGCCATTGCGCTGGCAGGATTGCTAGCCGAAGAAGCCACTTGTCTTGCGATCGATCTTGATGCGCAGGGTAACCTTACGACCGGGTTGGGCATTGAGCTGGAGCCAGAGCAACCGACAGCCTGTGACGTGCTCCTGGGAGAGGTTCCGCTGCTTAAAGCTATTACGCCGACGTCCTGGAAAGTGGATTTGCTACCGGGTGACTTTTCGCTGACCCGTGCCGAAGAAGAACTGCTGAAGCAAGACCCCTCAGAACGGCTGCATCGCCTCAAGCAAGCCTTAAAACCTCACCGCAAGCGGTATGAGTATGTGGTCATCGACTGCCCGCCTCGGCTTGGTTTACTGACTCTCAATGCGTTTGCAACGGCCAATTGGTTGCTTATCCCCGTGCAATGTCAGTTCTTTGCCCTCAAAGGGCTACAAAGCATGGTGAAAACCATTGATACGGTGCACCAACGGCTAAATCCAAAGTTACGGGTGCTGGGGGTTTTGCCAACGATGGCAGAAATGAATACAACCCTCACGCAAGACATCATGAAGCAGTTGCGATCGCAATTCGACGACCTCCATATTTTTGATCCGGTACCCAAATCAGTCCGCTTCCCCGAATCAAATATGGCGGGCAAGCCCATTCATCACCACACCCGTGAATGGCGTTTGGTGCAGCCTTACTACGATGTGGTACGCCAGATCACATTACTCGAATCCTGACCGTCGCTGCCAGAAACCAACGCTTCACACTCTCACGATGGAACCGGATAGCCGATGACCGTTGATTTTCGCCAGCGCGATCGCCTGGAATCCCTCAAAGCCGGACTCGTTGCAGCCAGCGCCCTCCTACCAACAGAACTCTTGCTTCTGAGCCTGTGCTGGTTTCACGATGTCCAGCAAGACGGTACCCCGCTAGGCTACGGACACCTTTTTGCGTCGGTGCAAACCGCATATCCATCGACGTGGCATATCCTGTTTCATCTGGGCGAAACAGCATTAGCCAGTTTTTTGTTTGGTGTAACCTACCGCTATGCCATCCGCCAAGATACGAACCCCCAACTGAAAACGGGCACGTTTTTGGCTTTTGCCCTAGCCCGTGGTTTAGGCCAGGTAGATGCACAGGTGCAACTGGGCAGTGATTGGAGGCTGTGGGTAGGCGTGGGGGGTGAGAGTGTTGGGTTGTTTGCGATCGCCGCCCTATTGCTGAATGTCGCATTGCAAAAGGGATGGATTGCGATCGCCCAGGGGCGTGAACCTGATGCGGACTAGGCCATGTTGTTTTCGATCGCCCACCGCGCCAACTCTGTACGGTTGTGCAAGCCCGTCTTACCCAGCATATTGCTGACATGGCTCTCAATCGTGCGCTGGCTCACCCGCAACTCTTCTGCAATCTCACGGTTCGCCATACCTCGCGCCACATACTGCACCACCCGCAGTTCCGTTGGGGTGAGTTCCACATCAAAGGGCACATGGATTTTGGGCGTGCTATCGCCGCCAACAGAATCCTGACGTTGGATTAACCGAGTGGCTTGCTTCAAGGATGATTCAACCTGAGCCACCAATTCCTCTGGCTCAAATGGCTTCACCATGTAAACGTCAGCGCCTGTGTTAAGCCCCTTCACCCGATCCTGGCTTTGGCCTTTCGCCGATAGAAACAGCACCGGAATCCAGCTCGTTCTCGCATCTTTTCGGACATGCTCCACAAACGAGTAGCCATCCATTTGGGGCATCATTACGTCGCAGATGATCATATCGGGAACTTCGTTCTGCAATAGATCGAGGGCTTCTTGCCCGTTTTCTGCGGTCTTTACCTGATAGCCTCGGAACTCTAGATAGTCCTTGACCAACAAAATCAGGTTGGGGTCATCATCAATCAAGAGGAGACGCTTTTGGTC
>JBCBSL010000325.1:0-7128 GCA_039819145.1 Cyanobacteria bacterium J06638_22
TGGTATCGCCCAGCTCGGCAATGCCTTCATCGCTAATTGTTTCTCCAGCCTGAGTGTGAATTTTCAACACTTGAGCGTCTCTAGGCGCACGAATAAACGCCGTTTCAAGCTCAGCTTGCAGGCGATTCGCATTAGCAATTGCTTGCTCCACTTCTACCCTTGCAACAGCGATATCCCTTGGTTGCAATGCGATCGCTTGATCCAAAATGGCCCGAGCCTCTCTAATCTGCGCCTCTAATGTTTGAGCGGATTGATTCGTGCGGGCATTTTGTTCGTTCAACTCCCCTTGAGCCGTTTCCAGTGCAAGTAATTGGGTGTCCAATTCAGTTTCTGCGATCGCCCCTTCCGCAAACAGTGAACGACTTCTCTGCAAGTTCACTCTGGCGTTTTGTACCTCTGCTTCCAGACGGGCAACCACCGCCTGTTGAGTTTGTAGTTCTCCCGCCAACTGCGCTTCTAGGCGAGTCACAACAGCGCGACGAGCGGCAATTTCCTCCGCCCCTGAGCTTGACTGAACCTGAGCTAAACGTGTTTCTGCCAACCTAACTTGCTGATTGGCTTCAGCCAGTGCGGCTTGCAAACGATCACGACTGTCCAATACCGCAACGACTTGACCGACCTGAACTGAGTCACCCTCACTCACGCGCACCTCAGCCACACGATTGGCCACCCCTTGATTGCTGGATGCCGAAACCTGAATAATCCCGCCCGCTGGCTCTAATCTGCCTAAGGCATTCACTGTTGTAGGAGCGGGCGGGAGAACCGCTGAGGACGTCGATACGTCTTCAGGCTGATTGCGTGAGATATAGATATAAACGATGCCCCCAATGAGCAACGTACAAGCAAAGCCAAAACCGATGAACCAGCGACGATGGCCAAAGAAAAACCAACGTCGACTGATATCAGATGATCGTTCCACTATCCTTACCCTAAGTCGATTCGAAGCACTATTAGTTTCGGCATAACCAAGTAGCTTTCTGGAATTGCTACACACTGAAAGCCAGGTATTCAATACTGATCAACAATTACCTTAGAGGTAAGGTAACAGCGGTTTATAACTTTTTAATAGTTCTGAATTGCATAGAAACCCATGACTACAGTCATGGTTCTTGAAGAAAAAAGTTGCACTGCATCCATGACAGATCTTGTTTGTTCAAATACCTGCGCTGCTGGAGACTGACCAAGATTTAGTGAAGTGGGGGTTTTTGAGATCCTTCGTTAACCCAAAAAGATTCATAGATTATGCTGACGTGTTACAAATACGTTATGGAATCAGCCAAAGTTAGTATCCGACTCTCTGAGCAGCGCGTCCTCGTTGTAGAGGATGATCCGGTGATGCGTTTGGGGCTATCGCATTTGCTGGAGCGCTACCCTCAGCTCAAGCTAGTTGGAGAAGTAGAGGATGGCTATTCTGGCGTGGAAGCGGCGCTGGCGCTCAAGCCAGATTTAATCGTTATGGATATCGGGTTGCCGGAGCTAGATGGCATTGCGGCCACCCAACAAATTAAGGCTAGCTTGCCTGAGATCCGGGTTATGATGCTCACGTCCCACAATTCTGAGCAGGAGGTCATTGCAGCCCTATCGAGTGGGGCGGATGGGTTCTGTGTTAAGGGACTGGATCTAGAGAAATTAGTGGTGGCGATCGCCTCCGTGCAAGACGGTGCTATCTACCTTGACCCGCAAATTGCCCAGTGCGTGGTCAACCATCTTCAGCCTGCCGCTCCGGCCAAAGTCGACAATCCCCTCACCGAACGAGAGCTGGAGGTCCTGAAGCTGATTGTCGACGGGCACAGCAACCCAGAAATCGCCTCAATGCTATACATCAGCCTCAGCACGGTGAAGGCTCATATTCGCGGCATCATGAAAAAACTAGCGGTCGATGACCGGGTTCAAGCTGCCGTCATTGCCCTGCGGTCAGGCTGGGTTTAGCGGGTGCTCAGGTTTGGTGGAGGGGTAAGGTAAACCAAAACGCCGCCCCTTCCTTTGGCTGGCTGACGATACCGATGTCGCCGCCGTGGGCCGTGATAATTTGCTTGCACAGATATAGCCCCAACCCTAACCCTGGCATGTATCGTGCTTGGGCTCCCCGAGTGTAGGGCTCAAAGAGTCGCTGCATCTGATCGGGGGCAATGCCCCTGCCATTGTCCTGCACCACGCAGAGCAGCATTGGGCGATTAGAGCGGGGTGGTTTCGTGCTGCTGACTCCCATCCTCTGCCATACATCCAGAGATGCGATGGACTGGCTCGGTTTTATCACAGCTGCATCGACAGTGAGTTGGATGCCGTGGGGATTATGCTTCAAGGAATTTCCAATCAAGTTGCTAAACACCCGCCAAAGCTGGTTGGCGTCTGCATTAATGGGGGGCAGTGCATCGGTGATGTGATTGGTGAGCTGGATGCGCTTTTTGCTCAACTCGTGATGCAAGTCGTCCAACATCGCATCCACTAGCGGCTTGAGCGCGATCGGTTCGCAGTGGAGGCAGATGCCCTGAACTTCAGTGGTGTGTGCTTCGAGGAGGGAGCGGATTAGGGCAAGCTGGCGATGGCTTCCCTGCAAGAGCTTCTGGAGGGTCGATCGCTCTACCATCACCTTGGTAGCTGGCGTATCTTCGCTTTCATCCAACAGACTTTTCAAGACGACTGAACTTCCGACAACTGGTGTCTGCAAATCGTGGGATACAGAGTGCAGAAATGTTTGTAGGCGGCGAGTGGCCTCAAATTCTGAGCGCTTGACGCGTTCGTATAGATAGATCGAAAGCACGCTAATTAAACAGACAAATACCACCTCAATCATGATGTCCATGACGTAGATATCGTATACGTCGTTCTCTAAGGTGGCTATTCCGGTAAGGGGATAGACGATAGCGTAGTAGATGATCGACAAGGATTGATAGGCAAGATGTAGTTGCCAATGCACCGGAATGAGAACAGCGATGGCGAGAAATTCAAGCGTTCCTGGCACATTAGGAATGCCGAAAAAGCTTAAAGAAAGTTGTGCAAATACTCCTCCAACAGAGGCGGTAAAAAGTAGAAACAATGCTTGAGGATGGCGTCGTATCCATGGATTTTTCTGGGCAATGACGCAGGTCAATAACAGTAAAATTACACCACCATAATAGGCAATATAACCACCCCGCCACTGATAGGCGATCGCCACATCTCCAAACTGCTCAAGAGCGGATACTTTGAGGCTCTCAAACTCAAACAGTGCTCGGTGAAGGCTACCAGCCGAGAGCAGTGAGTGCCAGATGAGGGCAAGCCAAACCCCCATGCGAAGTCGCCGCTGCAAGAACTGATGCCGCCAAGCCAAGTAATCCGTCGACTCTGGAGGCATTTTGATAAAGCTTAACCAGCGGTGAATTCGGCTGCTTAGCACTTGCCAGGACCGCACAAAGCGGGACTGAATCAAGCGTTGCCATTGCATCGGACTGAGCGATCGCCACATAGAAATTAGAGTTACGAAACTCACTAATCGTACATCAGGTGCCTTGGCTAGGATATTGCCCGTCCGGTCAGTTTCCCCCTTGCCTAAACGGTTATTAGCCATCGGATCATGACCGACGGATCAAGCCCAAAATTGCCCGACCAGTTTTGCACATTAGGTCAATCAATCAATTCAAAAATCATAAGTCCGTTCATAGGATGAAACCAACTCGATACAAGTTGTATTTGAGTGATTGCTTCGAACGTTTTGAGTCATTGAGTCAACGCTGAATTGAACCTTGAATCATTCACAACAGTCTGAAAAATGTCTGCCCACACTTTCAGATGAATCCTCAAAGCAAACCAACAAAACTATGGCTGCAATGAACACCAATCTTTCAGAAGAAACCTATACAACACCCACGGGTCCCTATGCCACGGGCACTACGTCCCTTTACTTTGCAGACCCCAAGCGCGAAGAGCCTTTCACCGAAGATCCCAACGACATTCGAGAAATTACCGCGAGGGTTTGGTATCCCAGCGAAGCGGTGCCGGGGGGCGAAACAGCACCGTATATGACAGAAGCGCTCAGCAATGCGTTTGCAATAGGCTTAGGCATACCAGCGGATGAATTTACTCACTTGACGCAGTCCATTCAAACCAACAGTGTCACCAATGCGCCCGTTGCCACAGCAGAGTCCGACTATCCAGTCCTGTTTTTTTCCCATGGCGGTACTGATATGCCGGAGTTTAATACCGTTAGGGCGGAGGAACTCGCCAGTCAGGGCTACGTCGTCGTGTCTATCAATCACTCCTATGACTCCGCGGTTAACATCCTGCCCGATGGACGAACTCTATTTCATTCTGGCCTCTCTTCGGAAACCGTGAGTGAGGATGAGTTCTTTGCTCAAGTTGCAGCGATCGTCGATACTCGAGCGGCGGATATTCAGTTTGTTTTGGGCGAGCTAGAAACGTTCAACACAGGCGACGATCCAACAGGACTCTTCGAAGGGAAATTAGACCTAGACCGAGTCGGTGTCCTTGGTGCTTCCACGGGCGGTGCAACCGCTGCTGAATTGCTCACCATCGATCCTCGGTTTGATGCGGGCATCAACCTTGACGGCACGCTGCGGGGAGAGACGCCTGAAGCCAGCGTCTCTCAGCCCTACTTGCAGTTCAACAATGTCGCCTTTGGCACCGAGATTAGCTCTGATTCGCTATCCAGGCGCTTGGATGGTCAAGACGAAACGTTTTTCAACAACCTGCAGAATGAAGGCTACGAAGTGACCATTGCAGGAACAACCCACCTGCACTACACCAGCGATGTTCCCTTTCTCCTCCCGCTGATGCAGGAGGCCGGCATTGAGCCAGGTGGCCTAGCCGGATCCTTTGCCTATTTCTTCGACCCACAAACGGCAATTGATACCTACGAGCACGAGAATTTTGAGCTCATCGACCCCAACCGCATCACTGAAATCACCAACGACTACATCACCGCCTTTTTCGATCAAGCTTTGAAGGGTGACGAAAGTCCTTTGTTTTCGGACAATGCTTCCCCGCTGCCCGAAGCTTACCCAGAGGTAATTGCTCAGTCATACCGAGGAGATGGAACGCTAACGGATCGAGACGGAGACGATGTGCTCGTTGGGGATGCCGCCAATAACCTAATGTACGGGGGAGCCGATAATGACACTTTAAGGGGACGCGGTGGTGCCGATGCCCTCCACGGTGGGACGGGCGACAATTCCCTGTTTGGTAACCGAGGCGACGACTATCTGTTTGGCAATACTGGCAGCGATCGCCTCCACGGCGGCAGCGGTGATGATCGTCTTGTTAGCGCTGGTGGCAATGATCTGCTGCGCGGTGGCAGGGGTGAAGATACGCTGGTTGGTGGCGATGGCCATGACATGATGCGTGGCGGTCGGGGTGACGATGTGCTCAGTGGTGAGGCCGGAGATGACACCCTGATCGACCGACGGGGCAACAATACCCTCTATGGCGATGTAGGGAACGACTGGATACAAGCCGGACGGGGCGACGACCTGCTCAGTGGCGACGCGGGGAACGACATCTTAGTTGGTGGCTCCGGGCAGGATAGCCTCAATGGCGGCACCGGAGATGACCTGTTGCAGGGCGGTTCTGGAGGCGATCGCTTCTACCTTAGCGCGGGGCGCGATGTCATCCAAGACTTTCAAGATAACTACGACCTGCTTACCACGCCGGTTATCAATGATGTGGCTCTCAGCTTCGCCGACCTCGACATCGTTCAGATGGGGCAGAGCACGGAGATTCGCTGGACTTCTGGGCTGGAGACGCATCCAATGCATGTGACGGTTCTCCAGGGTATCCAGATGAGCCAAATCACCGAGGCCGACTTCGCGCAGGCTGTTTAGCGTCTGTTGCGATCGCAATTGCCCTCATACACCAGGGCAATTGCGTGCCTCTCTCCCTTTGGATCCCAGAATTTGCCTTCAGAGAGTCCCAATCAATCGACCCAAAACTATCAATCGTAATCTGCTTTAAGAATAACCATGCTACCCTCCTATCCCAGCCACAAATGGCCGACTCCGTTCACGTACGGGGCTACCGCTGCCCTACTGTTGGGCTTGTGGACAGTCACAAGAGTCGCGCAAAGCCCCGCATCGAACCCAAACATCGCCCCAGCGGAATCTGCGATAGAGGCCGCTCCTGCGCGAGACGTCGTTGCCCTAGGGCGACTAGAGCCCGCTGGCGGCGTCATCAAGCTCTCAGCACCTAATGCAGCAGACAGCCGCGTCAACCAAATTTTGGTGAGCGAAGGCGACGTTGTAGAGGCAGGCCAGGTCATCGCAGTGCTACAGGGCCTAGAGCGGCGAGACGCCGACTTGCGGGACGCGCAGGCCGAGGTGCGCCTGCGGGAAGCGGAGCTAACAAAAGCGCAGCGCGGCGACGCTAAGCAGGCCCAGATAGCCGCTCAGCAGGCGGCGATCACCCGGATAGAGGCTCAGCTCCAGGCCGAGACCCGTCAGCGGCAGGCCGCCCTCACCAGCGCTGACGCGGTGCTGCAAGAAGCAAGACTCAGCTACGAGCGCCAGCGAATGCTCCAGCAGGAAGGCGCGATTAGTCGGGCCGCGCTGGACCAAGCCCAGCTTGCCCTCAGTACCGCTGAAGCCACTCGTATCGAGCGCGAGGCTGACCTGGATCAGACCATTCAAACCCTACAAGCAGAGCTTGCCCAGGCTGAAGCTCAACTCGCTGCGCTGCGCGAAGTCTTGCCGGTCGATGTGGCGATCGCCCAAGAGCAGCTCAACCAAGCCCGCATCGCCGTGGAGCAGCGGCAGGCGGATCTAGAAGAGGCTCAAGTGCGCGCCCCCGTTGCCGGGCAAATCTTGCGGATTAACATCCGTGTGGGAGAGCAAGTGAATACGGCGCAGGGGATTGTGGAGCTGGCTCGTACGGATGAGATGTACGCCGTGGCGGAGGTACCGGAAATTGATATCCCTCGGGTGGAAGTGGGTCAGCGGGCAACGATTGTCAGCGAGTATGAGACCTTCCATGGTGAGATCCAAGGCACGGTAGAGCATGTGAGTTTGCGGGTGGGAGATCCCTCGGAGCAGGATATGTCGGGTAATGACCCGACGACGGATCAGAATTCTCGCGTAGTGTTGGTCAAAGTGAATATCTGTCAGCGCCGCTACCCTGGGTATATCTGCCGCATCGATCCTC
>JBCBSL010000326.1:0-7125 GCA_039819145.1 Cyanobacteria bacterium J06638_22
CCTACACATAACACAAAAAAAAAACCAAATTCCTAGCGAGCCGCGCGGCGCCGCGCTTCTCTCAAAGAATTTGGTTTTTTATTCAATCCATAATTCTTAGGAATCCCGGCGTTTCGTGAAGAAAGTGGTGAACATCATCAAAAAGCCGCCGAGCAGGATGACGATCGCCACGCCGCCTAGGATCAGGTTTGAGGTGTCAGTCGATTCCATTGGTGCCACCTACGCACGAAAAACATTACCAGTGACCGTACCACACCGCCGAGGGACGGAGGAGAGGCGATCGCCCAACTATTTAGCCCGATGCAGACAAGAGCCAGACTGAGCAGCACAAACGTCGGAGCCATGACCACCCCAACCACGAACCAGCTCACCACATGCAGCACCATCAGCGTGGCATAGAGAAACGACAGCGCCGTGATACTCAACAATTCCCGTCGGGATCGCTTCATCCCAGCAAAAATCAGCGTTTGTAAGGTCGCAATCATATTCGCTGGAACCAGCGCCGCACAGATGCCGAGGCAGTGCTGTCGTGAGAACTCTGCCAGAGTTGCGATGTCAAGGTTCGCCGTCAAGGTTGAAAAATCGAGCATCAAAGATTACTACCTTTTGAACGAAGTTTAATTAAAAACGAAGATGCGTGAACAGGGCGTGAACAGGCTTTGAAAAATAGATAGATTTTGAACGCAAGATTGCAGCCGATTGGATAGGAAAATCAACAAGGAAAATTTAACTGATTGGAGACTGCGTGAAAGCTGTAAATACAAATTGAGAACGCGGATGAACGCAGATGAGATAGATAGATAGATAGACGCGAATAAAAATAGGTGAAGGATCAAGGGGTGCTTTTGATGAAATCCTTTGCATTCCTTGCAAAAGTTAGCAGATCATCGGGAACATAGAGCCAGAACCATCAAAGATTCACAACAAGTGCGAGCAGATCTAGGATCCCTATCTTCTAAATCTGCGTTTATCCGCGTTTATCTGCGTTCCTTAATTTTTACGCGCCTTCCCTTCTGATCCACACTTCAAGATTATTTACCGTAATAAAAGGCTACCTCTTTTGGCTTTAAAGGAGCGAAGCCAGCGGTTTCGAGCATTTGGTTCAGCTCATCTTGGGCAATATGCTTTGCGCCAATACGGACGATACGCGATCGCATAGTGTTCGTCACACCACTGCGTTGCCGACCCGCTTCCAACGCCATGACCTTTTTGTAGAGATCGAGCTTGTCGCCTGGAATCGGTAGGCCGTTGAGGTCAAGCCCTTGGGCAATCGCCACATCCACAGCCTCGGCGCCTAGCTTAGAGTCGGCTCCTGCCTGATCTGCTGCCATAATCCTTACCTTCTATCTACTGAGTATTGTTCAAAATTGTTCAGTTTTAACCGTGACAAATGTGTCACTCGGGCAAAATCCCACTCGGGCAACATTTTATCAGCCTCCTATCCGTCCCCCGACGCAATCCCTACCTAGAGAGGCATAGAATCTTGCCAGACCAGATCATAAACTGAGGGCAATGGTCGATGTAGCAAGCGTTTTCACCTTTTTGAGCCCAAACCCTTGACGCGCTGGCGTATCAGGTATCTAAAGAAAACCTGTGGCCTAGGCCCCTTCTCCAAAAAAGTTGTCTACTCTGGTGAGAGTGAGTCACCACATGTTCGCAACTCGGGCTTGACGCATCTAGGACGGGTGTTGGTAGGTAGGGGTTTGCCATTCACCTCGGCGATCGCTTAGCCCAGCAATCATTCAAATTATTCAGATCTATTCCAGACGTAAGCACAGGCAAGTCTTATGGCACAGAGCTTTGGATTAATCGGGTTGGCTGTTATGGGGGAAAACCTCGCTCTCAATGTGGAGCGCAATGGTTTTCCCATCTCCGTCTACAACCGCACCGCTGCAGTGACCGAGAAGTTCGCAGGGACCCGCGCCCAAGGGAAGAAAGTGAAGGCGACCTATTCCCTTGAGGAATTCGTTCAGTCCCTGGATCGCCCCCGCAAAATCCTAGTGATGGTGAAAGCCGGTGGCCCCGTTGATGCGGTGATTGGTCAACTGAAGCCGTTGTTGGACGAAGGCGACATGATCATCGACGGTGGGAACTCCCTCTATACCGATACCGAGCGACGAGTTCAAGAGCTGGAAGCGGTCAACCTGCGCTTCATGGGGATGGGCGTGAGTGGGGGTGAAGATGGAGCCCTCAATGGCCCCAGCCTGATGCCGGGAGGAACAGGAGCGGCCTATGAAGCGATGGAGCCCATCGTCACAAAAATCGCGGCGCAGGTCGATGATGGCCCCTGTGTCACCTACATTGGCCCCGGTGGGTCTGGGCACTACGTCAAGATGGTTCATAACGGCATTGAGTACGGCGACATGCAGCTGATCGCCGAAGCCTACGACTTGCTGAAGAACGTCGGTGGGTTAAGCCCGATGCAACTCCACGAAGTCTTTTCGGAGTGGAATACTACGGAGGAGCTGGACTCGTTCCTGATTGAAATTACCGCCGACATTTTCCGCAAGATCGACAGCGAAACCAATGAACCCCTGGTGGACATGGTGCTGGATGCGGCGAAGCAAAAGGGTACGGGTAAGTGGACGGTAGAAACTGCCCTCGACCTAGGGGTGAGCATTCCCACCATTATTGCGGCGGTGAATGCTCGGGTCATGTCTTCCATCAAAGAAGAGCGGGTTGCTGCCTCGAAGCAACTGAGCGGCCCTGGTATTTCCAAAGTTGATGGTGACCTGAAAGCGTTCGTCAATATGGTGCGGGATGCGCTCTATTGCTCGAAGATTTGCTCCTATGCCCAGGGTATGGCACTGCTGAGCCGTGCATCGCAGGAGTTCAACTACAACCTCAATCTGGGTGAAACGGCGCGTATTTGGAAGGGGGGGTGCATCATTCGTGCCCGCTTCCTGAATAAGATTAAAGATGCATTCAACGAGAATCCGCAGTTGCCCAACCTACTGCTGGCTCCAGAGTTCAAGCAAACGATTCTGGATCGGCAAAGCGCTTGGCGTCAGGTGATTATCACCGCTGCCAAGAACGGTATTCCGGTACCTGCCTTCAGCGCCTCGCTGGATTACTTCGACTCCTACCGCAATGCCGTATTGCCGCAAAACCTGACTCAGGCACAACGGGATTACTTCGGTGCGCATACCTATGAGCGAGTCGATCGCCCACGGGGTGAGTTCTTCCATAGCGATTGGGATGCCCCAGAGGCTGTCGTTACCGGAGCGCGTAGCTAGGGCGATCGCTCCTTTGGTCTTGGCGAAGATCTCGGATTGATCCCCCTCAATCTCCCTCAATCTCCCTCAATCCCCCTTAAAAAGGGGGACTGGTACCCTTACTTCGCTTTTGCGTTGAAATACAAACCATCTCCCGTTGGCAAGAAAGGCAACGGGGGATCAATCTACACCCTCTGCTTCCATAGCTTTACCTGACATTTGCTCTGAGATGACGATGCGGAGCTATCGCCTTGCGGTCTTGCCGGGGGAAGGAATTGGCCCCGAAGTTGTGGCAGCCACCTTGCAGGTGTTGCAATGGGTGGGAGAGCGTTGTGGGTTTGCGATCGCTCCCCTACCCGCGCTGATTGGCCCCCCGGCCTTTGCTGAAACCGGGCAGTTTTTGCCCGCAGTCACCCTGCGGTGCTGTGAACAGTCTGACGGGATCCTATTTGGAGCTGTCTCGAAAGGCGGGTTGTTAGAGCTGCGGCAGCACTTCGACCTATTCACGAATCTGCGTCCCGTTTCCCCCTCTCCCCATTTGCCCCACAAATCTCCCCTGCGTCCAGAGGTGGTGCAGGGGACTGATTTGCTGTTTGTGCGTGAGCTGGCCAGCGGTATTTACTTTGGCGACAGCGGTCGGGGAGAAGACGCTAAAGGCGCCTATGGCTTCCACACGATGCGTTATGGAGATGCTGAGATGCGTCGCATTGCTCGCGTCGCCTTGGAATGGGCGCAAACCCGCCGCCGTCACCTTACCGTTGCTCACAAGGAAAACGCGCTGCCTCACCTGCCCTGGAGCGCTCGGGTGCAAGAGGTCGCCGCAGACTTTCCCGAGGTCACGGTCGAACCCATGCTGGTGGATAACCTGGCGATGCAGCTTGTCCTGCGACCCCGCGATTTCGATGTGGTGCTGGCGGGGAATTTATTTGGGGATATTTTGAGTGACTTGGGCGGGGCGATCGCCGGATCCATCGGCATGCTGGGATCGGCTAGCCTCAATTCTAGTGGCTTCGGCCTCTACGAACCCATCCACGGCACGGCTCCAGACATCGCGGGTAAGGGAATTGCCAACCCTATGGGAGCGATCGCCAGTGCCACGCTGATGCTAGAGCAATGGGGCGAGACCGCAGCCGCTCAGCACATTCGCGATGCCCAAGAATGTATCCTTGCTCAAGGCTACCGAACCGCCGACCTCTCACCCGTACCGCCCGAACGCTGCGTTACCACCGATGAGCTCGTGAAGTTATTCCGCGTTGAGCTGAAGCATAGGGGCTGAACGCGGGCGTACAGTCGTGCCTGCTTTTTCCAAGTCTTTGAGAAGTTGCGATCGCCGGAGGAGCTGGCGATCATTAATCAATTCTTCAGCCTTATGGAACGTAAACCGTCGAGTTTCTCCTACCTCATTCCAGGCTGCTTGTAGGGCACCGTGAGGATATTGACCGGCCTCAAAATGTGTCAACATAACCTTCCAGCGGCTTTTGAGGTAATGCACCTCCCCGACATACAGCCGATGGTCGCCAATCGTGACCACCGCAAATATTCCTGACTGCATCTTGCTCATAAGGCTAGCAACACCTCTGCTTCATTAGAATATTCTCTTTTTGCGAAGTGCTTAAAAAACTTTACAGACGCTTTACGAGAATTATCCTGAACATTTAGTCGAAGTCAAGTTGCGTCCGAACGTATTTATTGGACACGCAAGATTGAGCAGAAGGTTGAATTTATAGGGTTTGTAGAGTGGTGAAGACTGACAAATTGAACGCAGATAAACGCAGATGAACGCGGATGGGAGGCGACGCAGTACTCAACTGCGTCGTTCTTTAATCTGCGCTTATTCGCGTTCTAAATCTCTTTGCTAACAAAGCGGTGGTGCAGACTGGCTCCTCCAATATTGAACGCAGATAAACGCAGATGGGGATCGTCGCAGCATTCAACTGCGTCGTTCTTTATCTGCGTTTATTTGCGTTCATCTGCGGTCTAAAGTTTTCTTCCAACTGGCATTGATCGATGTTCTCACGGTTCCTCGAATTGTCGGGCATAATACCGGGCATATCGCCCCGCTTGCTCGAGCAGCTCGGTGTGGGTGCCAGACTCGACGACACGTCCTTTTTCCAGAACGAGGATGCGATCGGCGCGGCGGACGGTGGCGAGGCGGTGGGCAATGATGAAAACGGTGCGATCGCGCATCAGCCGTTCTAGGGCTTCTTGTACCAAGGCTTCGGATTCGGCATCGAGGGCGGAGGTGGCTTCGTCCAGCAGGAGAATGCGCGGGTTCAGCAAGACGGCACGGGCGATCGCAATGCGCTGCCGTTGCCCACCTGACAAATTAATGCCCCGTTCGCCTACCCAGGTTTGGTAGTCATCGGGAAATTGGCAGATGAACTGATCGGCATTGGCAATGCGAGCCGCTTCGCGAACGCGCTCTAGGTCAAAATGGCGCTGGCCGAAAGCGATGTTCTGGGCGATTGTCCCCGAGAACAAAATGGTTTCCTGGGGCACCAGCCCAATTTGCTGCCGTAGGCTCGGGAGCGTCACCTGGCGAATGTCGGTGCCATCAATCAAAATTTGCCCCCCCTGGGGATCGTAAAACCGCAGCAACAGGTTGATCAAAGTGGATTTGCCTGCTCCTGAGGCTCCGACTAGGGCGATCGCCTCTCCAGGAAAGGCCAGTAAACTCAGGTTGTGCAGCACGGGTTGATCGGGTTGGTAGCTAAAGCAAACATTGCGATACTCAACCTTGCCGCTGACATGGCCGAGGTCGATCGCCTCTTCTGCTTCGACCACCGCAGGCTTGACTCGCAGTAACTCAAAAATGCGATCGACCGATGCCTGGCCCTGCTTGAACTGGTTGTAGTTTTCTGTGAGATGGGCGATGGGGTCAATCAGCATGGCGATCGCCACCACATAGCTACCAAATTCCTGCCCCGTTAGGTTGCCTTGGCCAATTTGCCATCCTCCCAAAAACAGCAACAGCAATACACTCAAGGCATAGAGGAATCCCACAACGGGGAACTGCACAGCGCGAATCCATTCCGCCTGATATTTGGCGCGACGGTTGCGCTCAGATGATTGGTTAAACCGAGCAATTTCGTAGTCCTCTGCGGCAAAGGCCCGAATCAGCCGGATGCCGCTGAAGACCTCTGTCAACAAGGAAGACAGATCCGATACATGGGTTTGGCTTTGCCGTGACGCCACCAGCATCCGTTCCCCAAACCAGCCAATCAGCCCTGCCATCAGCGGAACCAGAACCAAGCTGGCTAGAGTAAGTTGCCAGTTGAGGTAGACCATGTAAATGAAGACGGCCACCAATTGCAGGATACAGGGCACAAAATCATGGAAGAGTTTGTTGATGACTTCGCCCACGCGATCGATATCTTCGGTGAGGCGATAGCTCAGATCCCCTGTTTGGCTGCGCTCGAAGTAGCTAGGACTAAGGGTATGTAGGTGGACATAGACATGGTTGCGGAGGTCGCGGGCGATCGCCAGAGCCGCCTTGGCCATCAGAGAATCTTGCCCATACTGCGCCGACTTTTGCACCAAAAACACCAGCGCAATTACCCCTGCCCATTGCGCTAGAGGGACAACCAGCCCCTGCACCAGCACGGCTAGTAATTTTCCGGCCAGCCAAGCCAAGAACGGCCATGCGGCGGTAAAGATCGCCGTGCAACCGAGTGCCAGGCCGATGGTGCGCCAGTGGGGACGCAAAAATGGAAGGAGTTTCCAGTAGCTCGCCTGCTCTCTCACACCAAAATTCCTGCTCATGCTTTGCTAGGCTAGCAGGTTTCTTTCCCCTTTATGGGGGTGATTATGAGGGGCGATTGCAAGGTCTCATATCAAGTCCGGTTACATAGCCGCAAACCCCAACTATCGTTTGCGCCCGCTGCAACGCAGCGGGCGCAAACGATAGTTG
>JBCBSL010000327.1:0-7063 GCA_039819145.1 Cyanobacteria bacterium J06638_22
GCCCCGTCGACGCACCCGCTATTCCTCCCGACACTGACCTTTCGGGTACAGTGCGCGGCTCCTAGCGGTTAAGCTGACGTAGCTGAATCGTTTGTGTCTGCAGATGAACAAGAGGAATCCCACCTTGATGCAGGTCGGCAAGGCCATCAGCTCTCGGAAATACACATTGTCTTTTATCCTGCTCACTCGGCATTCTCTTCCTGACTCGGCAGTCGGTTGGCAATCATGGAATTCGCCATTTCCATGACCATTGCCTTGGATGCATAGCGAATTCCCACGGTGTAGCGCGCTTCGTTTAGGTCAAAGACAATCTTGCTCGTATCACAATTGGCCCCGCAGACATAGGGCACAAAGACGCCTGTGATTCCTTCTACCAGCTCAACGGAGCCAAAGTCGTCGGCTTCGGGCGATCGCGCGACGGGTTGATAGTCGGGGTCACCGCCTTGGAAGGGCGTATAGAACTCCATAATCGACGGTGTATTGGTATAGAGTCGGCTGCCCCGGACATAGCCAAAACTGCAACGATTGGCTCCATTGCAATCGGCCTCGGCATCGAAGGCGATGGTGTACTCATCCTCATCGGCTTGGGTGAGGGAGGCGGAAACCTGCTCAAACTGTCCACGCCGATTAATGGGGACATCAAGGTAGGCCATCGACTCTCCAGATGGGTCGTTCACGATGGCGGTGGCATTGATGGTGTTGGGCAGGAGGATCGGAATGTCTACGTCCTGCTCCAGTTGTGGGAGGAGAGGTTGGAACTCCTCTAGAATTTGCTGAGCATCGACCACATTGATGGCATTACCAGGGTCGGGCTCATCAACGGGGCTGGCGTGGGCCATCATACCCATGAGTGCAATGAGGAGCATCAGCGTGAGGCAAAAGATTCCAGCAGCGGTGCGTCTTCTTTGGTGTAAGGGGTGTCTATTCATTACTTCTGTCCTCGGCAATAGTGGTTCTGGCCTCTGTCGTCGGGAGACAGTCGGTGCAATCGTCGGCCTCCTGGGGGGAGAAGGTTGTTGGGGTGAGGACAATGAAGGAATGAGGATCTAGATTGAATCCGGCTTCCTCCAGGGCTGTAATTTGCGATTGGGATAGCCAGGTAGCGGATGGATCACCCTGCTCAAGGTAGCTATCCAGGTAGGCTTGCAGATCACCCTCTGTCCAGCGGGCATAGGTTTCTACCCGTTGGGCTTCCAGGGTCTGAGTAATGGCTTCAGATTGGGTGTAGGTATGCAGTGGCTGTGGGGTTGAGCGTCCGTCCATCAGGCGCTCACACCCTGATTCATTCACCTTGATCAGCTGATCTACCTCGGTCAAGGGTTGACTGGCGGGAGCGACCAAGTAAAAGCGCTCGTCGCCTTCGGTTGCAGCGATGACCTCAAAGGGTTGAGTTGAAGTCATCGCAAGACAGTTGTGGATGGTCTCTGGCACATTGGCCAAGACATCGGCATTGGGAGAATCATCCGCAAAGGTCGGATACAGCAAGGGATGCTCTGGGCCAGGTGCGCTGTGCCAGAGTACGGCGGCGGCCAGGAGGCTCCCAGCCGGAATCGCTATCCATCGCCATCGTTTGCGGATCCAGAGCATCGTGGGTTTGAGTTTCATAGAAAAATCTCCTTGTGGAAGCCATCAACGAAGGCACATACAAAGTTGAGCTTGGCTCCAGTTATTGTTCGAGCATTTGCTCCCACAGATCATTGGCATCAGCTTCAGGCAAACCTAAGCGGGTTTCCATTTCAGAGGCATTCATTACCCCTCCATCTACGTGAATGATTTGCCAGTTATCGCCTTCTCTTTGCAGTACTACACTGCCACCCAATTCACCTTCTGTGAAAAAAGCAGCGGCATAGTTTCCACTCGCGGAAATGCCTGTCCAGTCCATGACAATTTCGACAGTTGCACCCTCTTCTTCCAGATAGGTTTCAACCGTCGTGGCGATCGCCGGATCAACTTCGTTGGCTTGTGCATGAGTCATGGAAACACTGATGACCATAACGAGAGTTAACAGAGCGGTGAAAGCGTAACCGAATTTAATCTTCATGGGGTTACTCCCTATTAATTGTTCATGCGAAAGATATGCCGTCGAGAGTTCGGGCCATAAGACGGGGAGAAATAGCCATCCGAATCCCAACTAAAGCTGCCGTTGCTCGAAGAATTGGATCGGGCTCGGGTACAGCCGTCATTGAGGCAAAATCCAATATGGCGTGTATTTTCACTCCGATAGACGATCACGATATCGCCTGCCTGGGCATCGGAGGCTTGTACTTCGGTGCCGCGCCCATCTTCTAGAGCACGATGAACTTCCGACACACTGTAACTTCCCTCAGCTCCTGGCCCTAACGGTTCGTAACCTGCATTTATTAGTACACGGTTGACCGCACAGGCGCAGGCACGTCGTCCGCCGTTAGTTCCAGGACAATCACTTGTCACCATGCCGTAATTACTTTCGACAGCGGCCATCAGGTCGCCGTTAGCCGCGCCAGCGCTGGTCGGCTCATTGCTACACCCCTCCATGGCGGCATAGTACCGTTGTGCTGCTGCCGCCGTTTCTGCTGCCTTATCCCAGTCATTGATAATGGTTCGCGCCCCCTCAAAATCCATCTGTCCGGTTTCTGAATTGATGTAGTCATCGAGCGATCGCCCAGTAAAGACGCCATCGCGCATGCCATTGACAGTGACAAACGCCGCAATATCTAGTTCATTGGCGCGTTCGGGATTGTTGACCAGATCAACGCCCGTACGCTCGGACATTTTCTGATAGTTTTCTTGGTGCGTGAGCTGCACAATGCCGCGCCCTCGATACCGGGTTCCGCCCCCGTAGGCGCTGCTACCGCCACTATCCTCACTGCGAATGCGAAAATCGGTTTCGGTTTCGGCGGTGGCCAGCATATAAGCGAGTTGAGCGGGATCGGTGATGCCCTGCTCCTGGGCCTCGCGCATGATGGCAGACACAATGCGATCGGATTCTTCCGATTGATTGGCAGTGGGAACGGCTCCCGCTGCCCGTTCCACACACTCACTGCTAAAGTTGAATCCGCCGCCGCGACCGCCGCCGCGACCGCTACTGTCTTGCTCCATTAGCCGCCGCACCATCTCGGCTTGCTCTGGAGAGAGTGGGACATCGCCGAGCTGGGATGCACCAATGGGGGTGAGCCCTACGATAACGAGGCTCTTTTCGTTGACGGTGAACAGAGGAATGGGGCCGATGAAATACGGTGTACACCCCAAGTCGATGGGATAGCGCTGACAGTAGCGGGTATAGATACCAAAGGTTCCAGTGCCGGAAGGTTCATCGACATCGATGAGCACCAGTTTGAAGGCATCCCCAAACGGATGTCGCCCGGTGGGTTCGCGCCCACCATTGACGGCTCCCAATACCCCTTCACCCCCCCGCACCATTTGGCCGCCGTCGCTCTCTCCGCCTTTGATCCACTGCGCTCCATGTAAGCCCAAATCGGAGAGGGGGCCGAGATCAAAGGGGGCGGCGAGTTCAATGTGGGCGCACCCCGTTTCTTGGGCGCATTGCACATGAAACCCTTCTTGGTTGCTCCCCGTGATGGAATATCGAGTGGGTGTCGTCGTATGTTCCTTTGCCCCATAGGGCACATCAAATATCGCAACAAATCCGAGGCTCCCTTTGACGCTGCCGACGACTTGATCCATCGGGGCAGCGGTCAATCCGGGGATTTCATTGGCATAGGACTGTTGCCATCCCTTGAGGTTGCCTGTTTGAGTATCGCTGAGTCCAGCGATATCATTCATGCTCCACTGTTCCAGGTCAATCTGTCCAAACGTGGTGTCCGTCAGATAGGCTTGTTCGCCGCGACGGGTTAGCTCGCCAATTTGCGTCCCACCGAATTCTTCGAGGATGGTGTCCGAGTGGAAGACATTACCGTATTGGGCCACCGAGAGGTATTCGGCAATGGCTGGTGACTCGCTCACGGTGGTGTCGCTGAGGCCAGGGACGGCGATCGCCAGGTCATCGAGGGTTTGCCATTCCATTGGCCCCAGGTTACTGAGTGCTACCTCATCGGCATTGAGCCCCCCAAAATCGAGATATTGCTGAAGGGTGAAGTTGCCAACATTGGTATCAGAGAGGTCGCCCAGGCGCAGGATGCTGGCGGGAGAATCCCCCGCATTCCAACTCCGGGATGGCCCCAGCTCTGATTCAAATTCCGGTGGGATGTCGATGCGGCCTGCTTCGGTAAAGGCAGGCAGATCGTTTAGGGTTAGTTGCGACCAATCAGGGGTCGGGGCTCCGTTGTAGGAGCTGAGCGGAACCTGAGCTGAATCCGGGGCTTGGTTGAGTTCCGCCTCTGTATACGGAATCTCTTGCGTCGTTTCTGTGGGTGAGGCGAATGCGACAGCAGGGCCAGTAAAGATCAGAGCACAGCAGTACAGGATGATGACTGCCCACCGCCAAAACTTGTGTGTTGGTTTAACCATGGATTTTTCCCAAAGCGGTTTGAAGGGGACTAAACAGACGTGTTAGCCAATGTCGATCTCAGATCCTTGGGATTGGGCACGGGGAACGGGAACGTCGTTGGATGCAGCCACTTGAAAACTGTGTTGCTCGATAATTTGGGTTCCAGCGTGAAACCGAGCAACATCTTGCTCGCTCAGGTGATTGACGGGGGTGTTGCCGTCCTGAAAGTGAAAAATCTCGCCCCGTCCGTCTTTGGCAAAAACGGAAAAGTTATCGGAGGTGCCTGAAAGGATGTAATGTTCGCCTTCAAATCGCCCACCATTGCCCGGAAGGGAACCTAAGACGCGCTGGGCTGGATAAATGGCCGCATCACTCTGGCTGTTAGAAACGGCGCGATCGCTCTCGATATCGGCCAAGGTGCCGGGGCGATCCACCTCCAGGGCGCGATCACTTTTGATATCCCTCCACATCCCTTGCTCCGATGCGGTTTCTAATGTGGATTGATGGGCGACGGTTTCAACGCCAGCTCTGGTGCTAAGAAGTGGTACGGACGTATTTGTCTTGGGATCGACGAGAACTAGAGGTGTAGGGTGATCGGTGGCGATGTCCGGATTCTGCGCATAGGAATCGCCTGGATTTTGATGGGTTAATCGCTCGGCTTCCCCCAGGCTGATAGCTTCAATGGCTGGGGCTGGGGAGTTGGCTTGTTCGCCCAAAGATGCAGCTCCTTGGCGATCTAGCTGATCCACCCGTTCGCCATTGATCATGACTTCAACGGATGGGGTGTACTCTGACGCAGCGCTTGCGTCTCCGGATATTTGTGCGAGATGCTGATCGTCTTGTAATGCAGCGTTGAGTGCCTCAGCCTTTAGAGGATTGGCTTCTTGAAGTTGTCCTTTCAGTTTTGTTAGCGTCCCTGAGTAGGTCTGATCCTCATAGCTCACTTGGATCTCAGCCACTTCTACCGCTTCAACATCGATAAAGGATTCAGGCAATAACTGTGAAGAGGCCGCGCCTTCATATAATGCGGGCGGTGGTGCGGTTGGCGTTCCTGTCAATTCGGGAGATGGATCGGCTCCTGAAGGGAGTTGCGGTGACGCGCTTCCGGGAAGGGCTGAGGGGGGAGGTGCTTCAATCTCAGCCTTAATTTCATCGGTGTCGACGGGAGCCTTGTCTTCACTTTCAGCCGATAGCCCTTCCACTTGTTGAGCAACGGTTTGACCTAGTTTATAAAGCGCCAGGAGTTGTAAGGTGCGGATAATCGAATCGACGGCGTCGAATTCATCGCGCTCGACCTTCTCTGCTGCACTAGCCCCGTCAATATATGGAGGAGAGCCCGACATCGAAGTGCTCCTAGATAAAACGATGAATTACTTAAAAAACAGCCTTCAGTTCCTGCATCACATCGGGGGAAAGTGGGATGGGAGCGGATGGCTGCACCTCTTGATTGCCTGGATTGGGGAAAAACTGTTCGACGATTTGTCTGCGATACTGAATGGCTTCCCGGCTCCGCTCATCTGAAAACTCGGTTTGTCCCGATTGCGCGATGAGTTTGCCTCTTACTTTTTCCCAAACGTTTCTGCACCACGCTTCGCGTTGAATATCGGCTTTGGGAATTTTGATCTGGATTTCAAACGGTAAGGCGGCTTCTTTTTTATTGGCATAGCCTGGATTAACGACAGCGCATTTCCCTGTCGGGTATCGATTGAATTGAGCGGGTTCAATCAATGGGCGTTGCTGTAGGTGATCCGAGGTGCTTTTACTGGTTCCCCCGCGTCCTGTGTTTTTAGATTTTTGCGTGATGCTGATTTCTTCATTGCCGAGGTAGTCAGAGAAGACTCGCGCACTTTCAGCCTCCTGCGGGTTGAAGATGGTTTTGGTTCCACAGCCCCCAAAAATAGCTCGGCTCGTTTCGCGGGAATAGGCTTTTTCGAGTTGATTGAGATTTTGAAATCCAATCACGGTAACCAACCCATCACTCCTGTCTTCATTCAGCCAATTCGTTAGATAGGGCAGAAATAAAGTCGGCAATTCATCAATGCCGAGAATCAGCGGATCGCGTCGTTTGCGCGTCACATTTCGCGTCACAACCATATGCATAACCGTGGCAATCAAGGGGGCGATCGCGCTGCGACGTTGGCGATCCATCCCGAGCACCATCAATGTCTTGCCTTCCATATCAATGGGCAGGGTGGTTTCTCCACAAAAGGCACTGACTAATTCAGGATTGAGAAATCGACTAAAGAGTTTACTGGCCGTTCCCAAAACCCCAGCTACTGTCTTTTCAGACCCTTGTAATTGGAGCAATTGGGCAAAGGCCATGTAAACCCAGTTACTCATCTCCCACCCTTCGACCGCATTAGGGTTATCCCACGCCGCTTGAATCCGAGCGGGAAGATCTGACAGACTCAAGAGGGTGGATGCGGTCATCAGATCGGGTGCAGGTAGGCTTTTGGTCAGCATGAGGATGGCTTGAACCAACTGATCCCCTGCATCGGAGAAAAACTTATCCTCAGAAGAATGACTATTAAGGGCAAAGTTGCGATTCATGACCGAGGCAATTTGTCGAGCCATCAAGCCATCATCCGGGTTGCGCAGAAAATCCAGCAGATTGCACACTTCACTTTCTGGGAAGCT
>JBCBSL010000328.1:0-6996 GCA_039819145.1 Cyanobacteria bacterium J06638_22
GTTGGGACTATGCGGCTGGGATGTTCAATGAAGCGGTTGTGGTGAATGCGATCGAGCAGCTTGCCGACATTCCCGTACCCAAGCGAGCCAGCTACATCCGCGTCATTATGCTGGAGCTGAACCGCATTGCCAACCACCTCCTCTGGTTAGGGCCATTCCTGGCCGACGTGGGCGCACAAACTCCCTTCTTCTACATCTTCCGTGAGCGGGAACAGATTTACGACCTGTGGGAAGCCGCAACGGGCTACCGCATGGTCAACAACAACTACTGGCGTATGGGTGGTGTTGCGGTTGATCTGCCCTACGGCTGGGTGGATAAGTGCGAAGACTTCTGCGACTACTTCGAGCCCAAAGTCGACGAATACGAAAAGCTGATTACCAATAACCCCATTTTCCGGCGGCGGGTCGAAGGCGTGGGTACAATCACCCGCGATCAGGCAATCAACTGGGCCTTGTCGGGTCCCATGCTGCGGGCATCGGGCGTGAAGTGGGATTTGCGGAGAGTCGACCACTACGAGTGCTACGACAACTTTGACTGGGATGTGCAGTGGGAAACCGCTGGTGACTGTTATGCCCGCTACCTGGTTCGGATTCGAGAAATGCGCGAGTCGGTCAAGATTCTTCGTCAGGCGCTCAAAGGTTTACCCGGCGGCCCCTACGAAAACCTAGAAGCTCAGCGGATGGGCGGTGGACCCAAGTCAGAGTGGAATGCGTTTGACTACCAGTTCATCGGTAAGAAGCTTTCACCAACCTTCAAGATCCCCGAAGGCGAAAACTACGTCCGCGTTGAAAGTGGCAAGGGCGAGCTGGGTATTTATGTGATTGGCGACAATAGTGTCTTCCCCTGGCGATTCAAAATTCGCGCCGCTGATTTCAACAACTTGCAAATATTGCCCCACCTCCTCAAAGGGGTGAAGGTAGCCGACATCGTTGCCATCCTGGGCAGCATCGACATCATTATGGGGTCGGTGGATCGGTAACCCCAGCGAAGTTTAGGAAAGTTTGGGCATGGTGTAGGTAGGGGCGATCGCCCTTACACCACCTACAGCTAGCAACTCAGTGAAAGGCAGGTCAGAAAACTGACCTGCCTTTTGCCTGTCGATAGTTTGAAAACCTCCATTGCATCAGGCAAAATCTGCCTGGGTAATATCCTGTGCTCTGGTTCCCAACAACAGAAGCAGGCGCTCGTTCGCCGTAGCGATCAGCACGTCGTTGTTTTGCTGACGGATGGAGATTTGCCCAAACGCGATTCCGGCCAGCAGGATCTTGTCTAAGCCATCTGCAAAATCTCGTACCCGGTCGAGACCGTGACCACGTCGGACAGTGACGCGATCGCGCCCATCCCCCGTCACAATCAGGTCGTTGCCAATCTCTCCAATGAGGCGATCGTTCCCCGAACCACCGCGCAGAACATCCCGCCCGGTGCCACCCCGCAACACATCATCACCGCCTTGGCCATTGAGGCGATCGTTCCCTGGGCCACCGAAGAGGCGATCGTTCTCCGATCCACCATTGAGCCGATCATTGCCCAGGTTGCCGCGCATCAGGTCGTTGCCGCCAGCCGCTAGGAGGCGATCATTGCCTGCACCACCGACCATCGTGTCGTTGCCGACGCCACCCACTAGGTTGTCGGCACCATTGCCGCCCGCCATGCGATCATTGCCTGCATTGCCAGACAAGCGATCGCTGCCATTGCCCCCCAGAAAGCGATCGTTCCCCACACCTCCAACAGCAGTATCGTTACCCGCTCCACCAAGGAGACGGTCATTTCCCTCGCCACCCAGCAAGGTGTCATTATCTTCATCCCCAGCGAGGCGATCGCTCCCACCCAAGCCACTCACTCGGTCATTGCCAGCCAGCGCAAAGATGATGTCATCCCCTGCAGTTCCGACGAGGACATCATCGAAGGGAGTTGGCCCATCGCCATCGCCATCGCTGTCACCATCTCCATCTCCATCGCCGTCACCACCAGGATTATCAAACTGCGGGGTGACCTCAAACTGACTCACGATGCGCGGAATACGATTCAGCACACCCGCATTGTTTGCGGCTTGTTCGGTTGCCACATCACTCGGTTCATAGGGATCAATACCGTAGGTCGTAACCCGGAGAACCTGCGTTACCGGATCAATCTCAAACTCTGTCCAGCCATAGGTATGTACCGCAACGTAATCTCCCTGCAGCAAGCTTGCATTGATTAATCCATCGGCAACGGGCAGGTTGTTGTCCAAACCCAAGGGGTCGTAACCCAAGGGTTGCAATTGCTCATTGATGACCAACTCAAGCGCATCGTCTTTATCGTCTGGAAACGAACTGTCCGTTGGATCAGGAGCAACAGGTAGCGCGTTGTAAACCCCCAGGAGAAACGGATCGACCAAGCCAGCATTAGCGGCCACATTTACAGCAAACGGCCCAAACGGCTGGCTAAACGCCACGGAACCCGTCGTGATCTCAAAGGCACTGGTCGCAATTTGCGGCGCTCCGGCAGCCGTTTGATAGGTCAGGTTATTGACCAGGGTGCCATTGGTATCAGACGCAACGAACACCACATTATCAATATCGTTTTCAGTGATGAAAGCCAGAATTTCGGCACGTTCGGCAGCATAGCCTTCATAACGATCAGCAGACCCCTGAAGCCCTAGATTTTGAATCGGCTCTGGCAGCATGATGAATTTCCAGGTCAGCCCATCCTGCTCCGCTTGGAGCAGATCGCGCTTGAGATCCTCCAACTGCACTTCGCCTAATAACGTGCGGGTGGGGTCAAAGGTTTGAGCCAAGTATTGAGCCACAACGGCCGCATCTTCTGGCGACTGATCGGTTAAATCGACCGCATTGGGCTCCGGCAACGCCTCATCACGGAACGAATGGTTATCCAGCACAAATACAGCGGCATCATCACCATAGGTATTGAAGCGGTAGAGCTGACGTTCATTTGCGGTGCGGCCATCCCCCGTATTCCCATAGAATGTCTCGCGAATGGGGTTGTATTCCACAAAGGCTTGCAATCCGTTCTCGTAGAGATCGGTGTCGTTGATCAACCCTGTGGTTTCAGGGAATCGATTATCGGAGCTGGCCGATGCGCCGCCAGAGAAGTCGTTGATTACATCATGGTCATCAATTGTCGCGAGTACTGAAGTGGAGGCTCGCAGATCACCAAATGCATTGAGTCCATAGCGCTCTTGGGCATAGACCTCGCGATGCTTCAACCGATAGTCTTCTAGGGTTTCAGCCTGGGCTTTGGGAACCGCCGGGGACGGAACACCTGCATAAACGGTGTCGCCATGCAGCATGAAGAAATCTAGGTCGCGCTCGTCGGCATTGGCGATCGCCGGATAGGGGGCCAATTCTCCTCGCCAACTGCCCGACACCCCAAACCGCAAACCTGCCTGTCTGCCATCCGGTGCAGCCGTACGAAAGGTGCCCCCTTTACTCGCACCATTTCCATCAATAAATCGGTAGTAGTATTGTGTTCCTGGCCTGAGATTATTGATCTCAAATTTGACGGGAAGAAGCGGATCATTCAGCGCTCCCGCAGACCGTTCAATTCCATTCGAGAGGGATGGATCCGTTCCATAAATCACACGAATTGATGAGGACTCGGTCAGCCCCCACAACACGCTAGAGTTTTGAGTCGTATCGCCAGACGCAACAGAACGCATACTCTTAGATTTCCTTCTATCAATGACTCCGAGCAAAGATTGAAGCAAGACCTGAATACTCAAAACCTAGTCTGACTATTTCAAAATGGTTTTCGCCTTGACTCGATTAGTCAGGTGGTCATAAGAAGAATCTCGTAGCAATCTACAAAATTACTGAGCCTACTATTCCTACATCATTAGCTGGACGAACGTAAACAGAACTGGCAGAAAAATCATTCAATTCTGATTAAACTCCTTGAGTTTTTACCACAACATAGGCAATGAATTTATGTGCTAGGCGCGTTAGTTAAGGACGGAGGTGTGGGGGCGCGTTGCCCCCCACACCTCCATTTCTGTGCTTGACGCGGTTGCACACCGCTATATATGTCAGCCCCGAAAACGTAGAGCAGGTTCAATGCAAACCTGCATCGGCTGGTAGATCAATACTCCCCAAGCGAATCATACGCCAACCTTGTTTTGTCCACTTCACCACCGTCGAGGGGATACCAGAGTTGGCAGATTTGGCTCCCAGATCTTTCGGCAGAGCAGCTTCGAGGGCTTCGAGTTCCGTCGAAACGAAAGTGCAGACCTGAGGAAACGCAACGTTGATTTCGTCGATGGTTTGTAGCGGCGGCTCGCCGGAACGGTTGATGCTGGTGGTTGCCAGAGGACCCGTTTGGCGGAGCAAATGGCGCGCGATCGCCCGATTGGGCACCCGAATGCCAATGGTGGAGGGATCAGTTGGATTCATGGCTTTGGGCAGGCGATCGCTCGCGGGCAATATCAGGGTCAGCGCGCCAGGCCAATAGATATCCGCCACCCGCTGCCAAATCCCAAGTTCCGCATCAGTGCCCTGCACGTAAGGCAACAAATCCACCAGATCGCTCCCCATCAAAATCAGCGGCTTGGTTTGGGCACGTTGCTTGGCGACGTAGATTAGCTCTGCCGCATCCGGACGGCTCGCCAGGGCAGGCACCGTATCTGTCGGAAAACTGAGGAGGCGATCGCCCTCCTGCACCGCTTCCACCAAGGCTTCAAATGCTACCTGCACCATCGATTTCGTTGCCTCCCTGAACGACCCAATCGGCTCTTGGCAATTATTGGATTGTAGACTTCGGCGTGAACGCAGTCGTTGGTTCAGCCGCCCCAGAGGGGCTACGATTTTAGATCTTAGCCTGTGGCTTGCTGCTGTCGGGCTCTCGTTTCAGGATAGCGATCGTCCCCATCGGCAGCAAAAATCGGCAGCAAAATTGTTCAGAATAAAAATTGTTCAGAATAAAGACAAAGCACAAGCAGGGGAAATCCAATGAGTGACTGGGCAACCAAGGTGTGCGATCGCATTGCGACGACGATGCATCACTACTGGCAAGAACGCTATCGTGCCTATCTCGAAGAAACGGACATGGATGCAAAGCCAACGCCCCTTGCCGCTATGACAGCAATGACGCCCAAAACTGCGACGCGACCCGATGCGGTTCAGGACGCCTATCAGTATTATCGAGACCATGTGGCAGCGCGCGATCGCGGCACGGTGAACCTCGAAACCCTCAGCCTCGAAGACAAATTGGTGTATGCCATTCGCGCCGCTACCGATGGAGACGATGGTTGGCTGGAACTCTACGACGCCAGCGGATCCCTGCTGCGCGCAGGCCGCACCTACATTGAACTGGTCGCTTGGGGCGATCGCGACGAGATTCGCTCCGAAGTCCATACCGGGGATTACCCAGCCACCCTGAACCGAAACCAAACGCTTTGGGGACAATAATCTCGGCTCAAGCGAGGCGATCGCCAGTACTGGCATCGAACAGAAACAGATGATCCAAATCGAAGCAGAGGAAGAGGCGATCGCCTGGACATAACGCAAAAGCGGCAGGCGCAATCAGGTTGAGCACCGGCGTCTTTGCCCCAGAGGCACTGGGTAACTTCACCTTCACCAACGTTTCCCGACCCAACGGCTCGACCAATGTCACCACGCTTTTGAGATGAAACGCCTCCGTTTCGGCCACCACCTGCACCTGTTCTGGGCGAATACCAAGGGTGTAGCGCGGGCTAGGATGCGATCGCACCACTGCCTGTAGCCGTTCGGGACATGGAAGCGCCTGCCCCTCGATGAAAAACTGACCCGCCTCATAGGTGCTATAGACCAAGTTCATCGGGGGATTGCCCATAAACGACGCCACCATTTGGTTCGCAGGGTTGGCATAAATGGTCTGTGGATCGCCAATTTGCTGGATATGCCCTCGATCGAGCACCACAATCTTGTCGGCCAGGGTCATCGCTTCGACCTGGTCGTGGGTCACATAAATGGTCGTGATGCCTACATTTTGGTGCAACTGCTTCAGCTCGGCGCGGGTATCATCCCGCAGTTGGGCATCCAAATTCGATAGCGGCTCATCGAGCAAAAAGACCTGGGGTTCGCGAGCGATCGCCCGTCCCAACGCCACCCGCTGCTGTTGCCCGCCCGAGAGCTGTCGGGGTTTGCGATCCAGCAAATGGGCAATGTTGAGCGATTGGGCAACCGTTTCGATGCGATCGCGAATCATCCCCTGCTCGGCCTGCCGCATCTTCAAGCCGAAGGCGAGGTTTTCGGCCACGGTCATATGGGGATAGAGGGCATAGTTTTGGAACACCATCGCCACATCCCGCTGCCGTGCTGGGATGCCGGTGACCTGGCGATCGCCAATGTAGATTTGCCCTTCGGTAGCCTGCTCTAGCCCAGCAATCGTGCGCAAGATTGTGGATTTGCCACAACCCGATGGCCCGACCAGCACCCAAAGCTCGCCATCGGGCACCTCAAACGTAATGCCATCAATGGCGATCGATGCACCAAACCGCCGAGAGACTCGTTCTAAAGCAACCTTTGCCAACGTCCGTTACCCACCTGTGCTGCAAATCCATGCTCACTATTGTGACATCCTGCTTTCCGCCACGGATCCTTTCTCCGATGCTTTCCGCCAGCGCCATTCAATACGCTCCTTGCATCATCTATAGCGGTATGCAACCGCTATAGACGGTGTGTGGGCGCGACGTGCGCCCACACACCCGTACTTAACTAACGCGCATAGCGCTATAGACGATAACCAGGCGTTCATTCAGGTTAAGGGCAAGTAAACTTTAGTGTAGTTCGTCGCGTCCAGACGAGACCCAAGGATTAGGATGAGTGGATAGCCTCAAACACTCTTCAACGAGGCAATGTCTGAGATCTTTATAATTTTCTTTTTCGGAAAAATCTTTGAACTGCTAATCCGTTCTGCGAGATAGCCGATCTTTCGCTCTTCTCTGAGCCTTCTCTTCTTTCTAAAAGTTGTTCTTTAAATCCTAGACAATGACGTAAAGAGAGACGAGCATTCTCTTTTCC
>JBCBSL010000329.1:0-6984 GCA_039819145.1 Cyanobacteria bacterium J06638_22
GACTCGCCGCCACGATCGCGTCCAATGCATCTTGATAATTTTCGGTGCGGGCCAGCATCACTTGAAAGGCTTGTTGATCCGTTTTCAGAGCAATTTGCGGATCTTGTTCTCGATCCATCATTTGACGGCCTTGTTTTAGAGCAATTTGACTCATGTAGTTGCGGTAAACTTCAATCGGCTTTTGGGCGCTACGAGTCTGGCCGACCTGTTGATAGATTGCGAGTAACCGGGCTTCCTGCTCTCGGGTGTTTCCTAATTGTTGCAGCCTTGCCAGGAACGGATCGTTTTCCTGCTGGCGTTGTGGTCGGTTGTTACTAAGGGGGCGATCGATACCATAATCTTCCTTCTCAAAACAGCCTCGGCGACCTCGTGAGGTTTCTTCCCTCCGATGTACCGACTGCGATTTTCCAAGAGACTGATTCTGTCGCCCGGAGGGATTGGCTGGCTTGTCTTCCATAATCTCTAGCCGTCCCCGCGGCGGGATTGCCTTATCCCCCTTTTCTTGTTCTTGTTGTTGGGCTTTCCGCTGTTCCAGCCAGGCTTCAACGTCTTTCGTAGAAGTGACCGCGAATACAATGGCTCTACCCGCAGGATGTAGGCGACATGCATTGAGCAATCCCATCTGAATCCTCGCCGACAGGGGCTTATTGTCATTCGCGGGTAAGGGCAATTGGCGTGGAACAGAGTTGCTCGTTATGGACTTTGGCCTGCTATCTAGTTTTGGGGTAGGTTTCGGCTCTGGTTGTGGGGTCGGTGCAGGTTGCTGAGACATGGGTGTCACCAGAATAAATAACAGTGTCATGCGGATAGGGCAGCTTGAGCACTGCCCTGGTTAGGTTTATTTCAGTGCGTTAGTGGCAGAGGGGGCTCGAGGCGGGTAGGGTACCCTCTTGGCAATCCCGACGGTTTTCTTTTTCCATCAACCATTGCAGGTGTTGTCCCTGCTGAACTTGCACCTGACGAAGCTGCATCAGGCTTATGCCGCTTACAAGTACGACAGCGAGCGTTAACAGGCTAACGATCCAGCTCGCGATCGACTTCATTGGTTGCTTCGTGGTCGGGATGGGATTCTCGGTCAGGGGTGTGTTCGAGACTTGTAAGTTGCCCAGGCTGAGGAGCAATTCGCGCTTCAAGATCGCGAAGTTGTCCTGCCAGGTTTGGGTATTGTGCATCGAGGTCTGCAAGGTTTCGATGAGTAGCTGCAATACGGTCTGCAAATCGTTGATATGACTGCTGAGCGTTTTGGAATGCTGGCTCAGCGCCTGCACCGCCTCGGCTTCCAGAACCAGTTGATCCAGAGTGTTCAGGTTGTGGGTTTTCCATTGCTCCAATTCCTCTAAAAAGGCGGTGAACAGATGCCCCCAATCGTTTGGCGCATCTTCGACCAAAATTTGTAACTGCCCAATCGCGATCGCGATCAGCCACAACGGGTCATCCGGATCGAGATCAAGGCGCACCACCAGATCCAATACCCGCGCTTTTTGATCCGGGGTCAGATCATGGAGAACCTTGTCGAGTAATGGGGGGGAAGATTGGTGCGAGAGTGGAATAGGGGAGGAGCTACTCATGCCTTACCTCCTTTTTTTCGGGGAGTACGCTTAGGTTTCACGGGCTCCTCGACCTGAGGCACTGGGGGTTTGAGAAAGGACAATCGGTCGAATTCTTCATAGGCCTTGCGCAGGAAGACCTTAATCCGCTGTCGGGAAATTGGTCCCAAGTCTGGATGTGTCAGAGCCTCGCCAAAGCTTAAAGAGTTGGCGTCGATAAAATTGCGATCGACAGCCCCCATAAATTTAGGCAGAGCGATAACCTCAATATCAAAAGCATCCAGCAGCTCTTGCACAAAAGGATCATTATCGATCGGCGTAAAATCGTCGGTGAGTCCGTAATTCTTGACCAAAGTGTGCGGAATACGATCGCCATACCGCTGCACAGAATGGATGAACAGTTTGTTCGCCTCAAAACCGGCATCGGTTACAAAGAAAAAGCGCATCTGGACATCCATTTCTTCGGCCAGATCTAACAACTGGTTGTTTTCAATCCAGGCCTCTAGGGCAGGGCCAACTTGGGCTGGCAGGTTGCAAATAACATCATTTTCCAGCGCTGCATTGAACACAGCGTTTGCCGAGTCAATAAGCCGTTCCGACTCGCTTAGAATCGCCAGCCGAACCTCGCAAATCCCTTGCATACAGCGGTATACATCGGGGTTGGAGCGATCTAAATCGAAGCAAACAAAAGGTGTTTCCTTATACAGAAAGTATTGCAATAATGTACGGCAGAAGAAGGATTTGCCAGCGCCGCCCTTGTCATTGGATACAAGCAGAATGGAACCCATGATGGTGTCCTCCATGAATCTTCAGATGTTCAAATGTTTTGTGATGGGGTTGCCTGAGTTCAGACAGCCCCGATAAACAGAGCAGCTACGGAATAGCGTCTTCAGACACCTCCGGTTCCTCGTCCTCTGATGCCGTCTCAGTAGACGACAGCAAGCCGTCTGATTGCTTTAATTTGTCTAGAATGTCGTCCACTTGCTGGACAATGTCTTCCTGGGTTTTGATCTCCTCAGATAGATGCTGCTGGAATTCCGCTGGACTGATCACGTGATCCAGCTTGAGCCGCTTGATATCGCTGTAATCCCAAGTCGGCAGCGGAGGGATCTCCCAAGGCACGCGATTCGGCACGTTCGCTTTAGGTTTCAGGTTTTCTGAGATGTAGCGCGGGGAAAGCTGGCTCCAGCAACCATGAATGCCGAGATAAAAACCTTTCAGTGGGGTGCCACCCCGCCCCAGCATCCTATTGAAAAAACCAGGCTTACCCTTGGCTGGGGGCGGGATCCGGCGCAACTCCTCCGGCGCGACGATCGCAACATTGCGTTCCACCCGCTCACTGATCTTCCAGGCTTTGCCATCGAAGTATGTCTGAAACCGGTCGCCGCGACCAACCAGGCTGGAGGCATATTCTGCCGTCGTGGTGTCATTGAGGCGGAGGAAAGCCTTGTGGAAGAACTGCCCCAGAATAGCTTCGGCCCCATCTTTGCCATACAGCCGCTGCAGGCTGGGCAAAGCTTGCATGGCGGTTGCAATGCTGACGCCCCGGGAGGAGGCATTGGTAGTAAATTCCTCCCACTCGGGTAGCACGCCGAGGGTATGGGCTTCATCTAGCACGATGAAGGTATGTGGATCCCGCTGTAACGTATCCCCGAACTGATTGAGGAGAACCCGGCCTGCTTTGGTAATGAACAACCGGTTCAATGCCATCATGGCCGTGCGGTTTTCCAAGTCGCGGCCCAGGATGGTAACTCCATCTTCATGCACCCAGTTAGCAAAGCTAAAAGTTCTCAAGGGACGGTGGTTCTGTTCAGCGTGCTGACGCAGGTGGTACCAGGCAGAGGCAATGGATGAGAACTGTGACAGGTAAACCTGAACTGTCACCATAATGGAATGGGTCAGGCGATCGCCGCTCAGAGCATAGACGTACTCCTTTGTGGCCGGGTGGCTGTTCAGGATCACCATCAGCCGTTCTTGCGAATTACAAGCGATAAGCAAATCCCGGAACTCCCAGTTTTCTTTGACCACCACCGAAAAGTACAGGGCCAGTCCTTCCAAAATGTATTGCGCAGCCTCGATCCAGAAGTCATTGGGGCCAGGGCGGTCGGGTTTTGGCGGCGTTAGCGTAGTAGCCAATGCTCTGGCGTCTGAAAGACCCCGCACATCTGCGGTAATATCCCAAACACTGGCCCGGGCATCCCGGGGTGACAAGATATGGATCGGACATGTCGGATTCATACCCCGGATGATGCTGACCATATCAAAGGTGGGGTCGAAGACGAGCAGGCGCAGGTTCTTACGTTTGCCAATCAACGGCACAAACGACTGCAAGAACAACCGGAGCAAGATACTTTTGCCTGAGGAAATCGCACCCATTAAGCTGAAATTCCGGGTGCCTTCCCCAAATGGAATATCGATGCCCAACCACTGCAGGGTCGGTTGTTCCGGTTCCACCTGCGACCGGTAGAATCGCTTGACCCAGCCGACAGGACGTAGAAACTTACCGGCCTCGCCCAGCCATAACGGTTGATGAAACGAAATCCAGCGGCGAACACCAGCAGCGGCGATCGCAACCAACAGGCACCAAAGCAGGCCGTATTGAACTTTCCAGGCAGAGAGCAATAGGGCACTTAATAAAACAAGGCCGTAACCTGTCAGGTAAGATTGGGGCCACGACGCGCCCCGTTCGGCAATCAGGACGCTGTATGCAGTGCACGCGCCATGCAGCATTATGGCTGTTAAGGCAACGATGACGATGACGAAATGCCCTGGTGCTGCATTAGGAAGCTGTCGCTCCCATAGCGGCAGAAGCAGAAATGCCCAGAGGATTGTCGAACCTATGAAGGCTGCTTGGTACAATGCGTCATAAAAGGAAAGGCGGCTCACGCCATGGCGATGGCGGTTAAACATGATTCTGTCCTCAAAGTAAGGGGGTAAGCCGTGGGACGGGTTGCCCCACGGCAGAATAAACAGCCGTTGCTAGAACAGGTCTTCCAGCATGGATTCCGAGGCATAGCCATTGTTCTGATGGCTATGTGGTGTTGACCCAGTTGTCAGTGCTTCCA
The DNA here is from genome assembly GCA_039819145.1 of Cyanobacteria bacterium J06638_22. GTDB lineage: Bacteria > Cyanobacteriota > Cyanobacteriia > Elainellales > Elainellaceae > Vacuolonema. The sequence goes on from JBCBSL010000329.1 coordinate 4,613, forward strand.
CTTCAGAAACGGCAGCCTGTACCAATTCCGGAGCAAAGGCTTGCGGGATCAGGTGTCGTTCATACAAGCCCGCTACAGCCTCCAATTCCTGGTCGCCATCCAGCACATGACTCAATAAGACAGCAGCCAGCAGGACATAGCCGATCGGTGCAATAGCTGCAAAAGCGGCTAGAGCAAGGCTTTCTGAGGCCACCCAAAACAGCGCTGACCCTGACTCCAGCAAAAAGATCAAGCCCACGGTGGCGGCTTCGATGAAAGGCCAGGGCCGTGCCTCGGTAGCCATCAGCAATTCCAGTTGCGCCTCGCGGTAGATGATTTCTAACGGATAGGTGTCATCGATCCGCTCAATTGCTTGGGTCAGTTGCTGCACTTCTTGAGCTTGAACCTGCGTCATCCGGAGGGTAGTCATGGATTTTCGGGCTAGTTCCTCACTGCCAAGAACCAAAACACCAGCAATTAAAGGTGTCGCAGGCGTTTGCAGCCAGCGGGGTAGGGTCAGCGTTGTGGTTTGCACCGATGCTGAACAAACTAAAGCCCCGATACCGGCAATCACTACTTTGACGGGCAAATGCCAGCGCAGAGGTAAGACATGACCGTTGTGACCACGCTGGCGCAACCGTTGCGCTCGCTGCTCGGCATACTCTGCTTGGCTTAGATCCCGCAGACCCTGTTCAATATGGGCTAGGGTTTGTGGCTCAGTCTTACTCAGCCGCTCTATCTGCCATGCCAACATGCGACGACAAGATTTCAGGCGTTGTTGTTGGACGTACCGTTGGTTACTCAACATGGCTTTACTCTCCTTGGGTATTGCGTGCGGTGGAAAAAGCCCAGACCAGGCTGGTTTCAATGCTCTCGGGCGACAGGGCTGACACGCGGACGTGCGGATGCTGCAGCGCGCTTTGCAAGTCGCGTTGCAGGTCACTCTCAACCGCAAACAGAACCAATACGGTGCCCTCGGTCAGAAGGCTTTCAGCAAGCTGGGCAGTCTCGGCGATCGCGATCGCATCATGTGCGCCGACTCCTTGGTCATTGGCATGGATCAGAATGCTGATGACACGTCCCTGTTCGTCTTGACCGCCAATGCTGACGTGCTGCTGAAGATGTGCGAGTGTGTCATGCAGGGATGTACCCTCTTCTGCGGCCACGGATTCCGCTTCTAACAAGGCAGTAAGGGTCTCTCCCTTGCATAGGCCCAACACGTCGAGACGGTTTTGAATCTCAACCGCATGGGTAACGGCACTCGTGTTGGCGAACGGCATCACGGTGAAGGAGTCACCAGAAATGGTTTGTTCTTGAATGCCTATGCAGATTTGGTGGGATAGGTCTTCCAACTGTCCGGAATCCCGCATGGATTCCGAGACATCAACAATCAGATAACTACTGATGGGTGTTTGCTGACGCAATAGCCACAGAGCGCAGCCGATCACGCCGACTCCCATTAGCGCAAAACTAGCGATCGCAAACAGTGTGCTTAGGGGTGCAGATTTTGACATAAGTCAAGTTCTCCAAGTACTAAAGAGGACAGAGTGCAATAGGGCAGACTGCGGGAAGTAGCAGCAGCCTGCCCGTCGGAACTTACGCTTTGGGTAGCGACGGTTTCTCTGACTCAGGCACTGAGATAATCAACGTTCCGGTAAAGTTCTGGCAGTGCTTCAAGAGGTCGGATGCCAGGGCTAACTGCTCATCGGAGTTTAAGGACTCGATGTACTCAATCAGCGCCTGCTGGCCACTGAAGTTAAGGTCGAAGAAGCCATCGGTTTGCCCCGTGGCGGCGTCGATCGCGTACATGCACGCGGCGGCAATTTGCGATTTTGTTCTGAGTTGCGAAACTTTCATGTACCCTCCTGGGTAGAAAAAAAGCCAAGTAATCCTGTGCCTTTGGCGTGACCAAAGGCCTAATGGGTATTCGAAATGGAAAATTCCTTTAGGAATCAGGCAGCGTTGCAGAAACGGGAAAAGAATGACTTGGACCCGGGATCCGATTCCGTTTGGTTCTTCTGCTTGGCTTGCCGTATTTTTATTGGAGCATGAGGAAAATTGCGCAATTGCCTCGCAATTGCGCAAACACAATTTGTTACATTAGGTGGTTTTGAGCAGAGAGAAGAGTCAAAAAAACTTTACTAAGTCTGGAGTTTGTAATAAATTTCTCTAAATTAAAAATTATTTTTATGCTAGAGAATAATATGCCCTATGACGAAAATGTAATATTTCATCTACTCTATTCAATTAAGTGTCTAAATGAGTATCGTGATACGCCTTACGAAGAGCAAACTAAGTCAGGTCTTCGAAGTGCTGTTAGAGACTTAATTGAATAGAGTAGATGAAATATTACATTTTCGTCATAGGGCATATTATTTTTATGCTAGAGAATA
>JBCBSL010000330.1:0-6945 GCA_039819145.1 Cyanobacteria bacterium J06638_22
CAAGCGCGGCAATGCCGCGCTTGCATCATGGATATCGGAGTTTCTGTTTCAGAACGTGCGCTCAACTGCCGCGATAGGTGCTGTAGCTCCAGGGCGACACGAGTAGCGGCACATGGTAATGGGTCGTCTCGTCAGCGATGCCAAATTGGATGGGAACCCGATCTAGGAACGGCGGGTTGGGGGTTGGCAGGCGACTTTGAAAATAGGATCCGACCTCGAATAGCAGCTCATAGACGCCGGGTTGGAATACAATCCCCTCCAGCATCGGCTCATCCGTGCGGCCATCTTCATTGGTCGTGACAGTTCGTATATGGTGCCGCTCACCCAGATCATCCACTCGGAACAGATCGATCGTCATGTCTGCCGCTGGACAGCCCTGGGCAGTATCAATCACATGGGTCGTGAGTTTTCCTGCCATCGGTAAAGCTCCTTTAAGACTCTGAATAAGATAAAATCCAACACTTATTTTTGGAAAGCGACTGTTTGAAAGCACGGCTCGAGCCGCGCTTTCAAACAGTAACTATCTGGTTTTAATTGATTCGCGATCCTTAGCGTTGACCCGATGCCACATTCACTGAGGAATCATCCATCAAATTCATAAAGGAAGCAACGGTAGGAAACAACCCATTGGCCGGTTGGTTCAGCAGGGTAGCGACGCGATCGCCCGACAAGCCCGTCAACGCCCCTAGGGCAGCGCCGACTAACTGCGACGGTTGCAGGTCATCCTTCACCAGATTCCATAGCCGCTGCACTTCATTGGTATGGAGGCGATCATCCTCAATCAGTGCCAGCAAGAGTTGCCGCCGCAGATACATCCCTTCATCAGACAGCAGGTATTGCAGACCCAGGCGAGCCGTCGGCACTAGGTCGAAGTTGTTGTCCGAGCGGGCGATCGCAATCAAATTTTCCAAACGATGCCACTGGAAGCGCTCATGCTTGAACAGCAACTCAAACAACCGCCGCCGCAATTCGGGGGTTTCTCCGGTAAGCAACCGCCGCGCCACATAGGGATAGGCCACTTCCACAATTTTGAAGGTGGGATTGAGCGACAGCGCCAAACCTTCCTGGGTAACGAGCGATCGAATAATCAGCGCAAACTTGGCCGGAACCCGGAAGGGATACTCGTACATCAACTCCGAGAACTCATCCGTAATCGTTTTGAAGTTGAAGGCGCCAACATTCTTACCGACCGCATCCCCCAGCACCCGCTCCAGAGCTGGAATAATCGGCCTAATATCGGTTTCGGGTGCCAAAAAGCCCAACTTCACAAAGTCAACAGCCAGGTCGGAATAGTCTTTATTAATCAAATGCACCAACGCATCGACCAGGGTTTCCTTCGTTTCCTGGGCGAGCTGATCCATCATGCCGAAGTCGATGTAGGCCATACGGCCATCGGGCATAGCAAACAGGTTGCCGGGGTGCGGGTCGGCATGGAAGAAGCCAAACTCCAACAACTGACGCAGGCCAGAGGTCACGCCAATTTCAATCAGCTTGTCTGAATCCAGGTTCAGCCCATGGATCTTATCTGTGTCATTCAGCTTGAAGCCGTCGATCCACTCCAGCGTTAGGACATGGGCGCTGCTGTATTTCCAGTAAATGGCCGGAACCTTAACGGAGGGATCATCCGCAAAATTTTTGGCAAACCGCTCGGCATTGTGTCCCTCGTTGACATAGTCGATCTCTTCAAACAGCTTGATGCCAAACTCATCCACAATCAGCGTTAGGTCATGACCCAGGTTGAGGGGGAGCCAGGGCGCAAGCCATCCAGCCGCCCAGCGAATGATGTAGAGGTCGAGGGTGAGGGTGGGCAGCAGGTTAGGGCGCTGCACTTTGACCGCCACTTCTTCCCCGCTGTAGAGCCGTGCCCGATACACCTGACCCAAGCTGGCCGCGGCCACAGGAAACGGGGAAACTTCGCGACACAATTCGTCGATGGGTCGCCCTAATTCCTCATAAATAATGCGGTGGGCGATCGCGTTGGGGAACGGCGGCAGTTGGTCTTGCAGCTTTACCAACTCCGCTAGAAAGTCTCGGCGCACCAAATCGGGGCGGGTGGAAAGCGCCTGCCCAATCTTGATGAACGTCGGGCCAAGCTTCGTCAAAAGCTCCCGTAGCTGGATGGCCTGCCGCGTCCGGTTCGCTTCGGCACGGCCAAACCAGTCGTCGAGCTTGAATCCCAAAACAAACCACAGGAAACCCCATGCAATTGTTATGGAACGCCACAAGGCTTGCCACGGACGACGACGATAATGTCGAGCGATCGCCTCCGGGTCGTAGCGCTTGAGCCGATCAAAAAAAGGGTGACTCACGCCTTCAATCCTTCAATCAATAACGATGGAACAGTGTTCGGTCACATACATCAGGTCGCATACATCTGCCACGTCCTGCCTGACATAATGGATGCGATCGCAAACACGCGTTCACCAATGAAACTGGGGCAGGGTTGGGCGGATCCTAAGGAAATGGCGCTTCAATTGAAACATTTCACGCCGTTTCGATAACGATACCTTTAACAATAGTATAAGAAACTACACTCAATCGTCGGAATTATTCCGAAAAAGTTAACGATTGTAACCATAAACTTTCTCCTAAAAACTAAAGAATCTACGTTCCTTTGCGACGCATAAAGAAACGAGCGATCGCCTTATCCTGACTGCCTTTATCCCACAATCTTCTAAACAAGAGCTTTAACCCCACACCGTGTTTGAAGGGCGGTGGCTATTACAAACAATGGAAAGATCAAGGAATTCGCTTCACGATTTTGTAATACTCTTTTGTAACTTTTTTTGAAGGGCGATCGCTTCGACACAGGACGGGGCTTTTGTTAGAGCCTGTTGTAGAGCCTCGAGACTATAAAAAAGGCTTAAAGATTTAATTAATTTTCCTTAACCTGCTCCTTGTACTGTCTAAACCTGTACGCCTGTGCCTACCCGGTCTATGGTCGGGCTGATTCTTCTTTGCAAACGGTTTGGGTGCTGCCCGACGTTTTGTTAAGGGAAGGCGATTTCTAACTTGTTCGATGCCCTCAACTTGCTTGATGCCATAACAAATGCCCCATCCGCAATCGCTGAGGGGCGGGTTTAGATAAACCGATCCAAACACTTTCAAACAGTCGCCTGGAAGCAACCCAGGCTTGTTTATCCAAGAGGAGAACACTTGAAAATGCTCGATAAACGGAGTTTGCGGAAAAAGTATTCCCGCATTCTGAAGGGTGAGATCCCTGCGAATACTCAGAACCAGGAACGGTTGCCCCACGGTGACGAGCCCATGTGCAATCATTCCAACAATCCCACCTTTGCCTCCATTCTTGGCAGTCGCCTGCAGCGTCGCCAGGTTTTGCGCGGTGGGTTAGCTTTTGCCGTCACAACCATGTTTGCGGGGCCCATCAGCAAAGGATTGCGCCCTGCTCCCGCCGCCGCTGATACAACCCTGTTGGGCTTCACCTCTGTGCCCGTCAGCGAAGCAGATGCCATCGTTGTTCCCGAAGGCTACACCGCTCGCACTTTGATCCCCTGGGGCGAACCCATCACTGGTAGCTACCCTGCGTACAGCTTGGGCAACACCGGTGAAGAGCAAGCCATGCAAATTGGTAGCCACCACGACGGCATGCACTTCTTCCCCATCGAAGGAGAATCGGCCTATGAAGGTAGCTCTGACGAAGGCTTGCTGGTGCTCAACCACGAATATGTCGAACCGCGCTACATGCACCAATCGGCTATCGGCATGGCGTTCGGCTCCGGTGACGTTCCCATGCTAGGGGAAATGCGCGCCGCTGACGAAGTCCTGAAAGAAATGAACGCCCACGGGGTCAGCATCGTCCATCTACAAAAGCAGGACAGTGGGGAATGGACCGTCGTACGCAGCGACCTCAACCGCCGCGTCACCGCTCTCACCCCCGCCGAAATCACCGGCCCTGCGAGCGGCAGCGACTTGCTGAAAACCAAGTACAGCCCCGACGGTACGCGCACCCGTGGCACCCTCAACAACTGTGCCCACGGCGTGACCCCTTGGAACACCTACATGGCCGCCGAGGAAAACTGGGCGGGCTACTTCCGCAATGGCGATACCGTTCCCGGAAACCAGGGTCCCGAACCCATCCTTCCTCGCGAACATGCTCGCTATGGCGTTTCCACGGACGACTCCCGCTACAAGTGGGATTTGGCCGATAGCGGTGCGGAAGAATATGCCCGCTTCGATGCCTCGACAAAGGGCGCCAGTGCCATAGACGACTACCGCAACGAGCCCAACACCTTTGGCTGGATGACCGAAATCGATCCGTTTGACCCCACCAGCGCCCCCAGAAAGCACACTGCTCTGGGGCGGTTTGCCCATGAAGGGGTGGTGTTCCAGCCAGCCATTGAAGGCGAACCTGTCATCTGCTACTCCGGTGATGATGCTCGCTTCGAGTACATCTACAAGTTCGTTTCGGCGCAATCTTACGAGGCCGCAACCGCCAGTGGTGACTTGTTGGATGAAGGAACTCTCTACGTCGCGAAGTTCAATGCGGATGGCACCGGCGAATGGGTAGCGCTCGCCTTTGGTGAAAACGGCCTAACGCCAGAAAATGGCTTTGCCGATCAAGCAGACATCCTGGTGAACACGCGCACCGCGGCAGACTTTGTGGGCGCCACCAAGATGGATCGCCCAGAGTGGGGAGCCGTTGACCCCAACACCCGTGAGGTTTACTTCACTCTGACCAACAATACCCGCCGCACGGCTGAGCAGATCGATGAAGCCAACCCCCGTCCTGAAAACAGCTGGGGACATATCATCCGCTGGAGCGAAGTCGGTAACGGCACGTTTGAGTGGGATCTGTTTGTCTTGGCAGGGCCAAGTGCTGACAGTGTAAGCCCGGCGGGCAACGCGCTCACCGAAGACAACAAGTTTGTCTGCCCCGATGGCTTGTGGATTGACGCCGACAGCCGCGTGTGGATTCAGACGGACATCAGCGAAAGCGTTCAGAACACCGGTGAGTTTGCCGAGTTTGGCAACAACCAAATGCTGGCGGCTGACCCCCGCACAGGCGAAGTTCGACGCTTCCTCACTGGCCCCATTGGCCAGGAAATCACCGGGGTGATTGCAACGCCGGATCAGCGCACCATGTTCATCAACGTGCAACACCCCGGCGCGACAGCAGAGGATGCTGCGTTTGCCGCAGGCAACCCCAACTCGCGCTGGCCCAACCAAAGTCCTGACATCTACCCCCGCTCGGCCACGGTGGTGATTACCAAGGATGATGGCGGTGTCATTGGAACCTAGGCGATCGCCTTTCCCTTAACACCAAACAACTCTCCATAACATAAGCGGTGGGAGCCATTCGGTTCCCGCCGCTTTTTTAATGTTTACCACTGGCTATAGGGATGGCGGATGAGGTTGGCGTTGAAATAACGCGGATCATCAGACACTTCCGCACCAATCCAGTTGGGGCGCTCGAAAGCATAGTCCGCGTCGGGAAGCTCCACCTCAGCCAAAATCAGTCCAGTATTATCGCCTATAAACTCATCCACTTCCCAGGTCAGATCGCCGAGGGTGATAGCGGTGCGTGTTTTTTCGATTAGGGGGCGATCGCACCACTCCAGCAGCGTCTCAGCCTCTTCCAACGGAATCGAATACTCAAACTCCTGACGAGAAACTCCTGCGGTTGCTCCTTTGAAGGTGAGGTAGGCGCGATCGCCCGCCACCCTCACCCGCACGGTGCGATGGGGTTCGGCCAGCAAGTAGCCTTGCCGATACACCATAGGTTGTCCTAAAGTCCGCCACTCGTCGTTGAGGACTAGAAATTTGCGCTCAATTTCGATAGCCATCTATTCTTCTTCCTCTGTGCCCTCTGTACCTCTGTGGTTCCACCCTCAATACACATACAAATTCACAACCAACGTCAATAAAAACGTCATCTGTCCCGCTAGCAAGAAGAGGTAGAGAATGGCGCGTCCTCGAAACACGGAGAACATGAGGGCGATGTTTTTGACATCCACCATTGGCCCGAAGACCAGGAAGGCGAGGAGGGAACCCGTTGTGAAGGTCGAGGCAAAGGCTAGGGCAAAGAACGAATCTACGGTGGAGCAAATAGACACGATCCACGCCAGCGCCATCATGGCTAAGATCGAGCTGATTTGACCCTGCCCCAGACTCAGCACCACTTCTCGCGGGATGAGGACTTGCACGAGGGCGGCGATCGCCGTTCCCAGAATCAACACCCCGCCCAGTTCGCGCATCTCTTGCACCACGTTGTCGAGCATCAGTTGAAAGCGTTCGCTGAGGGGCTTCGACAGCACTGGGTTGGGCATCAGCATGGCCGCAGAGGACGGATTGTCTAGCTGCACACGGCTTTCCTTGTCGCCGAGCAGGAATGTGCCCCCTTGCAGCAGGGGGGAGGCTTCAGCCGCATCGGCCTGCTTTTTGCGGCGGGCATCTCGGCGCGAGAGGCGCGGCGCTGGTCGGGATGCGGGCACCGCGCGGGCTACATCGGGCTGCAACAACGGACGCAAATCGGCTTGGGTGCTGAAGACCCAACCAATGAGCGTGGCAATGACCAGGGTAAACGCGATGCGGAGAAACACGATTTCGGGTTGATCACGAAAGGCGGTCCAGGTGGCCCAAAACACAATGGGGTTGACGGTTGGTGCGGCGAGCAAAAAGCCAATCGCCATCGAAGCGGGTGCCCCCTGGGTAATCAGGCGGCGCGCAACGGGCACATTGCCACATTCACACACCGGAAACAGACAACCAATCAAACTTCCGGCCAATGCCCCCAGGAAAGGATTCTTGGGAACCGCCGCAATCAGTTTGCGCTCATCCACAAACAACAAAAGCGCACTAGAAAACAACACCCCCAGTAACAAAAAGGGCATTGCTTCTACCAGTAAGCTGAAAAATAAGGTAAGAGCGTTATTCCATCGATCCATGCGATCGCCCGTGTCAAAGGTCTGCGTGCAAGTTTGGCGG
>JBCBSL010000331.1:0-6930 GCA_039819145.1 Cyanobacteria bacterium J06638_22
ACCCCACGCTTTACAGCTTTGTCAATTTTGCTGTAAACCGCGTTCATCCGTTCCTTTACTTCCTGCTCTTTCTCAGGCGTTGGCTCTGCCGCATATTGATCGACAGAGGTGAGGAACTTCTTGCTCAGGGTTTTTACAGCGGTCTTGTAGGATTTATTGCGGAGACGATTGCGCTCCGCGATTTGAACACGCTTAATTGCAGACTTAATATTTGCCACGGCAGCTCTCTGGAGAATTAACTCTAGTCATTCGGCAGTTCATAATCATAGCAAACTTTGTTCAAGCATAGCAATATCTAAATCAAAGTTTGTTGGTTGCCCCTTGCCAGAGCCTGTTCGGCTAGGGTAATCGCGCAGCTCCAAACCGCTCACTCTTTTCCATGGCGTAGTGCCCAGCGCATCTGCCGAATCATGCCCCGCAGTAGGGCAACATCGTTGTCTGAGGGTAGCGATCGCTGATAAATCTGCCGAATTTTCTCCATCCGGCTGGCGCGAGTGTGGGGGTGTAGATAACCGATCGTCAACAACAAGGCTTCTAAATCGTGTAAATACCCCTCCAGGTGTTCGTGGGAGGCGGGCAAAGCAGGCGAAGGTGCAGGAGCAACTGTAGCGGGGATATTCGGGTCAGGCGATCGGAACGCCAAGGTAGCCAGTCGCAGCTCATAGGCACATACCGCAACCGCCTGAGCCAGGTTCAGTGAGGGATAGATCGGATCACTAGGGATATAGAGGCAGCGCTGCGCCTGATTTAGCTCTTCATTCGTCAGTCCCCGATCTTCCCGACCGAAGACAAGCGCCGCAGGGGTGTCATCGACCAACAGCCATGGCAAGCATTGAGCAGGGGGTTCCAGCGCTACATTTAAAGTGGTTTGCTCTCGCCCAGTAGTGGCAATGACGCGACGGCAATGCGTCAGGGCATCCGCTAGGGTGGGAACAATTTGCGCGTTCTGCAACACATCCTGGGCATGGACCGCCATTTGGCGCGCATCGGCGCTCTGGGGATCACATTGGGGATTCACGAAGACGAGGTGATGCAATCCCATGTTTTTCAAGATGCGGGCGATCGACCCCACATTTAATGGCCCCGCAGGTTCTACCAAGATGACCCGGACCTGATGCAATCGCTCTGCTTGTTCCACCCCAGTCAATGGCAAGGCTCCTTCTCAACCGATTCTCTATCCATCCCGACATTATGGCGCGTACCCGTTCAAAATCCGACCTTCCATCCAAGCTTTGTCCCGTTTGCCAGCGCCCCTTCACCTGGCGAAAAAAATGGGCGGATTGTTGGGATGAGGTGAAGTATTGCTCTGAACGTTGCCGTCGTCGTCGTAACAAGGCCGATTCGTAGTTCTCAAAGAAGACCGGACTTAAGGAGTTTGATGATTTTGGGGCGCTGAGCGTCCCAAAATCATCAAACTCCTTTGGTTTTCCGTGTCCAATGCGTAAGTCCTAGAAGAATGGATGTTGTGGGTGGCAATTCCTTGGATGGCAGCGTCAGCACCACACCATTTGGTTGGATAATAGCTATGCGCCGCAGAGCTGGGAAATTGGGCGTTTGCTTGGATGGTTCCTGGCCCAGCTCGCTGTTCCAACCATTGATTCTGTGAGTTTATGAGTGCCACGCCTTTGCAGCCCAATTTGCAGCCCAAATTGATTATTCATGGGGGAGCTGGGAGTTCTCTCCGTAGCAAGGGCGGAATCGAGGTGGTGCGATCGCTCCTATTTGAGATTGTTGATCAGGTTTACGGACAACTGCAGGCCGGTGCAACAGCGGAAGAGGCTGTGGTGCTCGGCTGTCAGTTGCTGGAAGATGCGCCACGATTTAATGCAGGCACAGGTTCTGTCCTGCAATCCGACGGGCAGATCCGCATGAGCGCATCGTTGATGCGAGGAACGACCCAGAGTTTCAGTGGCGTCATCAATGTTTCGCGGGTGAAGAATCCTGTGGAGCTGGCACAGGTCTTGCAATCTGAGCGCGATCGCGTCCTGTCTGACTTGGGTGCGGCTGAGCTAGCACGGGAACTGGGTCTGCCTCCTCACAATCCCATTACCGATAAGCGCCTGAAGGAATGGGTGAAAGAACGGGAGAACAACTTCGTGCGGGATATGGCTGGGGTCGTGGCCGAGTCGGACGCTAACATAGAGGTCGGACGTGGAACGATTGGGGTTGTGGCCTTTGACCAGCAGGGGCACCTTGCCGCAGGAACCTCAACCGGAGGAAAAGGGTTTGAGCGGGTTGGGCGGGTCAGCGATGCGGCTATGCCCGCCGGAAACTATGCCGATGCCCATGCGGCGATTAGTTGTACGGGCATCGGGGAAGACATTATTGATGAATGCTTTGCGCCCCGCGTGGTTGTGCGAGTTGGGGATGGGATGTCTCTGGCTGATGCCTTTGCGCGCTCCTTTGCTGAGGCGGAGAGCCGGAAGCGAGACTTTGGGGCGATTGGCATCGATGCTGGGGGCACGATCGCTTGGGGTAAAACCAGTGATATGTTGCTGGCGGCGTATCACGATGGCACCCAAAAAGGCGATACGCTCAACTTGGGCAAAGGCATGATGACGGGGCACTGCCGTTAGCCAATCATTAGCCACGAGTTAGCCACAAAGGGAAACTAGCCAGATTTAAGGAGGGGGATCGTGCATTTATTGATTCCGGCAGCGGGTTCGGGCAAACGGATGGGGAGCGATCGCAACAAACTCCTTTTGCCTTTACGGGAAAAACCCTTGCTAGCCTGGACATTGCTGGCAGCCGATGCCACCCAATCCATTGAATGGATCGGTGTGATTGCCCAACCCGATGAGTGGGACGAGTTAAAAGCGATCGTTGCCGATTTGGAGCTGCATCAAGCCGTGCACTTCATCCCTGGCGGCAAAACCCGTCAAGAATCGGTTCACAACGGTCTGAATGGGTTGCCGGACACCGCCGAACAGGTGCTCATTCACGATGGAGCGCGGTGCTTGGTCTCGCCTGCCTTAATTGACCGTTGTGCTGAGGCGGTTCACCAATATCCCGGTCTGATCGCCGCAATTCCCGTCAAGGACACGATCAAACAGGTCATTCCCAACACGCACCAGATCCAGCAGACCCCCGATCGCCAGTTTCTCTGGGCCGCCCAGACTCCCCAAGGATTTGACGTGGCCACCTTACGCAAGTGCCATGCAGAAGCCCAAACCCAGGGGTGGGCTGTTACCGATGATGCGGCTCTATTTGAGAAATGCGGACTTCCGGTGCAAATTGTTGCAGGGGAAGAAACCAACTTAAAAGTAACGACCCCGCTGGATTTGGCGATCGCCGACTTTATCCTCCAGCAACGCCACACCGCGAGTCTGTGAATGTTCCAATGTTGCAAAATTGACGAGTGATCTGACTCTCTCCGTAAAAACAAGTAATCACGCCCCAGCGTAATATCCAGAACTCGGTGATTTTTGAATCTTCTCTACAGAAATCATCAGGTGGATTCTCACCAATCAAAGACATAATGTTTCGGGATTCTTAATGTGTTTTAAGGCACATCTATAAGGGTACTCTCTTTGGAGGGAAATATAGCTTCTGCATGTCCGATTAAATGGGCAAATAAATAGTGGAGAAACGACTTACCCTTGTGCTCTACCCTTATTTCTTATTCTTCATCTTTACATTATCGTTACTTCACTCTCCGTTTGCCGAGTGGGCGGATAGGAATGTTATTTCTAGGATGTTTGTGGGCATTCTATGGCTGCTGTCGGCTAAATCAGAAGCCAGGTATAGGTAGGTGGTGAGGGCGATGTAGCTGGGTTAGGGTGCGGTTGAGCGTAATCGTGATGCAGGATTTTCTGAGAATGGAGAGTGTGTGCGATCGCTAGTGCATTTTATGGCCGACGAAAGCTAACTGCCGTAAGTGGAGTTTGGTACATACCTAATGCCCTTTGTTTATCATCACTCGCATGTTTTAATCCTCTCCATCGTGGCTATGGATTGTCGGGGTAACCATCAAAACCGTCCGCTCGTATTGAAATTTGACCAGGGTTCTATATGAATATTATTCCGACAGAAATTCCTGATGTCCTAATTATTGAGCCGAAAGTTTTTGGAGACGATCGTGGGTTTTTCTTTGAAAGCTACAACGAACAAAACTTTCAAGAAAAAGCCGAAGTCGATGTTCAATTTGTTCAAGACAATCATTCTCGCTCAGGGCGCAATGTTCTTCGAGGCTTGCACTACCAAGTTCAACAAGCACAAGGAAAACTTGTGCGAACTGTGGTTGGGGAAATTTTTGACGTGGCGGTTGATATTCGACGTTCGTCTCCAACGTTTGGGCAATGGGTCGGTTACACGCTTAGTGCCGAAAATAAGCACCAGTTGTGGGTGCCAGCTGGATTTGCCCATGGCTTCTTAGTGGTTTCCGATATCGCAGAAGTGCTTTACAAAACTACAGATTATTACGCGCCTCAGCATGAGCGCAGCATTCTGTGGAATGATCCCGACCTGGCGATCGCTTGGCCTCTAGATGGTGAACAACCAGCGCTGTCCAAGAAAGACAAAGATGGACAGCCCTTCAAAACTGCAGAGGTGTTTGCATGACCATTTTGTTAATTGGAAAAGATGGACAACTGGGGCATGAGCTACAGACTTATCTGTCCGATCACAAAGGGTATGAAGACGTCAAAGCCGTTGGACGGGAAACCCTGGATCTCGCTGCACCCGATCAGATCTCCCTATTGATTCATCAGCTCCAACCCAGCATTATTGTTAATGCTGCTGCTTACACAGCTGTCGATAAAGCGGAAACGGACATCGAACGCGCTAACGCGATTAACGGGACGGCACCGACCGTCATGGCGAAAGCTGCTCAAGCCTGTGGCGCAACGTTAATCCATGTCTCCACAGATTATGTGTTCGATGGGACGAAGAACACGCCTTATCTAGAGGATGACCCAATCCATCCTCTCGGGGCATATGGTGAATCCAAACGACTGGGCGAACAGGGGGTGCAAGAACAATGCGATCGCTATCTCATCTTAAGAACCGCCTGGGTCTATGGTGCAGGTGGGAAAGGAAACTTTGTCAAAACCATGCTGCGACTGGGAAAAGAGCGCGACGAACTACGGGTCGTCGTCGACCAAGTCGGTACACCTACATGGACCGGACATCTGGCTGATGTGATTGCCCAAATCACTGCCAAACTGAATGCCTCAACGGACAAGGCGCAATTCCCGTTTGGCATCTATCACGTGACCAACAGTGGCGCGATCAGTTGGTATGACTTTGCGATCGCCATCTTCGAGGAAGCGGAACGTCTCGGCTTTCCCTTGCAGATCAAACGCGTTGTGCCCATCACCACAGCAGAGTATCCAACGCCGGCGAAACGTCCGGCGTATTCTGTGCTGTCTCACCAAAAAACAACGCAGTTGCTGAATACGCCTCCACCCCACTGGAGAAAAGATTTACGGCAAATGTTAAGAGCTTACGCGCAATCCGTTTAACAGCAAATCTCCGAGCCAACCGGGAACGATAGGTCGGTGGCGATCGCTTTCACGACATTTCACCCTCACGTATCAGTAAAGGTAGACAATATGCATGTACTTTTTGTGCAGTATGGAGGAGATTATCGAGAGGCGGTACAGCGCTTTAATGCAGGTGGAGAGGAAAACTACGGCTATCAGAAATATTCGGTGGAAGCGGTTTCCAGCCTTCCAAACGTGGTAGAAAAAGTTTCCAATGTTTCAGTGTTATGTTGCCTTACCTCCGAAGCGTACTGTGAAACGCTGAGCAATGGCGTACAGGCCATTGGCATGGGGTTTCAGGATGATGTCAATGTGCAAACAGTGGTTGAGCGAGTGGCTGCCCTAAAGCCTGATGCCTTGGTCATCCGGACGCCCTTAACGCCCCTCATCCGCTGGGCTGTTAAGAGTAAGACACCGACGCTATGCGCATTGGCTGATTCGTTTCCCAACACCTCACTCCGCGATCGGATCAAGAATTTCTTTCTGGCTCGACTCCTCAACTCGCCCACCATCGAATGGGTCGCCAATCACAACGTCACATCCAGTGAGACCTTAAAGGCGATTGGCGTGTCTCCGAATAAGATCCTGCCCTGGGATTGGCCCGCCTTGAAGACACCCGATCAAGTCTCTCCCAAGTCATTGACGGACTTCCGCCAAAGCGGTCAGGCTTTGACGCTATTTTATGCGGGCATGATTTCTGAGCTAAAGGGTGTTGGAGATGCCATTCAGGCGGTTGCTTACCTTAAGGAAAAGGGGGTGCCCATTCAATTGAATTTGGCAGGCCGGAGTGAGACAGACGAGTTTCAACAACAGGTTCAGCAATTGGGGCTGGAAGAGAACGTTGCCTTCCTGGGGTTGATTCCCACCCACGAAGTCGCTGCCAGAATGCGAGATTCTGATTTTGTCCTTGTGCCGAGTCGGCGTGAATATCCTGAAGGGTTCCCAAAAACGGTGAATGAGGCATTTTGTGCGCGAACACCGCTGGTTGCATCCGACCACCCAGTCTTTCGTCAGCGCCTACAGCATAAGCAGAATGCCATGATCTTTGAATCTGCCAATGCCGTTGATTTGGCAAATTGCATCCTAGAACTGGTGGAAAACCCCGATCTTTACTTCGCGCTCTCCCAATCATCTGATCAGGCATGGCAATCATTGCAGGTTCCATTGAAATGGGATGCATTAGTGCGTCAGTGGCTAAAGCAGTTAGGGGAAGGGTCTACCTCACTCGCTGACTATTCTCTGGCATCGGGGCAATATGTCACGAGTTAATGAGGCGTTGCCCAACAACTTGAAGCTTTAGGAGTTCAGACTATTCCTTCCGTTTTTCACTTTTTTATTTGGACAGATATTTGGATAGATCCATGAAAGCAATTATCCTCTCCGGTGGTAAAGGAACGCGTCTTCGCCCATTAACCTACACGGGTGCCAAGCAGCTCGTCCCGGTCGC
>JBCBSL010000332.1:0-6909 GCA_039819145.1 Cyanobacteria bacterium J06638_22
TGCGCCGACCGCTGCGCGGTCGGCGCAGGGTTTTAGGATTTTAGGTTTAATTGCACCTACCGACTTAATAGATGAGATCCGGGTTTTACACCATTTGTACGGGCATGTCATCATCCCTCTAGCCGTTGCAGACGAATTGGGGGCAGCTCAAGCACCTCTAGTCGTGCGGAATTGGATACTGAACCCACCTGATTGGCTTCAAATTCAGTCTGTTGAGAATTCTGAGATCGTTAATCCGAGTAAACTTGATCCGGGTGAACAGGAAGCAATTCTGTTGGCAGAACAGATAAATGCTGATTTGATCATCTTGGATGACAAAGCCACGAGAACCATTGCTGCGCAGCTTCAACTGAAAACGATTGGACTGCTGGGTATTTTGAAAGATGCCGCAAACGAGGGCCTTTTAGACCTGGAAGCGGCGTTTGATCAGCTACGAGATGCGGGCTTTTGGGTATCTCCTGGTTTGCTAGATCGTTTGCTTCAAGACCTCTGACGCTAGCGCATCTTACAGAAGCAATGGGTTTGACTTATGGATGATGGACCACAGCCTTTAGAGTTAAAGCAATATGCGTTAACCAACGGAACGGTGTTTACCGGAGCGGCAGTGGTGCGCGATCGCGCCATTCTCATTGAGGGCGATCGCATTCAGGGGCTGTGCTCGCCGGAGGAGTTGGGGGAGTGCGATCGCATTGATCTGCATGGCGCGAATGTGGCTCCGGGGTTTATCGATCTGCAGCTCAATGGGTGTGGCGGTGTGATGTTCAACGATGCCATCACCGCAGAAACCCTGGACACCATGCATCGCACTAATCTCCGCAGCGGCACGACCAGCTTTTTGCCAACGCTGATCACAACTTCCGATGCCGATATGGTGCAAGCTATGGCAGTCGTGGCCGAGTATCGAAAAACCGCACCCCATAGTGTCTTGGGCTTACACCTGGAAGGTCCTTATCTGAACCTGAAGCGCAAGGGCATCCACGATGCGGGCTATATCCGCGACCCCGATCCGGTAATGCTGCACAAAATTGCGATCGCCGGACGCGAGGTGGTGAAACTGGTGACCCTGGCTCCAGAACAAGTTTCACCGGAACATATTCAAACCCTGGTGGATGCGGGGATCCGCGTATCAGCCGGGCATACGGACGCCACCTTCGAGGAGGCGATCGCCCGCTTCGAGGCTGGAGTTAGCATGGCCACTCACCTATTCAATGCCATGTCGCCCTGGCTTAGCCGCAAACCGGGCATGGTGGGGGCGGTGTTTCTCCAGCCCGAGATCTATGCTGGAATTATTGCTGATGGGCAACATGTCCATTTCGACAGCATTCGCCTCGCCAAGCAACTGAAGGGCGATCGCTTGCTTTTGGTTACCGATGCAACCCCACCTGTGGGTACCCAAATGGCATCATTTATCATCGGAGGGCAAGAGGTGTTTTATCGAGGGGGCAAATGCGTTTCCGCCGACGGAACCCTGGGTGGGTCGGCGCTAACAATGATTGAGGCGATCGCCAACTGTGTTCAACAGGTCGGCATTGACCTCCCCGAAGCCCTCCGAATGTCCACCCTGTATCCAGCCCGGGCGATCGCTGTCGATACCGACCTGGGATGGCTTGGAGCCGGGGCGATCGCCAACCTCGCCATCTTCACCGACAACTTCACCGTGCAGGCCACTGTCGATCGCGGCCACTACCAATCGTTCCAAAATCCAAAATCCAAAATCTTATGACCAGCACCTGGACCTCCGCCGACCACGCCCTCCAATACCTTGCAAGAGCCGACAAAATTCCCCACCGCACGGAGGGAGAAGGCGTGCTGCTGGAGCATGTCCCCCAAACGGCGAAGCGGATTCTGGATTTGGGAACGGGGGATGGCCGATTGCTGGGATTGTTGAAACTAGAACGCCCCGATGCAGAGAGTGTGGCACTAGATTTCTCTGCCACGATGCTGGAGAAGGTGCGATCGCGCTTTGCCGACGACCCCACCGTCACCATCGTTGAACATAATCTGGAGCAGCCGTTACCTGAGCTGGGACAGTTCGATGTCATTGTCTCCAGCTTCGCCATTCACCACCTACCCGATGTGCGCAAGCGGGAGCTGTATCAGGAAATTGGCGATCGCCTCACCCCTGGCGGTATCTTCTGCAACCTGGAGCATGTTTCTTCGCCCACCCAGAACCTCCACGAGCACTTCATGCGCACGATCGGCTATGGTCCCGAAGATGAAGATCCAGCAAATATCCTGCTCGATGTGGAAACGCAGCTGCGCTGGCTGCGCGAACTCGGCTTTGCCGATGTCGATTGCTACTGGAAATGGCTAGAGCTGGCCTTGTTGGTTGGCTACAAACCCGTTGAGTCGATGTAATGGTTTAGGCAGGATTAACCCGCATCAATACCTGGCCGAACTCCACGGGTTCTGCATTTTCCACGAGGATTTCTACAACCTCTCCCGACACCTCTGCTTCGATCTCATTCATGATCTTCATCGCTTCAATAATGCAGACCACTTGCCCTGTGCGAATGCGATCGCCTGTATTCACAAAGGCCTCATCATCAGGGCCAGGGGCGCGGTAGAACGTGCCCACCACCGGGGCAACGACATCCACCAAGCGATCGTTACTGTGGGGTGTAGTCGCTGGAGGTGAAGCTTGGGCAGGTTGCGACGCTGACGCGGGGGCAATCGTCGTGGTTGGGGGCAAGACCGCCAGATCCGAGCCATTAGACAAAACAGCCGTCCCGCTTGCCCCCCGGCGAATGGTCAATTCAAAGTCACTGCCTTTTAGACTGAGTTCAGCGATGTCCGTCTGGTTCATCGCTGACAGCAACTCTCGCAATTCGAGCCAATTCAATTCCACGTCGTACCCGCCAGTTCGTTAAGCATTTGCTCAGGGTCTTTCAGAAGAAGTTTGAAAATAAAGCCCGAGCTAAGAGAAGAGTATCTTAGCCTACGCCTTATAAATGGCTCAAAAATGGATCGTAGACGACCATTCCCAAAGCCCTATCACTCACGCCTACCCTGAAAGCATGAGCGATCGCCCTAGTTTTCTCGACCCAGATAGGTATCGTTGCGCGTATCGATTTTAATTTTTTCACCCACGGAAATAAAAAGAGGAACCATGACCATAGCTCCTGTTTCGACAGTGGCAGGCTTGGTGCCCCCCGTTGCCGTGTCTCCCTTAACGCCTGGATCGGTTTCTGTTACTTCCAACACAACCGAGTTGGGCAGCTCCACCTCAAGCACTTGCTCTTCCCAGCGAACAACATTGGCATCCATCCCTTCTTTGAGGTATTTGACGCGCGCGCCAATTTGTTCCGCCGTCAGCCGTCCTTCTTCATAGGTTTCCATATCCATGAAAACGTAGTCAGGCCCATCTTTGTAGGTATGTTGCATCGTCCGCTTTTCTAGGATGGCTTGGGGAACGCTTTCCCCAGCGCGGAAGGTGCGTTCTACAGTATTTCCGGTTTGTACGCTCTTAAGCTTGGTGCGCACAAATGCCGAGCCTTTACCGGGTTTGACATGCAGAAACTCAACCACACGCCACACCGAGCCATCTAGCACGATGCTCACACCGGGACGAAAGTCGTTGCTGGAAATCATGAATCTCTGTTGGTTGAATCGTTGTGAATTTTGGGCAGAACAATCGGCATCTAATTTTACCGCTTGTTGGCTTTTTCATAAGACTATGCGTCGGTGAATTTTCACAACGGCGATCGCCATTCGATCCACGCTTCTAGCTGACTCTATGTCTAATCAATTTCAAAGCGGTGGTAGTAGACAGCGCAATTGTCGGCGTCAATAGCGTAAATCGTCTGTTTGTCCATCCGGTTGTATTCAACGATGTCAGAACCGACAGGAATCGTAAACCGATCGCGTCTCCAAACATCTATCTCGGTTTGGCGTGGCTCTTGAAGCTCGTCAAAATAAGCTTGGCTATCAAAAATAGTCCCTGACAAAGTTCTTAGCTGCCCCAGATCACGGCAGTCCACTTCCGCCCTCAGAAACCCGCTCCAATATCCAAAGAAGCCCGACCCTGTTCTGTAGGATGTTACTTCTGCGTTTTCCGGCAGTTGAACGCCCGTTTCCTTTTTCAATTCGGCGATTAGATCGGTTTCGCTAGCCGGAGGCCCAAGGAAGATGGCCAGTAGTGCTAGGCCAAACGCAAAGCGAATTATGACAACACTCATGATGGATGTCACAGCAAACAATCCATAGGCAATGAGGCGATTGCTCCTCTGAAAGGCTTTGCGCGTTACGACGACTAACAACGGCAGAATGCAGAGCGAGACCACTGCGATGAGCAGATACCTCAGGTACTCTAGGAAATAGTTCA
Organism: Cyanobacteria bacterium J06638_22; assembly: GCA_039819145.1. GTDB lineage: Bacteria > Cyanobacteriota > Cyanobacteriia > Elainellales > Elainellaceae > Vacuolonema. The sequence continues at coordinate 4,325 of JBCBSL010000332.1, forward strand.
TCAGGCCAAAGCGCTTAATATGCGTGCTCAGGCTAGCCTACGGGGTCAAATGATTGCAATACGTGGGGTGGCAGGAGTGCGGCTATTTGTCTCGCAGCACGTTGCAAGGGCGATTGGTTTTTAATACTGTTTATTGCCCTTACTGAGTTGTAGGTAAGCATTTTTCTTCTCCGACAGGGCATTCAACTCAAGGCAATAGCAATCACTGGCAACCGACGAGGCAATTTCTTTTGATCAAACGGCTCAAACCCCATCTCCGCTGGCTGATTTTGGGAGCCGCGTTGTTTTTTCTGGCCAGCACTTTTCGGCAGCACTGGCAGGAGGTTGCTGCGATTCGGCTGGATACCCAGGATTGGGCCTGGCTGGCGATCGCTCTCCTCACCACCACCTGCGCCCATATTTGGACGGGGTGGGTGTGGGGCTGGATTTTGCGGGAATTGGGGGAGCCCGTTAGCGCAGGCTGGAGCATCCGCACCTATCTCATCACCAACATTGCCAAGTACTTGCCGGGAAATGTGTGGCACTTCTATGGCCGTGTGTCCGCTGTAAAAGAGCGGGGAATCGAGTTGGCGATCGCCATTGTCAGCGTTGTGCTGGAGCCACTATTGATGGCCACCGCTGCTCTGATGGTGGGGCTAATGGGCATCCAACACATTGGCTGGGGGCTACAGATAGGTAGTTTGGCCATTGCCCTAGCCATTGTCCACCCCCGATTGCTCAACCCGGTCGTGCAACGCCTCAGCCGCAAAAAAGCCCAGGCTGAAACGGCCTCTCTCTCCTTGCAGCAGTTTGGGCTGCAGCGATATCCCTGGATGCCGCTACTGGGAGAATTGATTTTTCTGGCCTTGCGCGGTCTGGGGTTTCTTTGGATTATGCTGGCCTTTACCACCCTTCCCCCGACGCAGGTGTTGCCGGTGATCAGTGCCTTCAGCTTTGCCTGGTTGCTGGGGCTGGTCGTTCCCGGCGCGCCCGGTGGCATCGGTGTGTTTGAAGCAACAGCGATCGCCCTCCTCCCCCAGAGTTTCCCGCCCGCCGTTATCCTTAGCACCGTGGCATGCTACCGCTTGATCAGTACCTTAGCGGAAGCGATTGGTGCGGCAGGGGCATGGCTGATGAACCGACGCCAATCCCAGTAGACTGGATACAACCCTTCCCATCGCACAACGCCCCCCACAATTTGTCAGAACTGACGCAAACCTCACGTAATCCTGACGAGATTCGTTGATGTTGTGAGCGCGATCGCACCTACAACATCAACAAAATGCGTTGCTCCTAATTTGTCAAATTCCTTTGTCAATTTTTGGAACCTGACACATACCCATACCCATCTGCTCAGTTCTTCGGTTTAATGAAGATTGTCTTTTTTAAGTAAAGATTGTCTTTTTTCGCCCCTAACTGTCTTTTTTCCCGCCTGTTATGGATTCGTCGTTGCCGCCCATTCCTGCGTTTGTTGAAACACTGCCCGGTGCCGCCGAGGTGCGATCGCTCGACCTGTCCGTCGTTGTCCCTATCTACAACGAGGTCGAGAGCCTACCCCAGTTGGTAGAAGCGATCGCCATTGCCCTGAAAGAAACCACTTGGCGCTACGAGATCATCTGTGTAGATGACGGATCCCGCGATGGTTCGACCGATTTGCTGCGGAAGTTGGTACAGACCCATTCCTACCTGCGAGCGGTGTTGTTGCGGCGCAACTATGGACAAACGGCGGCGATGGCGGCCGGGTTCCACTTTTCCCAGGGCGAGGTGATTGTAACCCTGGATGGGGACTTGCAGAACGATCCCCACGACATCCCCATGGTGGTGGAGAAGTTGCAGGAAGGCTATGACCTCGTAAGCGGCTGGCGGAAAGAGCGGCAGGATGCCCCACTGACTCGGCTCCTCCCTTCTAGAGTGGCAAATGGCCTCATTGGCTGGGTGACCGGGGTGCGGTTGCATGACTATGGCTGCTCCCTCAAGGCCTACCGCGCTGAGCTAGTCATGGATATGAATCTCTATGGGGAGTTGCACCGCTTCCTACCCGCCCTGGCCTTCATCGAAGGGGCACGGATTACGGAAGTCCCCGTGCGGCACCATGCACGCCAGTTTGGGCAAAGCAAATATGGGCTGGGGCGTACATTCCGCGTGGTGATGGATTTATTCACCATTGCCTTCATGAAAAAGTTTTTGACCCGCCCCATGCATGTGTTTGGACTGTTCGGGCTGCTCTCAATGTTCCTCGGAATTGCCTTAGGAGGCTACCTCACATTCCTGAAGTTGGGGCTAGGGCAGAGTATTGGCGATCGCCCCCTGCTGATTCTCGCGGTCGTCCTTTTCCTGACGGGAGTCCAGCTTCTAAGCCTAGGACTCATGGCAGAAATCGCCATGCGCACCTACCACGAATCCCAGGGACGACCGATCTACCGCGTCCGAGAAATCATTAATTCAGATACAGAATCTGGCATTTTGAAAAAAGTAGCCTCACCTCGATAAGCAACAGCAGGGTTGAATAAATAGCAGGTTTGAGCATAAGATCTTAGAGCGTGTTTGAAAACACGGATACGGAGTGCCGATTAGGCCAATCGCCGCACCAAGATACGGATCATCGC
>JBCBSL010000333.1:0-6889 GCA_039819145.1 Cyanobacteria bacterium J06638_22
GTTGAAGGAATGGACCGATGAGCGATCGCTATGCCGACTTTCTGGATCAAGTGATAGCCGATACCCTGGCGGGTAAGATTCAGTCGGAGGGGCAGTTGGAAAGGTTATTGAGCGATCGCATCGAAGCGGGCACCGGGGAGCTGTTTGAGCGCAACCTGGAAAGCTGGATGGCTAACCTGAAAACCACGGTTGATCAGGAAGATGACGAACTAAAGCAGGCTAAGGCTACCCGCAAGCTGCGGGCGCTGAAAAAGCTGAAAAGTGCTTGGGAGCGCGGACAAAAGCAACGGCAGGCGACGGATGCCTGTGCCTCAGCGGTGCAACAAATTCTGCGGGCAGAGCCGAGCGATCGCCTCACTGTCTTGACCCAAGCGCTTGACCCGAACCAAAACATTGCCTTCAACCAGAGCCATTTGCATCAGCTTGCCCAGGCTCTACGGCAAAACGCCGACCAAGCCTCTGAGACCACCGAAGCGGCCATTCTCTGCCAGTTTGCATCGGGCTTGGAGCATGGGATTCGCTCCTTCCAAGCCCTCGAAGGCGACATCGTGAGTTGGATCTACCAGACCAACCGCTCCGTTGGCTTTGGTGCTGAAGCGCAAACCCAGGTTGGCCCTTGGAAACTTTGGGCGCAAAAGGTTCCGCGCCCGTTTCTCACCCATTTCTTTTCCTTCCAGGCTGCTAACAAACCCGCATCCGAGGCGTTGACCGATTGGGCTGGGTTGGATTACAGCGATTGGGTCGAGCTGGCGGTGGTGTTGCGGGGCTTACAGGGCGGGCTGGTGAACTGGTTTGACAATCAGCCCCTCAATATCCAAGCGGGGCGGCATCTATCAAGCGCGACCTTCATGAGCTTTGCCGTGATCTGGAGTGAGTTGAGTAGTGGCTTTCGACAGCTTGAGGCCGCAGCGGGGGAGTCTTCAGAGGAGCGGCGCGAGAATCGTCTGGCCTTTGCCCAGGCATCGTTCCAAATCACGCTCCAGATTTTGCGTACCTTTGCCCAACGGGATAATTTTCCGTTGTATGGCGGCGTGTTTGCTTCCTTCTCGGGAACGGGGTTCCGCCAGACTCTGGCCTATCTCGATCAGCCCCTCAAGAGCGTGGAGAATGTGCAGGAAAAAGCTCGCATCCTCACGGTTTTGGCGTATTCTCAGCGGTTGATGGGGCAGGCGCGGGAGGCGATCGCCCTCCACGAGCAAGCGTTGGAGCTATCGCGGCAAGTGGGCGATCGCCGCTGCGAAGTGGCCAATTTGAACCATCTCAGTCGGTTGCATATCGATAGCAACAACTATGAACAGGCCATGGCTCCGGCCAGACTGGCGCTGATTCTGGCTCGGCAGGAGGGCGATCGCCTGGGTGAAGCGAATGCTCTGGTGAGCCTCGGCTATGGCGAAGTCATGACGCAACGGCACCAGCCAACGGCGGTGACAGCGGAAACCTTGGAAAGTTCACTCGCTAACCTCAATGCAGCCCAGGGCATGTTTGAGAAATTCCAATTCACCGACTTACCCAGCCAAGCGTTGATTTCCCTGGGATTAGGGGTGGCGTCCATGCTGCTCGATCGCCCCAATGAAGCCCGCCCGGTGCTAGAGCGGGGCTTGTTGGCATGGCAGAAGATGGGCGATCGCGATCGCCAGGGCATTGCCCATGCCTACCTCGGCGAAGCCTGCTATGCCCTCCAGGATATTGATGGCACGCTCTACCATGGGGCATTGGCTATGTACGTGCTGGAGCAGCGGGGCAACACGACCTGGCGACAGGCGGCGGCATTGCTGGCCATTGTGCAGGGGCAACTGGGCGCAGACGCATTCGACCGCCAGCTCAAGCAGCGTCGGGGCGATTTAATTGCCCAGATTGGGGTAGATGGGTTTGATTATTTGCCGAAGCTGCTCCAGCGTTTTCGCGAGGATTCATAGAGCGCTGCGTCAGCCTTCTGCTTATTTCAAGATAGTTTCTGAGGGGAGGCGCGATCGCGCCTCCCCTCAGAAACTATCTCCCTTGGATTTTGCGACTCCGCTTAGCCAATAATTTAGCCAATAACAAAGTTACGGGTTCTCAATTGGCTGGGTTGCAGGTTGTTGAGCGTGGCTAGGGTGAAGAAATTGCGACCGGAGCCGTTGCCATCGCGATCGATTTGAATGGCGGTATCGGTGCCGACGCTGACCACACGAACATAGCGGTTGAATTGGGCGATCGCACTCTCAGCCTCAAAGCGGGGAGCATTGAAAAGGATCGTCAGATCAATGCGATCCTGAGCGGGGCGGAAGGAACGGATGGTGTCGCCGCGATCGCCCGGTTTGTTGTAGGCAAAGACATCGCGACCGGCCCCACCCGTAAGCAGGTCGCGGCCACTGCCCCCATTGAGGGTGTCGTTGCCAACGCCGCCCAGCAAGGTGTCGTTGCCCCCATTGCCAAACAATTCGTCGGTGCCGCTGTTGCCGAGGAGGCGATCGTCGCCGCTGCCACCGAAAAGGTGGTCGTTGTTGCCATTGCCAAAGAGGCGATCGTTGCCTGGACTGCCGCCCAGTTGGTCGTTGCCGCCGCGCCCCCGGACGACATCGTTGGCAGCCAGCCCAAACAGGGAGTCGTTGCCAGCGGTACCAAACAGGCGATCGCGGTCGGCGGTACCCGTGCGATTGATGCCGGGGCTTCCACCGGAAAAATCCCCAGGCAGCGGTGGAGGCGAGAGTTCATCGGCTGGCTGATTCGAGTCGGCTAGTGCCTGGAGCGCGCGATCGGCCTGAATCAAGCCAAAGCCTGTGGTGTTGTCGAAGCCCGTATCGAAGCCAGGGGTGGCCGGATCATCCATATCCAGCGCGGTGGTTTGCAACAGGGTATAGATTTCGTCTGGGGTTAGGCTGGGATCGGCTTGCTTGAGGAGGGCGGCGATCGCCGCCGCGTTGGGAGCCGCCGCCGAGGTGCCAAAGAAGTTGGGGAAGGTATCGGCATCCTGGGGGATGTCTTGCCCAAAGAAGGTGGTGTTGGTTCCGTCAGGAGCAACGATTTCGGGCTTTGGACGAACCTCTGGCTGGGGTAGGCGATCGCCTGCCGTGTTGAACAAAATTGGGGTGGTTCCCACCGCTGAGAAAGGCTCGACGCGTGCCGGGGTGGTGCCAAAAGCGGGCGTTTCAAAAAAGGCAGCGGCTCCGACGGCCTGCGCTCCCTGGGCATTGGCATGGCCAAACAGCGAGCTGCTTCGGGTATCAAATTCGTCGATGGAGAAGTTGCCAAAGCCGACATACTTCATCCTCGCCGGGTCGGGGCCATCAAAGTTGCCAATGACGATATTGAACTCCGTTCCAAAGGTGCCATCGTTGACGAACGACAGCACCTCTGTCGGGTCATTGCCCACATTGGGGTCAATACTGGCGGCCAGAATCTGATTTCCCGTCGCATCCAGCAGAAAGATATCCAGGTCATTGGGAGAGCCAGCCCCACCACTGATGGAGAAAAAGGGCGAATCCCACTGAAAGGCCAACTGTACCTGCCCGCCGACGGGAACCGTGATGCGTTGCAACGGATCAACGCCAGGCCCCGGGTCAAAATCATGGGCTTCGACCCGGAAGTTGCCCAAATCGAGAAACAAGTCGCTGCCCCGAAAGGCCGTTTCATAGGCCGTCGCCCCACTGTTGCCCGCCGATGAGAAGTAGGCGACCCCATCGGCAACCACTTGATCGACCGCCTGTGCAATGATGTCGTCTTGATAAAACGCTTCGGTGAGATTGATGACATCATCCACAATCACATCGGCACCCGCCGCCGCCAGATTGAGGATTCCCTGGGCAAATCCCGCCTTGCCGGTAAAGGCCGTGTTGAAGGACAGATCGGCTCCCGGCGCAAGGTCATAGATTAGTTGCATCATGGCGCGACCTTCGTCGCTACCCCCGCCGTCTAGGTCTTCAAGGACGGTGATATTGGCGGGGAGATCGCCGTTGGCCACATCGCCCGCTGCGCCCCCCAGGTTGTCGAAGCTATCGGATAAAACGCCGATGGTTACCCCGCTCCCATCCACATCAAACTGGTTCCGTGCCACATCGGCGTTGAGCGACTGCACCGCCTGACTGGTCACCGTTCCCTCGTTAGTGATGGGCACATAGACGGGGCGGGTTTGCTTCATCCCATCCAGGCGCAGCATGGTGTCGATTTCCAGCATGGGCAGGAATCCAGAAATGACGCGCCCATAAACGCCCGTGGTGACAAAGCCTAGCGCCTCTAGTTCGCTCTGGAGTTGGGCGATCGCCCCTTGCCCGTCCTCCATTGCTGTAACATCCACCAAAACATGCCCATCTTGCGCCTGCACAAGGTTGTTGGAAGGAGAAAACGGGGTTTCCCTATCGCCCAGCAAATATAGCTGATACTCCTTGTAAACCGTGGCCAGGTCGTAACCCATCTTCACTGCAATGCCGTCCTTTTCGTTGGGGGCGACGATGCCAATCGAGCGCACGGGACGCCGGGACGAACGGGCGGATGCAGTATTAGAACGACCTACCAACCAGGTCGGGGTCAGCGTTTCTGCCTCGGTGGAAATCAAGGTGAGTGACTCTAGAGCGTCCATATCATCAGCCTCGTGATCATCAGTCTCAATTAGAGCAACTGCGGAGAGCAACCTGTTTGGGTTCGGACTTATGCCTCCTGCTAATGGTGCGGGCACACCACGCCGATATCAGCGGCAAATGTAGTCGGATGACGTGAGTCTTGCATCAATCTTGTCGATATGAATGGCCTTGGATGAATGAATGGGTTGCCCGATTGCCGTCAGTTCTTGATCCGTCATAGCATGTGGCATCACAAAAACTGGCGGATTAGAAACTGACGAACTATAGAAGGCCATAGCCAAGCCATTCTAAAGCGATGGTGAAGAAAGTTGCACGTATCGATCAAGACCCGATTCCGTCGGTTACCGAAAGGATTAATAGGACTTACGCGTTTGCGATGAAAAACCAACGCAGTTTGATGATTTTTGGGGCGCAGTGCGCCCCAAAAATCATCAAACTGCGTAAGTCCTGATTCATTAGGATTACGGCTGCATGGAGTCTTGATGGGGTTTTGAGAGAGCAGATATTCAGTTTTTCTTGAGGCAACAAGGTTTAAAGCGGCAAGGGCGATCGCGTTGCCGAGTGCTTCATCCATAAGTTGGATGAGCCAGACTCTGGTGCGATCGCCCTTATCTATTTGGCAGGTTTATCTGGCATAGATATGTGGCACAGACCTATGCGGTTCCGACACAAACTTCAGCTATCAGACAGAACGACAGCAAAGTGCATCAAACAATAGCAAAGTCTGCGGCTGTCAGGGTACTAGCATCTGTGTTTTGGAGAATGGCCAATACGCTCCCGTTCAGGCCGATACGGGTACGGTTGCCGTCGAGTTGCCGAATAGCCAGGTCATTGAACGAGATGCCCAATCCCGCAATGCCGAGGACATCTTGTCCATCAGTAAAGTCGCGAATGATATTGCGTTGATTAGGGGCATCGCCAACGGCAATCCAGAATTGATCTGCGCCTGCGTTCCCTGCAATCCGGTTATTGCCCCCCGATGAGGCAAAGAAGCGATCGTCGCCACCGCCGCCGACAACGCGATCGCGGCTTCCCAGCACGAAGGTGTCGTTACCGAAGCGCCCTCGAAGCAGATTGATACCTGCATCTCCGGAGGCATCAATCAAATCGTCCGCAGAGCCAAATGTGAACTGTTGCCCCTCTCCTGTGACCTCAAACGGAATTCCGGTGAGGGTGTCAAATGCTGGAGCCGGGGTTGCCGCAGGCAGAGCTGCCAGATCGGGTTCCCCATTTGCGCCTTCATCCACTAGGGCAAAGTTTGCCTCGGAGAGGTCGCTTGCCGCCACACCTTCCAGAATAGCCAAGGCTTGCCCATCCACTGAAATTGCTGTGTCAGCACCTTGCTGCGTGATCGATACTGCCGCAAAATCCGTCCCAAATCCTTCTAGACCCAGAACATCTTCGCCTGGGGTAAAGTCTGTGATGCGGTTAGGAGTGACTGGCACCGTACCGTTGTTGGCAATCCAAAACTGGTCGGCTCCTGCTCCTCCAGTGATGCGGTTATTGCCACCCGTTTGAACGAAGAAGCGATCGTCTCCCGCTCCGCCGAAAATGCGATCGCCCGCTCCGGTCAACACCGTATCATTACCAGATCCCGCATCCACACGATTGGAACCGTCACTATCCACAGCATTAATGACAGTATCTCCACTTCCGGCAAACACCAGTTGTGTGGCCTCTGTCACTTTAATAACCTGCATCATATTTTCCTCATCCATGATGGATACCTCTCTATTACGTTTTGGTTATTAGATAAACAAGATCAGTGCATTTGTGAAAGGCGAAATATCAGCGCAGAATCAGACTAAAAGCCGTCTGAACTCATAACTGAAAAGCACAGCTGAGTAGTAATGAAGTCGGCAGAAACCTGACTCCTTGATTTCTTCAATACTTTGAATTGAGAGGATGGCCCATCTAAAAAATACGCAGAGCAAAAGGGTAGCCCTTCTTGATTTGAGCCACTAAGGTTCCTTACAAATCTGCACGAAAAGATAGATTTGGCTGATCGACAACTCGCTCAATGCCTGGATAAGTCGAGTTTCCAGCTAATCCTCAAAGTCAGCATTTATCCCAGAGAGGCTGGTGATCTATGTTGCCAGTTCTAACTGAATACCAATAAGTTCATCCATTTGAACCTGTCGACCAAGCTCAGTCAGTCCTGAATCCTCCACTCAGAAACATTGAAAGAAAATCAAAATGCTCGAATTATTTTCTGAGCTTTTTTTCTTCGCCGAGCACGCCTTGCACATTCACCCGTTCATACGCAGCTCGAAGTCAATTGGATCAAAATTTTTGAAAATCTTTCTATTTTTTCATGAACTAATCTCAGACCT
>JBCBSL010000334.1:0-6878 GCA_039819145.1 Cyanobacteria bacterium J06638_22
CGCCCTCCGGGACACCACGCCCTACCCACTCAAGGCATGGGGTTTTGTTTACTCTCGAATGTGGCGATCGCCGCTCACTATGCTTTGCAGCAACCGGGAATCGAGCGCGTTGGCATCCTCGACTGGGATGTGCATCATGGCAACGGTACTCAGGCGATCGCCACATTCGAGAGTAAACAAAACCCCATGCCTTGAGTGGGTAGGGCGTGGTGTCCCGGAGGGCGACTGAGGACAAAGGCGGGCTGCGCAGTTTGCTGCACCCTATCCACCGCATCCAACCAGGCACTCACGGCTAGTAGCGCTGCATCAAAGCTCTTGCCCGACAGCACCGTGTCGGGGTCGACCCGTCCGCCCCCCTGGAGTGCTAGGTTTTCTATGGCTGCGACATACCGTTCGGGGTGAATGGCATAGATGGCATCTGTGAGGCGATCGCCCTGTTGGTTGATGGGGGTCGGCAAGCGCCAATCCAATTGATTAGCCCAGGGGAGCGATCGCAGATGTGTGGTTACCGCGGTCAGGCGTCCTGCATTTTCGGGATGAAAATGACCCGTATCATGAGCCAAGAACTCGTCAGAGTAGAAGATGGGAAACATAGAAATCACCAAGCCCTAAACAGCGATCCGTCCAGTTCCTACCTAGTTGTATAGCGCTACGCGCTTAGGTAGAACCAAATCATTTTATGAAAGCCGTGCGTCGCGCGGCTTTCATAAAATGATTTGTCCTAATCTTAATGCGTAAGGCTATAAGACAGGACTGACGCAAAACGTCCAAGCAACACGTTTCTTTCTGTTTTCCTCGGATGGTGGAGGCATGGCATCCCTCATCTCATTGGGGACAGATGCAAGATTCGCATCACCCTAAATTGCGTATCACCCCAAATAAATGCGTTGAGGATGTGGCGTACTGCGTTCATACCATTCATAAGCTGCGTCAGTTCTCATTTGATTGAAAAATACTACAGGAAAACGGCAGGGTGGGACGAGGCGATCGCCTGAACCAGCTCTGGTAACACGGCTCATGCTGAGTGCCATATTTTGTGCTACAATAAAACAGCTTAAAATCCTTGCGTAATGACGGTTTCAGCCTTCTCTGTCTTGATGTTTGTTAAATACTTGAGAGGGGGGTCGAGCGGGTCAAGATTGGGGCTAGGTCTACGCCCATTTTGAGGGAGTTTTGCACCTGCCTGCTTCTTGGTTGATCTCGATAAATTGGCTCCGTCTCTCATCTTGCAAGCCTGTCCCAGCGCATTATTCTGACCAAGGAGTCCGAGCAATTATCGTCGATGTGTTCATCCCAACCGCCATGCTCAACGGTGTTGCACGATTGGCGATGCGTTCTGTTCCCCGCTCGTGACTCTGTTGCGCCTTGTTTACGATTAGCCTCTCTGGCTTCAATTTCTATGCCGATGCAGGTATCCCAGCAAGGTTTTCGGTAGCAACCATGCCCGCTTACCTCTCCCAGAACGGGCATCAGGAAAGCTGCTGTCATCCGGGCGATCGCCGTCCCGTTGACGTATTTTTTAGTTTTTCTCTCTGCGGTTTTATTCATAACCGTTTCCTCCCATCGCACTGGAGTATCACACCCTATGACTTTTTCCCAGGACCCCCCTCAGGATCGGATCATCCCCACCGACTTGCGACTGGAGATGTCTCGTTCCTACCTGGAATACGCCATGAGCGTGATTGTGGGACGGGCCTTGCCCGATGCGCGAGATGGGCTAAAGCCCGTTCATCGGCGCATTCTCTACGCTATGCATGAATTGGGCTTAATGCCCGATCGCCCGTTCCGGAAGTGCGCCAGGGTCGTCGGGGATGTTATTGGTAAATATCACCCCCACGGCGACCAGGCGGTCTACGATGCGCTGGTGCGGATGGCGCAGGAGTTTTCGATGCGATCGCCCCTGGTAGATGGGCATGGTAACTTTGGTTCGGTCGACAATGACCCCCCGGCGGCCATGCGATATACAGAGTGTCGCCTCCGCCCCATCACTACCAGCGCCCTGCTGCAAGACATCGAATCCGAAACCGTTGACTTCCTGCCCAACTATGACGGATCGCAGCAGGAGCCTATCGTCCTTCCTGCCCGTGTGCCCCAGTTGTTGCTCAACGGTTCGTCCGGGATTGCGGTGGGCATGGCCACCAACATTCCGCCTCATAACCTGGGCGAATTGATGAATGGTTTAGTGGCGTTGATCCACAATCCCGAACTGAGCGATGCTGACCTGTTGCGGTATATCCCTGGCCCCGACTTTCCTACCGGGGGGCAAATTCTCGGGACGAGTGGGATCCGCGAAGCCTACCTGACCGGGCGAGGCAGCATTACTATGCGCGGAGTTGCAGCGATTGAAACCCTAGAACGGCGCGGGCATCCCGATCGCGAAGCCATCATCATCACTGAGCTACCGTTCCAGACCAACAAGGCGGCCATGATCGAGCGCATTGCCGAGATGGTGAACGAGCGGCGTTTGGAGGGAATCTCAGATATTCGGGATGAGAGCGATCGCGACGGGATGCGCATCGTCATTGAGCTGCGGCGCGATGCCTATCCCCGTGTGGTGCTGAACAACCTGTATAAAGCGACCCCGCTACAGAGCAACTTTGGGGTCAACACGCTGGCGTTGGTCAACGGAGAGCCGCAACTGCTGAGCCTCAAGCAATCGCTTCAGGTTTTCCTCGACTTCCGCATAGAAACCATCACGCGCCGTACCCGCTACGAATTGCGCAAAGCGCAGGAGCGGGATCACCTGTTGCAAGGCTTGTTGATTGCCCTGGAGAATTTGGACGCGATCATTGCCCTGATCCGCAGTGCAGCGGATACTCCCACGGCCAAGCAAGCCCTGATACAAGATTACGAACTGTCGGAAGTCCAGGCAGATGCCATTTTGCAAATGCAACTGCGCCGCCTGACGGCACTGGAAGCCGAAAAGATTCACCGAGAACATGAAGAATTGCTGACCCGGATCGAAGACTTGCAGGACATCTTGAATCGGCGGGAACGTATTCTCAGCATCATCGAAGAGGAAGCGACGACGCTGCGGGAAGCCCATGCAACCCCTCGCCGTACGGTGATTGAACTGGCAGATGGCGATTTGGGTGACACCGATCTGATCGCCAATGAACAAGCGGTGATTTTGCTGACAGAGCAGGGCTATATCAAGCGCATGCCGGTTAGTGCGTTTGAGCTGCAAAGCCGCGCGACTCGGGGTAAAGCAGGCGCTCGAATGAAGGAAGAGGATGGGGTCTACCAGTTCTTCTCCTGCAATGACCACGACAGTATTTTGTTCTTTAGCGATCGCGGCATTTCCTACTCCCTTAAGGCTTATCAGATTCCCACCAGCTCTCGCACGGCGCGGGGGGTGCCCATCGTGCAGGTTCTGCCCATTTCCCATGAAGAGCGCATTACCTCAATGCTCCCCATCACCGAATTCACCGATGAGGATTATCTGGTGATGCTGACTCGGCGAGGGTTCATCAAGAAAACGGTTCTGTCTGCCTTCTCCAACATCCGCACCAACGGACTCATCGCTATCTCCCTGGAAGATGACGACGAACTGCGCTGGGTGCGGCTGGCCCGTCGGGAAAACAGCATCATCATTGGCAGTCGCAAGGGCATGACCATCCACTTCCAGGCCAGTGACGATCAACTGCGCCCCCTAGGACGCCCAACCCGTGGGGTAAAGGCCATGAACCTGCGGGTTGGCGATGAACTCATCAGCATGGACATCCTCTCTAGCCAGGTGGCCGACATGCTGGCCAGCGAAGGCGCAGCGGATGCAGATACGGACGACAGCGATGAGGCCGAAGAGGTCGAGGTGACTCAGGGTCCCTGGGTGCTGGTAGTGACGACATCGGGTCTGGGCAAGCGGGTTCCCATTCACCACTTCCGTCTCCAGAACCGGGCAGGGATGGGGCTGCGTTCCATTAAGTTTCGGAGAACCGATGATCAGCTGGCGGCTCTGCTAATCGTTAATGAGGGAGACGAGATGATGCTGGTGACCAATCGCGGCATCATCATCCGGCAGTCGGTCAACGCAATTTCCAGTCAGTCCCGCTCGGCCACGGGGGTTCGGCTCCAGCGGTTAGACGATGATGATGCGGTCGCAGCCGTTGCGCTGGTTCCCCCAGCGGCGGAAGGAGCCGAAGATGAAGACGAGGAAGGGGACGGCGATGATGGCGAAGGGAATGAAGCGATCGCCCCTGATGCTGCGGATGAACCCGTGACAGAGGCTGATACGACAGCGGATGACGAATAGCGCGCAGCTGAATGTTTGACGGGTAAGGTAATTCTCGAAAAGTGTGTACCCCCTTGGTTTCGGCTTCGCTCAACCAGTTGGGTGCTGTGTGTCCTGAGTGCAGTCGAAGGGCACAGTTTTGGAAGGGCAATTCTTTGCCGGAATTCTCCTAACCCCTTAAGGTCGGATAGATAGGCTTGCAATCTGTTCTACTCATTTCTATGGGCGATCGCACTATTTTTTTCGGCCATTAGTCTGAAATCTACCACAACATTCTTGATCCCCCTATGCGTCCCTTTGATCTTCTGTAAATATAGGAAAAGATAAGCAGAATCATAAGAGATAACAATATTTGCCAATGTTACCGGGTTCCATTCTCCAAAAGCTGAACGATCGGGTTACTTCAATGGAAGGGGGTGGCGGCACGCTCAACCTGGGAGTGTATTACAAAAATACCCTGGTGGCGCTTTGCCATGCGCTTGAAGATGCCTTGTTAGAGGCGGATTACTCCCCCCTGGTGATCACGGCATTTCAGCGGGGACAGTGGTATTTGCAAGAAGCTGACCGCTATAGCGACATTGCCGAGCGATCGCGCCATGTCACGATCATGGCGTCTCCCGATTCCAGATTTGCAGAGCATCCCACCAGCCAGTTGCCGAATGTTTCGCTGGTCAGCCTCAGAGACAATGACCCGGTCGAACAAGAATGGCATCTGATCATCGTGTCGTCTAATTACACAGCGATGGTGCTCTGCCAGGAGCTTTCAGATGCCGATTATGGCCCCGAAGGCCCGCCGAGCCATGACCTGTCTCGCAAATTCTATGGATTTTGGACCTTTGAGCCGACGTTGGTGCAGGAGACGGCACGACTGGCGATCGCCCATATTGAAGATTACAATCGCGACCTCGCCATCCAGTTGAACCAGCATTTCCAGGATATTGTTGCCCTTTCTCAGGCAGACGATGCCCTATGTGGCATTCCCACAACTGATAATTTAGGCAAGGTTGTAGAACAGGTGGTGAGCTACCTACAAAACAGCAACCAGGGGTTGTCTGGCCATGCCGGAACAGGGTTTGACGCTGATCCTTTGCGACTCAGTAAAAATTTAGTGTCCAACGAGTTGCAAGCGTTCCTGCGGATGGCACAGCTAATCGACCAGACCGACCTGAGCAACCCGATGGCAGCAGCAGAGGTGGCCACCCTCGCCGAAAGCCTGGGGCAACTGCTCGATCTGCCCGCCTGGCAACTGCATCGGTTGCGGCTGGCCGGGCTACTCCATCGGATCGCCACACTCCCCTCGGTGACATCAACCCTGCAAACTGCAGCCGTGGATTTGCCGAGTGGGGAAACCGCTCCCTCTTGCCCGCTACTGCCCGGAACGCAGATCCTGCGGAAGATGAACCGGATGAAGGCGATCGCCACTATCCTGACGCATCAAAATGAAGCCTGGGATGGTTCCGGTACCCCAGCGGCTTTATCGGGGGATGCCATCCCGCTGGAATCGCGTATCCTCGGGTTGGTGTCCTGCTTCCAGGAAAACCTGGCCAAACAATGCGCCGCTGCTCTGGCGGCTACGAGTGGCCAACAGACTGGAGCCTTACAAGTGGCGGCTCCCGAGGATCTAGCCGCTGCCTTGGCCGCATGCCAGCAGGACGGCAGTGTGTGCTGGGATCCAAAACTGCTGGAAGCTTTCTCGTTGCTCGTCGCAGGCCTCCAGCAGGGATTGAGCCTATCTGTCGTGTTGCCACGTGTCTCATCGGGGTTGTGGTTGCTCGATTCCCATTCGGACGAAGAACTGATCAACTCACAGCCTGCTTCAACCTCCGCTTAGGCTGATAGGATTTGTCGAGACGGTTGATTTCGTCGTTCGAGCGCGTTTCTAGTTCCGTTGTTTTCTGTTGTTCCCTTTGCCCTTAGGCCATCACACTACCCATGGACATCGACGCTATCCGTGCCGGGAAATTGCAGCAGTTGTCGGGCGTTCGGCTCGAAGACGAGGATCTTGCAGCGGCTGCATTGCAGAAAGCTACCCTGATTGGGGCTAATCTGGCAGGTTGCAACCTCCATCGAGCCCAACTCAACAGCGCTCGTCTGGAAGGCGCCAATCTGACCGGTTGCAATCTAGCAGAGGCCGATTTACGCGCAAACCTTGCAGGAGCAAACCTGATTCAAGCCAATCTAACCGAAGCCGATTTGCGCGGCAGCAACTTGCGAGGAGCCAACCTGATGCAGGTGAATGTTGCGGGTGCGGCGGTGGCTGGAGCCTTTTTAAGCGGTGCGAATTTGGCCAATGCCAACTTCCAGAACGCCGATTTGCGGGGCGCTGATTTGCGGGGCTGTAACCTTACGCAGGTGAACTTGCAAGGGGCAAATCTTCAGCAAGCGGATCTGCGCGGAGCTACGTTGCTGGAAGCCAACTTGGAAGAAGCTGATTTGCAAGGGGCGAATCTGGCCGGAGCCAATTTTAGTCGCGCAAATTTGCTCTGCGCAAACCTCCAAGGGGTCAACCTTGATGGCGCCATCTTGGACGAAGCCTATCTCGCTGGCACTGAACTGTCCCAATAAGTAGCTCGGCAAGATATTAAGCCAGACTCTAAAAACCTGCACCGCCCGCAGCGCGGGCGGTGCAGGTTTTTAGAGTCTGGCT
>JBCBSL010000335.1:0-6866 GCA_039819145.1 Cyanobacteria bacterium J06638_22
GTTCGATGTTGTTCATTACCCCCGGTGCTGGTACGCAACACCGATCGCGCTAATAAGTCGGTAGGTGCAATTAGACCTAAAATCCTAAAACCCTGCGCCGCCCGCTGCGCGGGCGGCGCAGGGTTTTAGGATTTGGTTTTTAACTATACCGAGGTACTTACATCTTCCTATGCAAAACCCATCTAAAGACGCAGTCAATCTTGATGCCTACTTCCAACGGATTGGTTATTTAGGAGACCGAACCGCGACTTTACCAACCCTGGAGGCAATTCACTACTGCCATACGCAGGCGATCGCCTTTGAAAACCTAAGCCCTCTCCTCGGACAGCCTGTGTCCCTGGATCTCCCCTCCCTCCAGCAAAAATTAGTTGACGGCGAGCGGGGCGGCTATTGTTTTGAGCAGAATGGTTTGTTTCGTTCGGTGCTCACCGCTTTGGGCTTTCAGGTGACCAGTTTGGCGGCGCGAGTTTTGTGGCGTTCACCAGAGGCTGTTATCAGCCCTCGCACCCACATGGCGCTGTTGGTGCATGTTGACGATGCTCCCTATATTGCTGACGTTGGTTTTGGAGGCTTGACGCTGACGACGCCACTTCGACTGGCACCAGGAATTCAGCAACCCACTTCTCATGAGCCATTCCGGTTGGTTGAGGCAGACGATACTTACATCATGCAGGCTCTTTTGGGGCAGGCGTGGCGACCTCTCTATCAGTTTGATTTGCAACCACAACATCTACCTGACTACGAGGTAAGCAATTGGTATGTCTCGACCTATCCGAAGTCGCTGTTTGTGAATTCATTGATTGCTGCCAAACCAGATACGGACTGTCGCTATGCTTTGCACGACAACCATTTTGCGATTCATCATCTGAGTGGAAAAACAGAACGCCATGTGCTGACCACAGTCAAAGAATTGTGTGCTGTACTGACCAATGAGTTTCGATTGACGTTGCCCGATCATCAAGATTTAGAAAACGTCTTGCATCGATTGATCCAACCAGACGCTTCAGGCTATTAATCTATTAGTTAAGTCGCCTAAAAAGTTGCCAAAAGTTTGCCGATGAACGATACCATCCCCGTACTTGATCATCGTCAGGCCAATCCGACGAAAGGGTTGCTGCCTCGGCCAGCAATCTTGTCTAGCTCTGGATGGGATGGCATTCACTTGGAGCTGTACCAACAACCTAAGTTTTCTATCGCAGAGCACCAACATCCCTTGCATGCGATCGCCCTTGGCATCCATACATCCGTGGGAGAGGCTGCGGGCTATCGTTGGTTAGACGGCAAGCGCCATCGGGAAACGCGGCCTGTAGGCGGCATCGCCATCATTCCCGATGGAATGGCTCATCGCTGTAGCTGGGATAGCGAGGCGCAGTTCATGGTGCTGGCGCTGGAACCAGATTTGCTCAAACAGATGGGGCAAGATTGGGTGAATCCCGATCGCCTCCATCTGCTGCCACGCTTCATGGATACGGGGGACGACTTCCTTTACCGCCTTTTCTTCGCGCTGAAGGGGGAAGTGGATTCGAACGGCCTGGGTAGCCCATTGATGGTAGATAGCCTGAAAACAGCCCTAGCCGTCCATCTGCTGCGTCATTACTGTGCCACCCAGCCTCGGCTATCCAGCATTTCTGGTGGGCTCTCGGTCGCCAAGCGGAATCAGGTGAAAGCCTATATCGACGCCCATTTGCATCAGAACTTAAAGCTGGTGGAACTGGCAGCGATCGCCCAAATCAGCCCGACGTACTTTACCCGCCTGTTCAAGCAGAGCGAAGGCATCACGCCCCATCAGTACATTCTGAAACAGCGAATCGATCGCGCTCAATCTTTGCTGCGCCACAGCGAATTGAGTTTGGCTGACATTGCCGTCAGGGTTGGCTTTTGCGATCAGAGCCATCTGACGCGCTGTTTCAAACGATTGGTTGGCGTCACCCCGACCCAGTTTCGCCAATCCTGATGGCAAGAATCTGAGTACGGGACAAAAAAGTAGAACCTTGCGAAAACCCTTTGATTGTGAATGGCGTGGGCGGTGCCCACGCCATTCACAATCAAAGGGTTTTGGGTTCTTATCCTGTGCTCATGGCAAGAATATCCCAACAGTGTGTGGTTTTGTTCTAGAGCTCAGCGCAGCCTAATTTCTAGGCTGGTGACAGGTTCGACTGGAGATATAACCATGCCTGTTACCCATATTGACGTGATCATTCCTACCCCAGAGGGAGAGATGCCTGCCTTTTTCTGCAGGCCAACGGAGGGCGATCGCCTGCCTGCCGTTTTGCTGCTCATGGAGGCGTTTGGCCTCACCTCTCATATTCGTGATGTGGCCGTTCGCATCGCTCAAGAAGGATACGCGGTGTTAGTTCCCAATCTTTACTATCGCGAGGGAGGTGTCACCTTTGGTTATGACGAGGTAGAGAAAGGCATGGCGACGATGTGGCGACTCGACTTTGGGCAACCGATAGAGCAGGATCTCAAAGCGGCGATCGCCCACCTCAAATCCCAACCGGAAATCAACCCAGATCGGATTGGTGTTACAGGGTTTTGCCTGGGGGGCGGGCTCACGTTTCTCGCCGCCTGTCGATTTTCGTCAGACCTCGCTGCGGCGGTCCCCTTCTATGGCGTGGTGTTCGATGAGTGGATCGAGGCGGTGCAGGATATTACCGTGCCGATCATGCTGTTTTTTGGCGGACAAGATCCCTTTATTAGCCGCGATCGCATCCAGCAAATTGAGGCGCGCTTTCAAGAACTCGACAAAGCCTACGACCTCAAGCTTTACCCCGATGCCAACCACGGATTCTTCTGCCACGAGCGAGAGTCCTATCATCCCGATGCGGCTGCCGATGCCTGGAAGGAATTGATGCAATTCTTTCGCCACCATTTGCAAGGATAACCACCGGTCGGCGTTACAGCACTCCGCGCTTGTGTAAGGATCGATGCTTCTTTGAACTCTCCGTAGCAGTACCGGGGAGCAAAGAACTCTCGATCCTTAAATTCGTAGGACTATAATCCTTAAACCTCTTGAGATGCCCTCATACTGAGACCGAGCATCGATTCATATGACAACGCCATTGCAGCCATGAATACACTCCAAACGATTGCAGAATGGCTGGCCGGGGAATTTGATAATCAGGAACAGGCGATCGCTGACCCCGTCTGGTTTGTGCATCTGCGCCTCTGGCATCGTCCGCTGCCTTTTCGGGTGGAAGGCAATCCGGCATTTCTGGCAGAACAAGCGAATATGCTGGATCCCGAAAACCCCTACCGTCAGCGGGTGCTGATCCTACAACCCCCCTCTGCAACTAACAGCGGCGATGTCGGGCAAGTAGAATATCGCGCCTTTCGTCAACCTCAGCAAGTGAAGGGTGCAGGCGCGCATCCCGAACGCTTGCAAACGCTCAGCCTAGAGGACTTGCTGCCGCTGCCTGGTTGCATTCTGCGCCTCAGTGCGGCTGGGCAAGGCTTCAAGACCGAACCGCCCCCCGAGGCAAAATGCTTCTTTCAGTACGAAGGCAAAACCCGTCAGGTCGTGTTGGGTTTTGAGGTAGAAGCGCAACGGTTCCGTAGCTTTGATCGAGGTGTCGATCCGGAAACTGGAAAAGGTCTGTGGGGTGCGCTGATGGGGCCGTACCAGTTCACCAAACGCCAAAGCTTTAACCTGGGCATTTAATCCAGATTTCGCCCCGTCAGTTCCACAAAAATATCTTCCAGGTTGGAAGGACGCACCATCATTCCGGCTTTGTTGGGTTGTTGCTCGAAGAAGGCATCGGCCTCGTCCATGGTGGGGAAGAAGTGGTAGTCCCAGCGATCGCCCATTTGCTTCATCAGTAAGCCCTTGCCATGCTTCTCGCGCATGGCTTCTAGGGTTCCTAGCTCAATCAGCTTGCCGCTATCCATAATGCCGATGCGGTTGGTGACACCATTGTTCGAGAAGGAGGAGCCACAAAGGTATTCCACCTCTTCCATATAGTGGGTCGTCAGCAGCATGGTCATGCCCTGCTGATTTAGCCCTTTGATGATTTCCCACAGACGACGGCGGGTTTGTGGATCCAGTCCGACGGTTGGCTCATCTAAAAACAGAATGCGGGGTTCGTGGAGTAGGGCTCGGGCAATTTGCAAGCGTCGCTTCATGCCGCCCGAGAGGGTTTTGACCAGGTCGTCTCGGCGATCGCTCAGCTCCACATACTCTAGCCAGCGCTCGATATCCTTCTTCCGCTGCGGGTTGGGAATATGGTGCATGCGTCCATGGAATTCCATGTTTTCCCACACCGTCAGATCCACATCCACGCTCATCTGTTGCAGCACGACGCCAATTTGCCGCTTGACCAAAAACGGTTGCCGTACCACGTCATACCCAGAGACTCGAATGCTGCCCTGGCTGGGTTTTGTCAGGGTCGTGATCATGCGGATAGTGGTAGACTTCCCAGCCCCATTGGGGCCAAGCAGCCCGAAGATTTCTCCTGGCTGAATCTCTAGGGACAACTCATCGACAACCGCAGCGTCGCCGTAGAGCTTAGAGACATTTTGCAAAATGACGGCAGCATCAGACATAGGTGAATTGAGCGATCGCGCCCGGTTAAATTAATTCTTCTTTACCTAAGTTAACACTGCTAGCTACCCGATTGAAGCGAAGGGTGTTATAGTTCGTGTGTACTACCGGGGACAAAACGCCCCGGTTGGCTCCCGAGGAAAACCTATGACTACTGGTACCAAAACGCGACGCTCCCGTAAAGGGCAGACGGCGACTTCGGCATCGGGCGATCGCATTCTCGCTCTCGACGCGGGCAACTACGACCTAAAATTTTTCGATGGTATTGGACATCCTAAAGCCATTCGCTCCGTTCGCTTTCAGCTCCCCCAAGGGCGGGACGCGGTCAGCTATTCCGAAGCATCGCCACTGATTGAATTACCCGATGGCATCCGCTATCACTTTGGCGCTCAGGCATACAAATACCGTCGCCAGCAGCAAACCGTTGTTGAAAACAAGGTAGAACTGGCACGACTGCACCTCTATGCCTGCCTGGAACCATGGAATGACTCGACTGAGTTTTCGGTGCAGGTTTATGCATCCACCCCCGACCCCGCGCGCAATGCCGAACCTATGCGCGAGCAACTGACGGGCTTGCATGAGTTTCGGCGCAATGGTTTGGACTACCGCGTCCAGGTTACCCATGTGGAAGTGGAACGGGAAGGTATGGGCGCTTACCGCTATGCCAAGCAACTAGGACTGGTTCCCAGTAGTGGCTACACCATCGTTGTCGATATTGGCGGCGGCACCTGGCTAACGCGCCTGGTGGATGCCGAAGGCGAGGTGATTGATGAAAACGTGATGGATCGGGGGGGAGCTTATGAACTGGCCGTTTCCATTAGCTTCGACAAGCGCCTCACCAGCATCCTGGGCACTAGCGCCGACCCCAGCATCATTATGGATGGCTTCCGCAACGAGCATACCTATGCCGATACGGAACTGTCCTGGGAAGAGTGGTTGGATGAGCACCTAGATTCCTGGTTCAAGGGCATTTTCCAGACCGTACGAGCCCAATACACCCCGTACTTGCCCCGTGTGACACGCTTTCTGGTGACAGGCGGCAGCACCCACCTGATTTCCGATCGCCTTGCAGGACGCAAGTTGTTTACGGTGATGGGGGATCCGCAGTTTGCCAATGTTCGGGGTTTACATTCGATGTCGAGTGATACACAACTATGCATGACCGCCAACTAACCCCTTTCACACAACTGAAAGGGACAAACACAACAAAAACCAAAGACAACAAAGTCCGCCTCAGCCGCGATGTGTTGGACAAGGCACAGATGATTGCCTCGGAGTGGGGTTTAAAGAATGCTCGGGCGGCCATCGAAGCGGTGTTTCGGTGCTATGCCGATGAGTATTCGGGGAAGATGCCAAATGGCAATCGGGCGATCGCCTTCCAACCCACCTGGACGCCCCCCAGACCTCAGCCAAAAACTACTGCCGCCAATTGCGAAGCACTGGATGTATTGGATGAATTGCTAGGTGCCTAAAAGCGCTGGGGATAGGGCGATGAAAACTGAGTCCTTCAATTTCCTACGAAGGTGATTGACGTCCAATCACTACAGGCTTTTTGTTCCCTTTCCATGGGATTTTGCCCTATAGCTTTGGGTAATCCGCCCGATGCTACGGAACTGCGCCCAGTACCGTTGGCTGACGATATCGCCTTCATCTGAGAGGATGTCGATGCCGATGCCATTGCGTCCCTGGCTTTTGCCGGAGCTATGGATGTAGTGGCGATCGCCCAGATACAAACCCTCATGGGTGCAGCGTTCTGGGGAACCAAAGAACACCAGGTCACCGGGGGCGGCATCATCCAAATCAATGGTTTGGACGAAGGCTTCTTGTTGGTAGGCGTCGCGAGGTAGCCAAACGCCCTGGGCGATGAATGCGGCCTGCATGAGGCCAGAGCAGTCATAGTTGGGGCCAACCGTCCCGCCCCAGAGGTAGGTGTTGGGTTGGCGCATCGCCGACTGGGTAAAAGCAATCGCTTGAGGCAAGTGGGGAGCAATATCCGCTTGCTTCAACAAAATTGGGAGGTAGGCTTCAGTCGCTGGAATCAAATATTTTAGATTCTCAGCGGCTATCCAGCCGGGGTAGTTGTCTTCGCAAAGTTCGACAGCAATCGCCCCTTGGGGATCAATTCCATGCAACGGATCTGTAACCCGGAGCTGTCTCCCGACTGCTGCTTGGGTTGCCAGACTTTTCATAGCAGGAGAATCGTAGAGATCGAGATTTATCTCGCAGCAAAGTTCTTGATATGGGTCAGCCGCAAGGAGATTCTGGAGTTGAGCGATCGAAACCATAGGGATCGAAACCATGGAGAGAGGTCGATAAGCCAGATAAC
>JBCBSL010000336.1:0-6856 GCA_039819145.1 Cyanobacteria bacterium J06638_22
GATTGACATATGCGGTCCATTTTGGACACACGGGAGTGGAGGATTCGGGGAAGGCATACATGGCTGGCTTGATCCAGAAGAAACAGCCTGGTTAGCGCAACTTCTTGATCAGCTTTTTGAATCGACGGACTGGAGGCAGTTGCCACAAGATGACGACATCATCAACGAATCCCAGAACAGGTTGCGGCAAGTGCAGCACGTTGCCAATTTATCTGCGAAGGCAAGAAAAGGCCTACTCTGGGGAGGAGACTTAAAGATCTTCTATTCATGAAGGGGAAGGCTACTCCTCATGCTGAAAAACTAGGTCAACCCAGCTTTTGCGATCGCCATTCTTCCGGCGCGATTATGCGAAACATCAGCACACCCACCACTACCAGCCCAATCGCTAAGAGTGCCGCTGCACCGACAGCCCCGAGACGTTCAAAGGCGATCGCATCGACACTGACTTGGTTGGAGAGTGCCACCATTTCAAGAATCCCAATGGTGAGTAGCGTCGTGGCACCGACATAACTCACCGGCATGAGGCGCACGGCGAATAGTTGACTGATGGTGGCTAAGAGAATGTGGACTGTTGTCGAGTCTATGAACTTGCCGATAACAATGACAAGAATCGCCCCAACCAGGGTTCCCATCACCCGTTTAAGGGTGTGGTCGAAGAGTTGAGCATGGGGCGGTAGCGCTAACAAAACGAAGGTCAGAGAAAACCAATAGCCATGGGAACCGAAATAGCGCGTTCCAAAGCCAATTGAAATCACCATTCCAACAGCAAAAAGGATTCCAAAAATCGTTGCATAACCTCAGGATTGGGGCTTCTCTTCGCCCATCAAAAAAGTGTGACCGAACAGCTTTGTGATCCCCAAACTCCAGACCATGGCAGCTAGGTAAATACCAAAGAGCAGCGCTGGTTGATCGGGTTGTAAGAATGGACTGGTAAAAAGCGTCCAGGCCAACATTGCCTGGAGAGAGGGTCTGGCAATGCCATGATGCCCCCCGATCGCAGCCATGACAGCCAGCACTGGTCCCACAATCAATGCCATCGTCGGATCGCCCAGCGATAGCAAACCTGCTAGACCCGTGACGACCGTGACCACCATTGCGACAGCAATACCCGCATACTGAGCAGCGAAATAGGCTGGCATAGCAGCCAGGAATGCCGCCATACTCAAAGACTCAACAGCATCGGAACCAAATAAGGCAACCACTAGCGTTGGCGGAACGACAATCGCCAAGGTCGCGACGGCGGCGAATCTCCAGGGGATAGGCGGTAGGCCTTCAATTAACCAGTGTTTGCAGTTTCTAAGCCGCATGGTTTCAAGACCATTCATGCTTGCTCACTTTCATAAACCATCCTCTCATGCCAGCCTCAACCAAGCGGGAACCCCTAATCAGCGTGATTGCCTCGGGTAGACCTGTTTAGGCATGTAGCGCGATCGCGGCTGGCTATGTCGTTTTAAGATGAGGGAGATGTTGTATCCGTCAGAATCTATGACCACACCGCAAACTGCCCCCTACGGCTCCTGGAAATCGCCTATCACCTCCGACCTGATCGTGGCAGGCTCTGTGCGACTGGGAGAAGTGTATTTGGATGGCGATACTATCTACTGGGGGGAAGGGCGACCGACCGAAGGCGGGCGTACCTTGCTAGTGCGGCAAGACCCTGACGGGCAGCGTACCGACCTGACTCCGGCTCCCTTCAACGTACGGACGCGGGTACATGAGTATGGTGGCGGGTCCTACTGTGTTGTGGATGGCGTCATCTACTTTGCCAACTTTGCCGATCAGCGAGTGTATCGACAGGAAGGGGAAGACCTCCAGCCCATCACCCCAGACGGTGGCTATCGTTATGCGGATGCCACGGCTGATCGCTCGCATCAACGGCTGATTGCCGTGCGCGAAGACCATACCCGCGAAGGAAACGAGCCAAGCAACACGATCGCCGCTATTTCTACCCACCCCGATGATCCGGCTCAGAACGGGGGCACGGTACTGGTTTCTGGCAGCGATTTCTACGCCTATCCCCGCCTCAGCCCCGATGAGTCGCACCTGTGCTGGATTTCGTGGAACCACCCCAATATGCCCTGGGATGGCACGGAGCTATGGGTGGCCGATGTCCAGGACGATGGCAGTTTAGGAACACCGAGCTTGGTTGCCGGGGGCGAGAGCGAGTCTATCTTTCAGCCCAGTTGGTCGCCCGATGGCACCCTGTACTTTGTGAGCGATCGCACGGGTTGGTGGAACCTCTATCGCTGGGAGAATTCCGCACAGATTCAGCCGCTGTGCCCCAAGACCGCTGAGTTTGGCCTGCCGCTGTGGGTGTTTGGCATGGCGACCTACGGCTTTGAGTCAGCGGAGTCCCTCATTTGCAGCTACAGCGAGAATGGGGTGGATCATCTGGCGCAGCTTAATCTCAAGACTCTGGAGCTGCAAGATATCGAAACGCCTTACACCAGTATCGGTGGGGTGCGTG
This sequence comes from Cyanobacteria bacterium J06638_22, assembly GCA_039819145.1. Taxonomy (GTDB): domain Bacteria; phylum Cyanobacteriota; class Cyanobacteriia; order Elainellales; family Elainellaceae; genus Vacuolonema. Next base: position 2,468 of record JBCBSL010000336.1, read on the forward strand.
TGGGCAACGGCTTTGTGGTATTTGGTGGCGGCACCCCGACCTTGCCGGGGGCGATCGCCCATCTCGACCTAGCGACAGGTACATGCAAGGAGCTGCGCCGCTCCAGCGACCTGGATATTCCCGAGGCTTACATTTCGGTGGCTGAAACCATCGAGTTTCCCACAGAAGAGGGAAAAACGGCCTTCGGCTTCTTTTATCCACCCAAAAATCCCGATTTCGTTGCCCCAGACGGCGAACTGCCACCACTGCTGGTGAAAAGCCACGGCGGGCCGACAGCCGCTACCTCTGCCACCTTTAACGCCAAAATTCAGTACTGGACGAGTCGCGGCATTGCCGTGCTGGATGTAAACTACGGTGGCAGCACAGGCTATGGGCGCGAGTACCGCAACCGCCTCCAGGGAAAATGGGGCATTGTGGATGTGGATGATTGTGCCAATGGAGCTAAGTTTTTGGCCGAACAGGGGCGGGTCGATGGCGATCGCCTCTGCATCGATGGCGGCAGTGCTGGAGGCTACACAACTCTGGCAGCGCTAGCATTCCGGGATGTGTTCAAAGCGGGAGCTAGCTTCTACGGCGTCAGCGACCTGGAAGCCCTAGCAAAAGAGACCCACAAGTTTGAGTCCCGCTACCTGGATGGCCTCGTCGGTGCCTATCCTGAAACAGAAGCGATCTACAAAGCGCGATCGCCCATCCACGCCATCGACCAACTCAACTGCCCGATGATCTTCTTCCAAGGCGACGAAGATGCCATTGTGCCGCCCAACCAGGCCGAAATGATGGTCGCAGCGCTCAAAGCCAAAGGCTTACCCGTCGCCTACCTGCTGTTTGAAGGGGAGCAGCATGGCTTCCGCAAATCCGAAAACATCAAACGCACCCTGGACGGTGAGCTATATTTCTACGCCCAGGTCTTTGGGTTCCAGGTCGCCGATGCAATCGAACCCGTGGCGATCGCCAATCTATAACAGGACTTACAAAGTTTGATGATTTTTGGGGTGCAGAGCGCCCCAAAAATCATCAAACTTCTTTGGTTTTTCGTAGCAAATGCGTAAGTCCTATATAATTCAAAACCTATAGCCCGGAATAATTGGAGGCAGAAGCAGGAGTCGGCCATGAAAACCCTGAGTGATGTTCTAGATCAGGACATGTTGCGGGAGCTGGCGGGCGATCGCTACTACGAACGGGGCGTCCGCTATTTTGAACAGGGGCATGTGTCATCCATGGCGCAGTATGGCGATCGCATCGTCGCCGAAGTTCGTGGCACAGAATCCTACCAGGTGCAGCTCTGGCTACAAAGTGGCGAGTTGCTGTCTCGTTGCTCCTGCCCACTGGGCGTCGATGACCTGTTCTGTAAACATTGCGTTGCCGTAGGGCTGGCGTGGATTGCCGAACCGCCTCTCTATCAGCCCGAAGGAAACGCGCCCCGCTCCGCTGGCACGACGATGGACGATGTGCGCGATTACCTGTTGCGCCAATCGCCAGAAACCCTGGTGCAAATGATGCTCGACCAGTCCATGGAAGATACCCGCTGGCGCGAGGCGTTGCTGCTGAAAGCCGCGTCCAACAAACCCGGCGGTGCCGACATCAATACCTTCCGCCGCACCCTACGAAATACTATCGTTCCCAGAGACTTCATTGATTACTACGAGATGCGGTCTTACGTGACCGAAGTCAACTCGGTTGTGAAGGGTTTGGAAGACTTACTGGCAACCGGATATGCCCTGGACGTAGTACAGCTATGCGAAGAGGCCGTTACGCTCATCGAAGAAGCTTACAATTCTGTCGATGACTCAAGTGGGAGTCTGGGAGCGGTTCTGTGGGATGTCCAGGCGTTGCACCTTCGGGCTTGCGAACAGGCAAACCCCGACCCACATGTGCTGGCGGAGCGGTTGCTCAGACTGGAAATCGACCTTGAATATAGCGATGCCTTCTCCAATGCTTTGGAAGACTATGACCACATTCTGGGCGAGCCAGGGCGCAGAACCTACGGACGTTTGATCGATGCGGAGTTAGAAAAACTGCTACCGCCTAAACCCAATGAGGACTTTCATCGCAAATATCGACGCTCTCAACTGCTCCGCATGAAAGAAGAATTGGTTGCCGCCGAAGGCGATGTAGAAGATGTGGTAGCCGTGCTAGCGTCTGATCTTTCAGAACCCTCTAATTATCTGAGGATTGCTCAGTACTATCAGGAGGCCGGACAAACAGAGACAGCGATCGCCTGGGCAGAAGAAGGTTTGGAAACCTTTCAGGGTAGTTACCTTTCCGGGCAACTGGGTAAATTTTTGGTCTCCGCCTATGAGGAGGTCAATCGGTTTGAGGATGCCGTTGAACTCGTTTGGCAAGATTTCAAGCGTTACCCCAGCTTGAAGACCTACAAAGACCTCAAACAGCATGCGGAAAAGGCAGGGCAATGGGATAGCTGGCGCGATCGCGCCCTCACCCACCTGCGCAAAACGTTGAAGAAAGAAACCACGCCCCCTACAGGCTCTTACCGGATGACCGGTGTCGGATATTCTCCCTTAGTCGAAATCTTTTTGTGGGAAGGAGATATAGAACAAGCCTGGATTGAGGCGCAAAACGGTGGATGCAGCAAGCAGTTGTGGATGCAACTTGCAGATCAGCGGGCTGACGACCATCCCGAAGATGCCCTATCCATCTACCTCCCAGCAATCGAACCGTTCATCAATCAGACGGATAACGATGCCTACCGTCAGGCAGTGGCGTTGTTAGTGAAGGTCAAAGCGCTGATGACAAAAATCGGATGTGAAGATGACTTTGAGCAGCGCCTTACCACCCTCGTCACCATCCACAAACGCAAGCGCAATTTCATCAAATACCTTCTGGAGAGCGGCTTTCAAATCTAATGTGGGTGCAAGCCCACACATTAGATGAGGTCATATCAAATCCGGTTGAAGAACCCAAATATCGTTTTTGGCCGCTGCAAAGCAGCGGCCAAAAACGATATTTGGGTTTTACGGCTGTTTAACCGGATCTGATATCAGATAGTGTTTGAGAGCCACGCGGGCGTGACTCTCAAAAAATCATGGTTGCGGAATGGAGGCGTCTAAGCCTGTGCAGCTTTGTCATAGGCTGCGAGGACGTCATTAGCAATCCCGCAAAGCGTTTCGTGGCAATGGCCGTTGCTCGCCATCAGGCCGCCCCACTGGTTGACATCACCTGTGTTGTATTGCAGAGGCTCACCCGAGAAGTGGGTAAACTGCCCACCCGCTTCGGTCAGGATCAACTCTGGCGCGGCCATGTCCCAATCTTTGGGAGCCGATTTGCCCGATAGGGAGATGTAAACTTCCGCACGTCCATCTACGATCGCCGCAATCTTGCCCCCCACGCTACCGACATACAGCTTGTCCTTGCAAGGCAGGGAGGCCAGAAGATGGTTGAACCGTTCATCCCGGTGGGTGCGGCTGGCCACAATGGTGAGATTTTCGGGGCGATCGCTCGCCGACACCGTCAACTGTTGGACAGTTCCATCAGCAGTTTCGATAAACGCTCCATTGCCCTTGCTGGCAAAATACACCTTCTCCATTTCTGGGCAAGCCACAACCGTAAGCATGGGACGTCCTTGGTATGTCAGTGCCAGGTGAAAAGCATATTCGCCCGTTCGGTCGATAAAATCCCGTGTGCCATCCAGGGGATCGAGAATCCAAACCCAATCTTCGGGAAACGGTTTAGCATCGGCATGGGCTTTGTAGGTTTCTTCACTGAGGTAACCAAAGGTGTCTTCCCCCAGGGCTTCCTTCAGTTGCGTGAGCACGTAGCGGTTGACGGCGAGATCCGCTGCTGTCACGGGGCCATCTTTCTTTTCTTTGACATCTAGATCGAGGGCAGCACCTTCCTTGTCAGTTTCGCCTCGATAGTAAGCCCGCAGGATTTTGGAGGCTCCCCAGGCGAGTTGCCGCGCCAACGCTAAGAGTTCGGTAACAGGATGATTGGCGATCGCCTCTTGCATATCAACTACCACAATAAATTCCCTCTATAAGTTGGCACATTAATCCTTTAACACCCAATCCTAGGCTTGCGATACGGTTTAAGCGGATTGCGATTTCGTTTCTCAGACCTATTAATTTCCTTTCTCAGGCAATTATAGGGGGTCAATTCACACCCTCTTATCGAAGAGACAATGAGGATTTTGTGAAGTTTAGGCCAGCCAAGCCGTTGAATGCATCCGCCTAGTCGATGAGCCCATGCCCAAGTCATATAGCAATCCCAAATGAAGGATGAACAGTGTGCGGCCTCAGGCCGCACACTGTTCATCCTTCATTTCACAAATCACTTAAGATCGCTATATAAACTCCGGTTAAATAGCCGTAAAACCCAAATAGCGTTTGCGCCCGCTGCAAACGCTATTTGGGTTTTTCAACCAGATTTGAT
>JBCBSL010000337.1:0-6838 GCA_039819145.1 Cyanobacteria bacterium J06638_22
CGCATCATCCATCTCGTCGCGCACTTTAGCCCAGATGGGCTGAGCCTCGTTGACTGAGTCCATCAACTCCACTGAGACGGTCGAGAAACCGACCCGCGAGGTGGACGATAGGACATCAATTTCTTCAATGTCTGACAGCTCTTCTTCGAGAACCGTTGTCACCAACGCCTCGACGCGCTCGGCACTGGCCCCTGGAAACGCTGTTCGAATCACAGCGATTCGCGACACCAGCTCGGGGTCTTCCTGACGCGGCAATCCTATGTATGACGAGAGACCCCAGCCGAGGATCAATATGATCGTCAGAATGAGCAAACGAAGGTTGGTAAAAAATGGACGAACCATAGAGCTAACCGGGTAATGAGTTAGGGAGTTTTGGTGGATAGGGAAGACAAATGAGGGTAAGCCCTCAGGTTGGCAGGTTGAAGATCAGAACCATCGAATCTAAACCAAACCTCAAAATGCTTCGATGGGCTGCACCTGCTGCCCAGGGACGAGGCGATGAACTCCGTTGGCAACAATGCGATCGCCCGACTGCAAGGTTCCGCGCACGAGGGCGCGATTGCTCTCTTGATGCAAAATCTCTACCGATTGGGGCTGTACTTCGTAGCGATCCGCCCCTTCGGTCGGCATCATAACGTAAGCACTCCACAGACCACGGACATCCTGAGTCAAAGCATCAGTAGGTACCCAGATACCGTCCGTGTCAACCGTTTCAACAATTTCGGCACGCACAGTCTGCCCAGGGTTGATGCTGGGAGTGGCGGTCGAATCAAGCTGAAATACGACAACTTGAGTCCGGGTTTCAGGATCGACCTCAGGCAGCACCGCTGTAACAGTAGCCGTAAAGCTATCTACCCCCAGGCGCATGGTTTGGGTATCCCCGACCTGAAGTTGGCTGGCCGTGGTCGCAGGCATGCCAATGCGAGCCTCAGGAGCCGCATCTTCGACCACACGAACCACGGATTGGCCAGCGTTAACAACCGTTCCCTCATCCACCTGACGGACGGAGATGATACCGGGGAAGGGCGATCGCAGCGTACTTTTTTGGATAGTGACATTAACATCGGCGATCGCCGCATCGATCTGCTGCACCACCGCTCGCTGCGCCAAAAGTTGCTCTTGGCGGGTGCCGTTTTCCAGCTCGTTCAGATTGCTGCGTGCCTGGTCTAACTGTGCTTGGAGGGAGCCTTGCCCATAGGTGAACTCGTCTAGCTCTTCAAGGGAAATCGCCCCTTGTTCATACAAATATTCCCGTCGCGATCGCTGAGTACGCCGAAGCTCAAGGTCTTGCTCAATTTGGCGAACAACAGCTTCGGCGGCGGCAATATCTTCTGTTCTTGGCCCCGCTTCGAGTTCCGCAAGCACGGCTAGGGCTTGAGCTTTGTCGGCTTCGAGCTGTCGGCGCTGGGTTTGTAGGTTGCTGGTATCGAGTTGTGCCAGAGGTGTACCCACAGACACGCGATCGCCCTCTTGCACCAGTACCGACTCTAGCTGACCGCTGCGCTCAAAGCCCAAATCGCTAGACCGCAAAGCTGTAATTTCTCCGGTATAGGTTCGTGTTGTGTCGTAGCTGTTGACCGCTTGAACCCTCAGGGTCTCTACGGCTAGCTCTGCGGGCTCACTCGCCTCAGCGGCGCTGGCGTTTGAGCCAGCAAGCTGCGTTCTTGCGATCGGAAGGCTGACCAGGAGTAGAAGGGCGATCGCCCCCACTCCGATAGCGCGCTTTGGATGCCGACGTATCGGCGTCAATACCCTTGAAAGGTGGAAGTCCCTGGCGGACTTGGAAGATGAAGAATGAGTAGTCATAGGTAGCCTTACTAGAATAACGATCAATTCAAACGTTTGTTTTATTTATTTCAGATTCGTGTCAAACCTGAAAGTTGCGCGCGGCGCTCAAAAGATAAAGGAGCCTGATCAGAAATCAAGTCACAAAAAGAATTAGGAGAGCACATTTATTTCAAACGTACGTTTGATAGTATTAAAACGTACGTTTGAAATAAAGGCAAGACCTCTGATCGACTGAATTGACTAAAAATATTTGAATTTCGCCGTTTCAGAGGATGTTCACGTAATATAGAAATTGTTCATACGTTTGAATAGAATGAGCAACGCAACCACGATCGATACCAAAACCCAAATCCTCGACGTTGCCGAGCACCTCATCGCAGAAAGAGGCTTCTCAGCGACGACGCTCCGCAACATCGTCAGTGAAGCCAATGTCAACTTGGCGGCTGTCCACTACCACTTTGGTTCGAAGGAAGAATTATTTCGGGCGGTGGTGCATCGTATTGCTACCCCTATCATTAAGCGCCAACTTGAAATGCTGAATCGGCTGCAGGCCGAGACAGATGCGCTTTCAGTCGAGGATATATTAACGGCGTTTTTAACCCCCCCATTCGAGTTAGTAGCCGGGGATGAGCGGAATGGAATGCTGCGAGCGCGGTTTATGGGGCGTTGTCGGAGCGAGCCGGAGCCAGTACAGAGCATCGCTAATGAGGAATTTAGTTCGAGTCTTGAACCATTTTTAGATATCTTGCAACGAGTCTTGCCCGAACAGTCGCGATCGCAGCTCATGTGGAAAATGGACTTAGTTGTTGCGAGCTTAATTCGAGTTCAGATCAAGGCAGATACCCCCAACGCCTTACTGAAAAGTGGTAAACCACAAGATATTCAAGCGACCATCTCGAAGTTAGTCACTTTTCTAGCGGGTGGAATGCGGATGTAAACCTGATTCTCCCATCAGAAAACTCTGCAATCCACGTGCAGAAATTCTCAACTCGCTCAACAGGAGTTGCATGCTGTCATAACAGGCCACTTTTTTTTGCCCAATCGCTGAGCTTGATTTTTGATTGAAGCAACAAAATCAGCCACTTTTCTGAGTTGGTTTTCACTAAAGCATCAGCTCTAACGTTCATAATCTTCTCTCAACCAAGCGCCTCGTTAGATCTTCAACGACATCCTTGCTGAGTGTGAAGCCATTAAATACTTCATAAAGTGGCTGTACAACTTGGTCTACGTACTCGCTCAATGCGGACAATGGTGTATCGAGAGGTACATTTACGAACACTACTACTTCGTCCTGGTATTCGTTGTGCCTAGGTAAAAGGTGGCGGCTAGGCTGTGCCCATGATCTCAACTCACGACCCCGTAGCCGAGTCCACCGAAATGCAAAATCGAGAACAGTGTGTTCCGTTTCATATCCCATTGCCTTTGCAAAAGCGATTCCGACAGCAATTGCTTCTGCACTTCGGATGATTGGCAAGCAAAAGTCGAGCACTTTCAATGGCTCAGGAGCTTGCGAGCCATTCGATATATCCTCTAGGAGGGCACGGCGCAGATAAAACTTGCCTTTAGGATCGAGCCGCATGAAGTCTAAGTGAACACCCCCCCAAATAGAATCGAGGCTATTGATAAATGCTTCCCATGCTCCTTCAAAGGGATAGAGTCTCGCACTTTCATCGATGAAGTTTCGACTATCGAGCCAAATCGGCCAGCCTGTGTAGTTGGGGTTGCTAGAATCAAGCAAGCTCAGGAATTGGAGATTAGCTGAGTGTGTGGGAGCATCGCCTGACATCAATAATGCAACTTCCCATGTTTCTTGGTCTGGGAGCTCTACAGCTCTTTCTTCAATTACTTCTTGAAATCGCTTTACCCCTTCTTGGAGACACTCCTTTAACAGGTCTTCAACTGAGATTTCGGGCTCCATTCCTTTAGCCATTACGGCAGCGAATTCTCGGACTGTTTCTGGCTTGAGCCCGCTCAAGTGGCGGCGCAAGAAGCGCCCGATATCTGCCTCGCGATTGTCAAAACAGACCTCAACTATTGTTGGCCAGTCCTTCCACCCCGCCTTTGTAGTGCTCGGTGTATTATTCGCCTGTAAGGAGCGCACATAGACATCGTCCGTTGAGATAAGCTTTTTATTATCGTCGTTGTGAAGATCTGACTTTGACGCAACTGGCGTTTTTACACCAGGTGGCACAACGATAACTGGATAGACTTGGCCTTCTCGCTCAGGGAATTCGACCACTATCTCAAATGGTTCAGATGAAAATCGTGAGATCAATCCCTGGATCTTGTCGATATGAAAGGCCGATTGGACATCAGCTAACACGTTTTCAACGTCAGGTCGCAGAGTCTTGTTATCAAAACCTATGACCAAATACCCACCACCGTGATTTCTTAGTGCCAGGACGGTACGCACTATCTTCGATATCCCCTCCGAACTTACCGGATCTATCCACCGTTTTAATTCGACCGATAGACTTTCACTCGGTCTATTAACGAGGTCTTGTATTCGAGACGAGTCGATTTCCATGTATCAGCCTATAGATCGCACTACTATTAATCTGAAAGGCAGAAGCGTTGAATCAAGATATAAAACTTCACATTTGAGGGCGCAAGAATTATACAATCGTCTCTGGCAGCAGATCATAACTCCAATGAACAATTGAGCAGCGACGACTCAGCTCCAGTTGCAAATAACGAAACTTGTCGAGCAATTGGCTCCCATAAAATGCTGGAATTTCGATTAACAGAAGAATCAAGTAAGCAATGAGTACCATATAGATTTGGATGCTCACTCCATTCACGTTCTTTGTGATGAGCTTGTCGAGCTTTAGGTGCATTTTGAGAAACTTCCAAAGTACCTCGATTTGCCACCGATGCCGATAGGTATCACTAACCTCCTCATTGGTCATTTCATTCACAGTGGTCGCCAGCCGAAACTCACTCCGGCTCTCCAAGTCACAAAACCACACCACCCGATACCGCGCGTGATCCAGTTCCGTTTTCATATTGTTCTTGACGCGCACCACAAACTTTGTCCCTGTCTGGCTCATCTGGTCAAGGAATGCCCAGCTTGCAAATCCTCTATCCATTATGCCAATGGCGTTTTCGGGAATCATGGTGCTAATGCAGTCAGCAAACCTGGCATCATGTCCTTGCCCAAAATGAATGAGACACTCACTCGGATTTCCCTGCGCCAAATTGATGCCGTTCAGTAATTTGACCTGGTGATAGCCCGAGAACCAGAATAGCTTACTGGTTAGCGTAACGACGGTTGAATCAATGGGGAAAAGGATCTGAGCCTGCGTCGGGTTCTGACGCTTGACTTGCTCAATCAACTGAGCATAAATTCGACAAAAGTGTCCATCCTTTCGAGTTTTGCAAGCTTTGGAGAAGGTAGAGATATCGACAGGAATACCCGCATGATTCAGGCGATAAAATAAGTCCCTCATACTGGTCAGTCCCTTATCCAAAACAAAGGTCAACCAGATTTCAAAAAACAAGCGCGAGTTCAAAACGGGGTAGTCATGTGGGCAAAGCTGCTTCAGGATGGATTTGACAAGCTGCGAAAATGGAGCTAGCATTTAACATCATTTTTTCATTTGTTGGGGACAGAATACTGCATTCTGTCCCCTTTTTTCCATTGCTTAATCTAACTTTCAACACTTCTGCTTTTCTAGTACTTCTGGTGCTTTTAGTAGAGTAGGAGAAAATGGGATAGGCAATGGTAACAATATTGCCATTACTACCGCAATCCTTGATTTGTATGGAGGATCACAGCTCCAATCCAGCACCCTTAATGAAGGTGATGCTGGCAACATAATTGTTAATGCTAGTGACCGTGTCACCTTTGCAGGTACTTCCGCTGATGGTTCGTTTCCTAGTGCTGCTTTTAGTAGAGTAGAAGCTGCGGGACGCGGTGATGGTGGTGCCATTAACGTTACCACTGCCAACTTAGAAGTACATAATGGAGCACGACTAGCAGCCAGTACTAGAGGTGAAGGTGACGCTGGCGATGTAATTATTAATGTATTTGATGAAATGTCACTTGTTAATGGAGAAATTCTTACAACCGTGGAGGAAAGTGCTATCGGTGAAGGTGGTGATGTCATCATTCACGCCGATGAAATGACATTGGAGCGTTCACGCATTAGTGCTGAGAGTTTTCGAACCCTTGACGAAGTAGAGACAAATCGATTTCGAAGGGCAAGGATGGATTTAGTTCAAGGAGATGCTGGAGATATTTTGGCTCTCGTTGATGGTGTACTGATCTTAGAAGATAGCGATATTACAACCCAAGCACTTGCTTTTGCTGGGGGTGATATTACGCTTCATACTGGTGATATTCGCCTCCTTGGAGACTCTGACATCACTACTAATGTCCAGAGCGGTAACGCTGGAGGAGGCAACATTACTCTCAGGGCTGATTCCATCCTTGCTTTTGACGATAGCGCCATCCTTGCCTTTGCTGCTGATGGGCAGGGCGGCGACATCGAACTCCGCACACCTGCCTTCTTCGGTGAAGGCTTTACCCCAGCTTTTCTGGATGCTGATCCGACAACTCTGGATGGCAATGACCGCGTGGACATCAATGCGACCGGGAGCGTCGATGGAACTATCACGTTACCCGATGTCAGCTTCATCCAAAACAGCTTGAACGACTTGCCCGAAAGCTTGATCAACACCGAAGCATTGATTGCCAATAGCTGTGTGGTTCCCAATGCCGATGGCAGCAGTACCTTTGTCATTACTGGAGCCGAGGGGTTGCTCGATCGCCCCGGTGAAGCCAGCCCCTTGGCCTATCCCACAGGCGATGTGCAGAGCATCCCCGATGAAAGCAGTGGGAGTGACGACTCCTGGCAAGTCGGCGATCCCATTATTGAGCCGCAGGGGGTATACCAGTTGCCCAACGGTGAACTCGTCCTCAGCCATACCTGCCAGTAAGGAGAAATCCCAAATAGGGTTTGTGCGTGCCGCTTAGCGGCAACCCCAAAACCGAAAGTGGGTGTTTGAAAAGGTGTTTTAAAATAAATAGACCAGAGAGATTTATGAA
>JBCBSL010000338.1:0-6809 GCA_039819145.1 Cyanobacteria bacterium J06638_22
CGCTGCAAAGCAGCGGCCACAAACGATATTTGGGGTCTTCACCGAATTTGATATTACCCGTGATATCTTATCCGCTGAGAACACGTTGCTAGATGGGTATCTTAACTAGAACTGCATCCCAGTTCAGACACTCATCACTCTCTAAGTGCATAAAAAAAATCAACTCCTGCTAACCCCCCTGATTTTGGATGCCTGTGCACCTCTAATCAAGGGTTCTTTGTCTTTTGTCCTGAACTGAGCCTCAATTCATACTCGGTCTCAGTAACACCACGTGAATGTTGGTTGGAGCATGTCGCTGCTATTCTATAGAGAATAGTATTTTGAATCTATAGAAAATTCTATGTTCGGAACCGAAGAATGTAGGATTTTTGACAAGGGTGCATCGATCGGTTTTGACCCATAACCCATCGAGCAAAACGTTGACGGCATGACTGCAACGAATACGAAAGCAGAGTTAGAGCAATTACTGCAACGTCGGAATGACGAACCGAAGCGGGCGTTAGAGATTGAAGCCCAAATCCATCAACGATTCGGCATCACGAGTGCCGTATTTGTGCTGGATTTGGCTGGATTTTCTCGCCTGACGTTACGCTACGGAATTGTGCAATTTTCTTGGGATATTGCAACGCCTGCGAACGATCGCCTACCCCGTCATCAAAAACTACGGGGGCACACTCATCAAACAAGAAGCCGATAACCTATTCGTCACCTTTCCAGAGGTGGAGATGGCGGTGCAAGGGGCGATCGCCATCCTCCAGGCATTGCAGGCAGCGAATGTGACCCTGCCGGATGCCGAAGATGTGCAAGCCGGGATTGGCATTGGCTATGGAGACTTGCTGCTGATTGAAGACTGCGATCTTTTTGGCAGCGAGATGAACCTAGCATCCAAACTAGGGGAAGACCTGGCGCGTCCTGGCGAGATTCTGGTGACGCCACAAGCCATGACCCAACTGATGCGCCACAACACAGACCTCGCAACTAAAGCTGAGGCGATCGAACTCACGGCCTCAGGCCTCACACTTCCGGCCTATCAGTTCGTCGTGCGGCGCGGCGTCTTGCAAATTCCGGAGTTCTGATCGCATGTCTAGCGAATTTTCCAGATGCGGAATTTACGGGAGATTAGGCTATCCCAGAGATTTGGAAGAGAAAATTAAAGTGCTATCGCGGACTCCGACACACTTCTTTTCCTTTACTCTGAGTCATGTTCGTTCAATGTCAGCCTCTGGCTCATCTATCAGAGCAGTAACCGAAGGCTATGGCAGCTCGCAACCTGCCCTTTCTGCTTCAGGGAGTCTGTGGCTTTCGTATCTGCTCGATGGAATGGCTTTAGCTCTGTGCCAATGCAGAGAAAGGCACCAGTCACAGTTTGGATAGCACGACGCGCTTAGGTAAGGATCAAGAATTTATTGAAAGACTCGCGCAGCGGGGCTTCCAACAAATTACCTACCTTAATCTCAATGCGTAGGGCTATCGGGGCTAATTCCGACAACGTTGGGACGATCAAAAGATTGGCTGCTAGTTGCGCCGCCTCAAATTTTGTCATCCAAAATAATGGAACAACTCGTATCTACGGCATTAACGTTGCGCGGCAACTGATTTGCCGGCCTTCTGACGCACTCAACACAGTCGCGTTCAACACCAGCGCACTCAACACACTCATCGGGGAGAAAGGTTCAATGACTCCAACAACCTATGGTCAACTCATTCAATTTTTGCGGGACGAGCTGGATGTTCCGGATGAGTCGATTGCGATCGCCAGACGGCACTGCGAGCAAGATCCAGGGCCCTTCCCGATGGTGCTCTTGCAATATGGCTTGGTCACGCTGGAACAACTCGACCAAATCTACGATTGGCTAGAAACTGCCGCCTAGGCGCTCGTCATCAGGCTGTAGGGAATGATGTCAGATTTGCACTAGCCCTGATAGCTTTATCAGAGTCGCCCGTAAAACCAAGGAACCAACGACGCATCAGCTTCCTTCTTCCAATTGCATCCGCAGCTTTGCCAGTTCAGGATCGTCCTCCTCAACCGTTCCCGGAGCGTTGGCTGGCAAGCTACCTGCCGTAGAGCCACTGATAAGTTCCGATTTCATGGCCGCCAGTTCGGCATCCACATCGGTACTTTCCATCGCTGCAAACTGACCTTCAACGGTATCAGCATTCAGCTCGGCGATCGCCTCTGACCGAGCTTCTAGCTCCAGCACCTTCTCCTCCATCCGCTCAAAGGCCGCGATCGAACTACTCGTTGTATTTTGCCCTAGCATTTCATTGAGCTGTTCCGATGCCTTGGCCGATCGCGCCCGTGCCACAAACATATCCTTCTTCGTTTTTGCTTCCGCCAGCTTGCCTTCCAGGGTCACCATGTTCTTTTTCATCTGGGAAACAATCGTAACCTGCTGCCCCAGTTGCTCTTTTAGGGTGGTGGCTGTATCTAGATAGGTCTTACGGCGGGTCAAGGCTTCTCGTGCTAGTTCCTCTTCGCCCTTTTGCAGCGCTAGTTGCGCCCGCTGATACCACTCAGCCGCATTCGATTCGGCCTGAGCTTGTTGCCGTTCGCTCCGCTTTTGGGTGGCGATCGCCTGAGCCACCGCCTGCCGCAGACGAATCAGGTCGTCTTGCATATCGATGATGGCTTGTTCCATGATTTTTTCTGGATCTTCCGCTTTACTGATCCAGCTATTCAAGGTGGCGCGAATGGCTCGCCCAATGCGATCGAATAAGCCCATAAGCTCCTCTACCTACGATATCGCCCGATTTCTTGCAAGTTTGAACGAATTAACCCTACCCGTTCCGTAGCCGTTCAAACAGGACGGGCACATTGATTGTTCTTATCCTAACCCACCCGTCGCCAGGGGGTAAATCGATAGATCAAGCGGACAGTAGAAGAGGCTGGCGCACTTACACCAAATCGGAACAAGAGGGCGATCACTAAGGTTTCAGACACCCATTCCCTTTGTTCCAGGCTGATGGTGCAGTCATTACGTTAAGACCCGGGTGTCTGTCATAACTAGATCGTCGGGGCTTCGATTTCGACATAATCCAGCATCTCAGCCTTCCCATCCCGGTTTCGCTTGGGCATCGGCACGCCTGACGCCTCACAGTAGCGCTCGACCACCCGCCGAGATTTGCCAATCATTTTGACCTTGTGGTTGTGGATCCACATGGCGCGATCGCACAACTGCATTACGCTCTGGATGGAGTGGGTGACCAATACCATCGTCACCCCGTTGCGCTTGAACTCCATCATCTTGTCGACGCATTTCTGTCGGAAGCGAATATCACCGACTCCCAGCACTTCGTCAATCAACAAAACATGGGGGTCGAGGTGAGCCACAACGGAAAAGCCCAACCGAGCCAACATTCCATTGGAGTAGGAACGGATGGAGCGATCGACAAACTCGCCTAACTCCGAAAACTCGATAATCTCATCCATGCGATCCAACACTTCTCGCCGGGTCAGCCCCATGAGCACCCCGTTGAAGACGACGTTCTCGCGTCCCGTCAGGTCGGGATGGAAGCCAGCCCCCAGTGCCAACAACGGCGACACCCGTGCCCGGACAGTCACGCGCCCGGAAGTGGGCTTGAGGACACCCGCAATCAGTTGCAGAGTGGTGCTTTTGCCTGCGCCATTATGCCCAATGATGCCGAACTGCTCACCTTCGTGAACCTCGAAGGAAATGTCGCGCAGCGCTTCGTATTGGTTGACCTGCAACTCCTTCATGTTGCGCCTAAGGTTGAACATCAAGTGCTTGATGCCCCGCACATGGTGGTAGAGCGGATAGGATTTGCTCACCTGGTCGAATGCAATAATTGGCTCTTTCATGCCACTTCCGCAAACCGAGACGATAATTTATTGAACACCCAAGTTCCCAGCGCTAAGAATAGCAGGGCATACCCCACACTGCATAGGTAATACCCCCAATCCAGCGTGCCATCCAGGATCAGGTAGCGCCAGTTCACCATCAAGGGTGCAGCCGGGTTGAAGGGCAAAAAGGGCAAGTACTTTGGTGGCAACATATCCACCGTGTAAATGATCGGGGTGAAGAAGAAGGTGAATTGCGTAATCACCTGAGCAACCCGTTCAATATCCCGCAGAAACAAATTGAGGGATGAAAAAATTAGTGAGATGCCCTGCAACATAACCATTTGCACAATGACTAAGAGGGGAACCCCGTACAACCAACTCCAGCTTGGCGTGCGTTGATAAACAAACAACATGAGGAGCACCACAGGCAGCGAGAGCAGGAAGTGGATCATATTGTTGAGATTAGCGGCAAGGGGCACGATGCTAAGGGGAAAGCGCACCTTACGCAGGATTTGGGAGGTAGCGATGAAATAGTTGGGTGAAGCCATCATCGAGTTGGCGAACCATTGCCAAGGGAACAAACCGGAGATCAAGATGATGCCGTAGCCCTCGGCTCGAACCTGCAAAACAACTTGGAACGCGAAATAGTAAACCAGTGCGTAGGTCAGGGGGCTAGCGATCGACCAGACATAACCCAGTACGTTTTTCTTGTAGCGCACCTTTAGATCTTTCTGGACGAGAAGAATCAGGAGATCCCAATAGCTTTCTACGCTACGGCGATCGCTCAACCGTGAAATTCCTTGTGAGATCCCAAGCATGTGTTTGGCTGTTGCCTCTCGTGACACTAAACGTCTTAATCTTTCACCGATTCCTAACTTGACGAAATCTGACTCGCCTTGAGCCAGCTTTGTTATCTTGATCTCCCTGGTATCGAATGAAACTGGAATCTAGATGATAGTCTACTCTAACGAAGCACATTCCCACTTTACTTGCACCGAACCCTAACGCTCATCTAGACCGCACCACTGGTTATGCAAACGCCGTTCCAACGCCTCCACAAACGGGTGGTTGTTGAACATGTCACCAACTTGTTGAATCCTCGGGCACCTCTGGCTCCAGCAGGGGAAAAGTCCAGGGCGCTTCCCCCCCTTGCAGACAACGATTGGGTTGTCCCCCTTACCTGGGCTGGAACGAATTCCCAACATCCCTACGCCAACCTGGGAGATGCCCTCAGCCCCATCGTCGTCAGTGCGTTGTCGGGATTACCCATCGCCTACCACCGCTTTGAGTCTAGCCGCGAACGCATGGCCGCGGTTGGCACCATTGCTCACAAGTTTGCTGGCGGCACGGTGCACTTTTGGGGAACGGGGCTGAACCCGTGGCGGGGTGTGATGGATACCCAAGGGCGCTATGAATTGCCCCCCAACACCACCTTCGAGATTCATGCGATGCGCGGCCCCGCTAGCGCCAACCACTTACGGCGGCGAGGCTTAGAGGTTCCTGAGGTCTATGGAGATCCCGTTTGGTTTACCCCCAAGATTTTTCCAGCAGCCACCGAAAAACGGTATGAGCTGGGTGTCATCTTGCATGTCGCTGAGTTGCATGACGCTGGAGTACCGGACGAGTTGCCCCAAATCCCCAAAATCAAGCGCTATCAGATGCCATCTAGTCTGAAAGAAGAGCAGGTCAAGCTTCTGACAACCGTGACCGAGCCGACACTGGATAGCATTGAGGCACAGATCCGAGAGATTACAGCTTGCAAGCGGATTGCCAGTACGAGTTTGCATGGACTGGTGCTGGCAGAAGCCTACGGCATTCCCTGCGTTTACCTGCCCTACGCTGCTGGTCAAGGGCAAACCGTTTCGATGATCAAGAAAACGAGTGCGGTCGATTACCGAATGCGCGACTTTTATCTGGGATTGGGGGTGAAGCAGCGCTTCATTTTTGGGCAAATGCCGGATGAACCAACTCCCTGGCACGCCTTGATACAAGCCATCGATCACCACTGGACACTCATCGACTGGTCACCCGAAGCATTTCTAGAGGCGTTCCCCCTCCCGCTGGCCTTCAACCCTCTCAGCGATCCGCCGCTATTTGAACAACCGGAGTCGCCCCAGCGCTCCATCCTTTCTCGCATTCGCTTCTGAACCCTAGACCGCCATAGTGCTATGCACTGAAGCAAACCCAATCCTTCTTGCAAGGCTCACAGCATGAAGCGCTCAAACAAACAGATCGCCCATACAAAAGATTGAGTTTTGGTTTTCATAGAATTGGGATAAGCTTCTCTCTGGCATTCCACGGGTAGTCCCATGAAGACCGCAGTTGTCCATGAATGGCTGGTAACTTATGCCGGATCGGAGCAGGTATGCGAGCAGATGTTGCGCCTGTTCCCGGAAGCGGATCTGTATAGCCTGGTGGATTTTTTGCCCGAGGACTTGCGGTGGTTTATCCAGCAGCGTCCGGTACACACGTCGTTTTTGCAAAATCTTCCCTTTGCACGGCGGCGGTTTCGTGCCTACCTGCCACTCATGCCCCTAGCAGTCGAGCAGTTTGACTTATCGGGGTACGACGTGGTTTTGTCGAGCCACCATGCAGTGGCCAAGGGGGTGCTGACGCGAGCCGATCAGTTGCACATCAGCTACGTCCACACCCCCATACGCTATGCCTGGGATTTACAACAGCAGTATCTCCAGGGGGCGGGGCTACAGACCGGGGTAAAGGCGATCGCCGCGCAAGCCATCCTCCATTACCTGCGCCTGTGGGATGTAGCAACGGTGAATCGGGTGGATTGTTTTCTCGCCAATTCCCAGTTTGTGGCACGTCGGATCTGGAAAACCTACCGTCGTGAGGCCGAGGTGGTCTATCCTCCTGTTGCGGTCAATCGCTTTCATCCAGGGGGCGATCGCGATGACATTTATCTCACCATTTCCCGATTCGTCCCCTACAAACGGGTAGATCTAACGGTGCAAGCCTTCAATCAACTGGGGTTGCCGTTGGTGGTGATTTG
>JBCBSL010000339.1:0-6786 GCA_039819145.1 Cyanobacteria bacterium J06638_22
TGTGTAAGCCCAGCTTTCCTTCTGCTCGTTGAAGGGAGAGGAGTAAGATGAGAGCAAAGGAGGTATTCAAATACCTAACATGCTTTCCTTAAGGGCATTCTACGATTGGCTGTATAGCGTCAGTGATCTGAAGTGTGGATGGCACCCTTTCTTAACGTGAGATTCTTAAAGTGAAATAGCTTTTTTCACTTCTCTATTCCGTAGAGTTGAACGAGCTGAAACAAATAATTTATAGCTGGAAAAATAGATTTTATCCACTTAAAAAGCTAATTGCTTTAAATTGATTTAGATCTATTGATACATACCTATAGGATTTGTTGATGCATCTCGATTTCTCGCGGGGGTAGTGCATAGGAACTCCAATGCCTTCTCTGGCCGTTAGAGTACCCAAATTTGCTTAAAATCTACAAAGGTTAGTATGAATTTTTAGAGATATCGAGTGCATAGAGCTACGTAACTGCGATACAAAGGGCTACTTTTTCAGAAAAACTACTGAGGCAAGCTGTTAGATATGGCTTAGTGGTTGTACCTGAGTACAGGGCAAAATAGATACCTCTTGATATTCAGTAGCGCGTGCGGTGCACGCGCTACTGAATATCAAGAGGTTTAGATGGGGTTTGATTTTTTGTCTTGCACTGAGGGTTGTATATAAAGAGACTGTGTTCTCAACAGTGTGCTTTTTTTTGCAAGCAAATTAATCCTAATCTCTGTACGTTGCAAGTGCAGGTCAAAAATCAAGTCTCTGAGAAAAAGCCTTGATTGCGGCAACCGTAATCTAAGGATTTTCTGGGTTTTGCTCTGTACTTAGCTATGTTAAGTCGATAGATGCCATTAAACCGAAAGCCCTAGAAAACCTGTGCTGCCCGCAGCGCAGGCGGCACTGATTTTTAGGATCTGATTCTTCGTCGTGCCGAGCGCCTTACTAAAATCTGTGTGTTACGAACTGAAGGCACGCCTGTCCTGGCAGAAAATGCAGCCCATTGGCAGGAATGCGATCGCCCGCCCTCGATTTCCCCGCAAAAGGCGGTATGATAAGCAGTTGAATGCTGTGTTACATCAAATAGATGCAATTTTTATGGACATTTTGACATTGGGTTGGGTTTCCTTGCTGGTCGTGTTCACCTTTTCCATCTCGATGGTGGTTTGGGGGCGAAACGGCTTTTAGGGTCATGTTTTGAGCTTTGAGCGTTTTTAAGAAACCGCTTTTATCCCTCTCTAGAAACGGGATCCATTGTGGGGACAGATTTCGCTTTCGCTTTTTGCTGAGCCGCAGGTATCCTGGCAAACGCTGTCCCCAACACCCGACCAGTTTTGGAACCTTTGCACCACAAGGATTTCAAAACTGGTTAAGGTTTGAATAGTGTTATTCGAATGGCTGATAAGCAGCAGCAATGATGCAACTGGATGTTTCCCCTCTCACAATTCTGGCAACGATCGCCCTGGGCTTGATGGTGGTCGTCACGGGTGGGGTCGCGTACCTCACCGCTGCGGATTGGCGCGATCGCCGTCGAGAAGCACGGGAAGCACGGGAAAAAAGCAAACGCGGATCGTAACGCTGATCACTGTTATGACGTCATCGCCATCGCCAACATCGCCACCGCAGACCGTGCAAGTTACCATCAAGCTGTTTGCGGCCTATCAAGAAGCCTACGGCGTGCCGGAACTAACCCTCGTTTTTCCGCTAGGGGCAACGGTTGCAGATGCGTGCGATCGCCTCTTAGCAGAGCATCCCGAGCTAGAGCAATGGCGTGACCTCACGCGCTTTGGCATCAATCTCAACTTTGTCGAGCCCGACACCCCGCTACAGCACGGTGACGAAGTCGTGTTAATTCCACCTGTCAGTGGCGGGTAGAACCATCCCAAGATGTCATATCAAAAACGCTCAGCCTTACTGCATTCCTGCTTTTGCGGAAATACATCAAGGCTGATAGGTTGGATTCAATTGGTTGCGGTTATATCAACCGTGAGCTATGCGCTCTAATTGCCCAAGTCAGTGTACGTTAGCCCATGCTCTGCCTGGGCATCAGTAATGGCGCGTTGGGTTTCAGGCCCCATAACGCCATCCAGTGGCCCGTAGTAGTAGCCTTGGTTGCGAAGCTTCCATTGCAAATCCAGCACGCTGTAGGGGCCATCCATGTCGGGAGGAGGTAGCTGGGCAACAGGCGGTGGCACTGTCGCGCTGGGTGGGGGTGCTGGGGTTGGGCTGGGGAATGAATCGCTGGGTGGGAAGCCAGGAGATGGCTCAAGCACTGGAGGTGGAGCAGTTTGCGGAGGGAGCGCAGGCGGTGGCTCAACGGCTGGAGGCGGTGCCGCTACGGGGGGTGGTGCGGGAGCCGGAGCTGGAGCATCATTAGGTGTTGCCCGATCGAGGGCAATGCGTGTGTCGCTGCCAACGATACCGTCTGGATTTAACCCAGTGGAGCGCTGAAAGGCTAGCACGGCTGATTCTGTCTGTTGTCCATAGACCCCATCGACCCCGCCATCGTAATAGCCCAAATCGATCAGACGACGCTGCACTGCTGAAACCTCTGGCCCCATGTCGCCTAAAATTAGCAGCCCATCATCTGCACTGGAGCCACCGCTACCCGCGCCATTGATTGCATTCCAGGTGCCCGCTCCCACAATGCCATCGACGGCTAATCCCTGACTTTCCTGAAAATCGAAGACGGCCGTTTCGGTTAGCTCACCAAAATAGCCAGAAATAGGGCCATTGTAATAACCGAGGTCGGCCAGGCGGCTCTGGAGGTCGGCAACGCGATCGCCACTATCCCCAAAGATCAACTCCTCTGGTTCGGTTAATGCTTGGCTGATTCGTAGAGGCTGAGGATACGACTCGCCAACCCGCTCAGGCGTCTCAGCAACGTCGCTAACGGGAACGCGCGCAGAAGCATCTGAAACCATGGCAAGGGATGCAACAGCAACACAAAGCCCCGCCAGCGTCGGTTGGAGGAAAACGGTAAACAAGCGGCAACGATTCATCATGCTTTTCCTGATGCCTGTGTAACGACGAAATGGTGAGTTTAGACTCTTGAGAAAACTATATGTTGAGTCTTAGCCCAATTTTTCGTGTCATTCTACGCTATTTTTCTGAAACCGAATCATCTATTTCAGGACTTAAAAAATTTTCAAGAAAGAATCTCTTTTTTTTCAGGCGGTGCCCTGAACTTAGCCGAAGGGCACCAAAGCGATCGCTGGCTGAGCGTAGCCGGAGCCATTGGCTCCACTCGTTTTAGTTGGGCAAGCTCTTGGGGTAGGGACGATTTTGGGGTAGGTGCGATCGCTCACGGCCTAATAAATGGGTTCACGAAACCCTCACCTCCCGGTTTTGACCGTCCTGCGTCGCAGCTTGTCTGTTAATTAGGTAATTAGGGTTCTGTTAACCAGGGTTCCATCCCATGCAACCTTTGGCGTAGGCTGAAAAGAATCAACAGTACTGTCTCGTTCTCCTGGTCGCAGGGAAATTTCACAAACGCTATGCAATATGGTCCCGGCATTGCTGCCACCTTTCTCTACTACTTCACCAGCACGGCTGTCATTTTTACCATTGTCACTGCCCAAACAGTTGGGGGTGGGCTGGATGGCTTTCCCAAACAGGTGGGTCTGCTCGGTGGCATTGCTGGAGGACTCGTAGGTACCTATTTCAATCGCACCGGCAGTTTTGCGCTGTCCCAACTAGAGGGGAAAGTGACCCGCAAGCAGCTGATTAAGATGCTGGAAAAAATGGGATATGAGTTGACCGAAGAAGACAAAGACGACAAAGTCGCTGTTTACGAACGCACAGGTGCCAGTCGTTTTCTGTCGGGCAAAATCTTTGTGCAAGAGGAGGGGAAAGACACTGTCGTCGCCAGCCGTGCCATTCACCTCCGAGCACTCAAACGCCTACTCAAAGCTAAGGCATAAGTTCTGCTCTACTACGGCAATGGGTCGCAACGGATCTCCACTAGAAATCCGTCTGGATCGTAGAAATAAATACCACGCCCTGTTGGACGACTCACGGGCCCATGATCAATCGTCACAGCATGTTGCCGCAATACTTCGACCGCTTGGTCAAACCCTTCCGGTGCAATGTTGAACGCTAAATGGTTGGCGCGGGTAAATTGCTGGGTGGGATCCGGATGAGGGGGAAACAGCTCTGGCTCGTAGAACAAATCCAGAATCAAGCCATCCGGCATCTCAAAGTTGGCGACCTTGCCATCGGCAACCAGTTGCTTCAGTGTCTCTGGCACATTATTCCCTTGCAACTCCCGCAGCCCCAAAATCTGTCCATAAAAGTGCCGCGATGCTGCCATATCTTTCACATTGAGCGCAATGTGGTGAACCCGAGTCAGGGTTCCAGCAGCCAGACCCGCCAATGGCTGTACGGGAGAAATCGTCATCGACAAACCCCTCATTGCAAGAAGATTACTCGCATTGTACCCAACCCAATGCGCTTCGCAAGGCTACAAACCTTCACCTCCCAGAGCTTCTATCCCTATATCAAGCTCTCTAAAAAATGCACCGCTGGCCTTTGACTCCAATGCTATGATGAGATGCACTTCGCCACATGCGAGTCCTTCGCGGGTATAGTTCAGTGGTAGAACGTCAGCTTCCCAAGCTGAATGTCGTGGGTTCGAGTCCCATTACCCGCTTAACCATGAGAGGTATTGGTATTGCTTGGTTTCAGAGGCTTCCTAATACCAGAGCACCTCTGTCAAAATCAAGGATTTTAGCAGGGGGCTACTTTATTGTTTGTCCTGTACTTTAGGCCTTTGACAACCAACCTACTACCGCCAACCTGCTTAAAACGTTTCTATCACGGCAGATGTCTAGCTGGAGGCCAGACACCTGCTGTGGCTCGTGGGTCACCATCGGTTAGTTAATTGTTTAACTTGGGCATCCTAAGCTTGATTCTGGCAGCGCCATCTTGCGGATGCATGTATTGCAAATGGGGATGTATTCTGTATACGACTCCATTTGCAATACATGCTTGTTTGTCGAGACAACTATTAGGTCGGGTGGTTCTGCTGTATCTCCTTTAACACAAAGCTTTAACACAAAATATGAGGCAGTCAAAATTACTTCCCTCCATCTTGGGGGCGATCGCCCTAATCGGTTTATCCAGTTGTTCTATGAACTCGGATACACCGTCGTTGAGCGGTGAACCCGCTGTCTCTGAAGCAATCGCTGAGAGCGATGCCCAAGGTCCCGTTAAAGTGAGTGGCTCTAGTAGTTCGGCTAATTTGCTGAGCGTCTTAGTAGATGCCTACACATCTAGCAACCCAAGCAGTCAGCTAGAGTTGCTAGAACCGACTCAATCCGAAAATACTATTGCGGGCGTCCAACAGGGCTTGGTTGATTTGGGTGTTATTTCAAGAGCCCTGAAACCCGAAGATGGCGATGATGGCACCCTAGAATCTCGCGAAGTCGCCAGAGATGCGCTCCTGGTTGCCACGCATCCCAGCGTTACTGGCGTCACCAACCTCACCACAGAAGATCTCAGAGGCATTTATAGCGGTAGCATCACCAACTGGAAGGAGCTGAACGGCCCCGATGCAGAGATCGTGGTGCTTGATCGCCCCGAAGACGAATCGGCTAAACGCCTCTTGCGTGAACATTATTTGGGAGCAGATCTTGCCAATGCGCCCAATGCCGTGGTCTTACGCAAAGAGGGAGAGCTGATCCAAACAATTCAAAGCACACCCTATAGTATTGGTGCCTTTTCTTTGGCACATGCCATTTTCCATGACATGCCCGTCAATCGGCTTCAGCTAAATGGCGTTGAACCCACCTCTGAGACCCTGGGCAATGGCCAGTACCCCATGTTTCGCAATGTCAATCTGGTCTGGAATCAGGAGGTTTCAGATTCTAGTCAGGCATTCATTGATTTCATCTTTAGCCAATCTGGAACCGAGGTTTTAGAACAGGCCGGTTTTGCTCCCAGCTCCCCATAGACTCAATCAACATGCACGCCAAAGCTAAAGGGCTCCCGGTTGCAATTAAATTAATGGGGCCTCCATTGATCCTCTTCCTCAGTCTATGGACTGCGGGAACTTTGGGATTTGGCTTTTTCGCCAAACACAACCTATCGCAGGCGGCACGCAAGGAAACGGTAGATCTCGCTAGTTTGCTGCAGCAAGATTTGCAACGCAGGCAAGAGTTACTTCAACTGAAAGCAAATTGGATAAGCGAGGAGCTGAGCGTCGTTGAAGTCATTGCTCAAGGCGATCGCGCCCCCATCCTGTCTATTTTGTTGCCCATTCAGGTCTCTTTGGATCTTGACCTACTCAAGGTGATGGATTTCCAGAGACAACCCCTCCTCTACTCGCAACAAGGAGCTTTGGATGGTGTGACCCTAGACGACACTAACCTTAATGTTGCGGCGCAAACTGGCCTGGATTTGGCGGGTATTTTGTTGGCTGAAGGGAATGCATCCCCGTCTCTGGTTCATGTAACATCCGTCAAATCTTCAGAACAGCTTCTAGCGACCTTAGCTGTTGGTATTGCAGTTGATGACGAGTTACTGCAACAGATCCGAGGCAGCGCATCGATGCATTTGGTCGCTTTTCAGGGCGATCGCATCGTCGCTTCAACATTGCCAGATCGCGGGGAATCCTGGCTTCCGCCTGCGCCAGACACCGCACCGATGCGCGTCAGTCTGGCGAACGAACCCTATCTGGTCAAAACAGTCGAACTCACTAGCTTTGATGACGCAACACTCAGCATCGCTGTCCTCAAGTCTATTAGGGCAACTGAGCAAGCCGAACGAAATCTGTGGCTAACGGTAGCGAGCTTTGGGGTCTTGGGAGG
>JBCBSL010000340.1:0-6786 GCA_039819145.1 Cyanobacteria bacterium J06638_22
TTGGAAGAGTCTGATTCTATTGCGTTTCAGGCCCCTTTTTCTGTCCCCCTTTCACTTTTCCTGAATAATCCAGGCTACGGGACCCTTCACCAAGGCCCCCGCATTGTGGACAAAGATATCCAGCCGACCAAAGGTGTCAGTCGCCACATCAAACATGCGCATAACGTTGTCTTTCTGCCCAAGATCGCTAACTGCAAGCGCTGTGTTGACGCCATACTCTTGACACATGGCAGCGGTTTGCTCAGCCTGGTCGCGAGTTTCAGGGCGATGGTAATGAATAACAACATTAGAGCCCATGCGAGCCAGTTCGACGGCGATCGCCCGACCAATATTAGCTCTAGCCCCTGTGACGATCGCCGCTTTCCCGGTGAGTTCTCGATTGGTCGGCGTAGTTTGAGCTAAAGGCGTAGGCGTCGATGAGTCGGTGTTTTGGGCCATGACTCGTTTAGCCCCGATCGCTCCGACCACTCCGGTGGCCCCCACTGCACCCAAAAACTGACGTCGATTGCGGCTCATGATTACCTCTTAACGTATTGATGTTGAGAATGAATCTGCGTTCGGAGTCTATGCAATGCTTCTTGCCAGTGAGCCGTAGCTAACGTCAAATACCTCGCCAGTAACCCTATCGGTGGCGCTCCCCGCAAAAAAGAGCACCGCCTTTGCAACGTCAATTGGCTCTAAATGTCCTACCGGAATAGGATTTTCAGGTCTCAGCATCTCAGAGACCATTTCGAAGGTTGGGTTGGGTGCATCTGGCAACATTCTGCGTAAGATAAAATCGTTGTCAGCAAGTGGTGTATCTACCAATCCTGGTGCAACAGTGTTGCATAGAATGTTGAACTGCCCGTAAGACAAAGCTGCGGACTTTGCAAAACCGATCATTGCCCATTTTGTCGATGTATAGACTGGGAAGAGCTCATTGCCCATGCGGCCCAGGGCCGATGAAATAAAAATAATTCGCCCGGAACCTTGTGGTTTCATAAATCTGACAGCGGCTTGAGTTGTTTTTACCGCGCCAGCAACGTTGATCTCGAATACTGTGCTGATCTCTTCACTCGAAAACTCTTCGATTGCACCTGCCTGTGAAACACCCGCATTGACAACAGCAATATCGAGACTACCGAATGTGTTTACAGCCTGCTCCATTGCGCGCACTTGTGCATCTCGATCACGCACATCGCCTTTGAAGGTCAGACAGCGAACGCCTAACGCCTCTACCTGCGCTTTCGCCTGTTCGAGGTCGTTCTCCGTTGCAACCGGGTACTGCACATGTGGAAGCGTGCGAGACGCAACGTCATAAAGCACAATGTTTGCACCCGCTTTCGCCAACTCCTCTGCAGTGGCAAGGCCAATTCCACGCGCGCCACCGGTAATAAACGCGGTTTTACCGTCTAATTCTCGATTGGTCGGCGCAGTTTGCGCTAAAGGCGTGGGAGTCGATGGATTAGTGTTTTGGGCTATGACTCGTTCCGCCCCGATCGCCCCGACCACGCCGGTGGCCCCCACGGCACCTAAAAACTGACGTCGATTACGGCTCATGATTACCTCTTAACAGATTGATTTTGAGAATGAATTAAGGTGCGGTGACTTCGTGATGAAGTCGTCAGCACTTTAGAAAAGTTTATGGAAAGCAACACGAGCCTGTATTGGACGATCAGTGACGCAGATTGTACATTCCTGCTCGACTATTTATTTAATGCTGGACTTCCCGGCGATAGGCTCCCGGCGTGGTGCCGAGCTGCTTCTTGAATATCCGCGTCAGGTGTGCCTGGTCGTAGAAGCCGCAGACGGCAGCGACCTCGGGGAGTGGCATATCGTGAAATGCCAAGAGTTCCCGTGCTTTCTGTACCCGTTGCGTCAGGACATATTGGTGGGGCGACTGCCCCATTGCCGCCTTAAAAGCCCGCGACAACAGCCTCGTTGAGAGACCTGCGGCAGTGGCCAAATCGCTTAGATTAAACGGTTTGTCCAATGACGCCTGCACGTAGTCGATCGCGCGGGCCATGCGTTCAGCCTCCAAACGAGGCGCAGGGGGCGCTTTGATGACTTCGCCCGGTCGGGCGCGGGCCATCAGCGTGGTGACTAACGCCAGCACCCCCTGGTCCACGGCTAGCGAGGCAAAAGGACCCGTTTGCACCGCCTGTTCCCAGAGGGTCAGGCAATGGGTGCGAATGCGACTATCCTTTAAGACGCCATCATGGAGGGGACGCAGCGCATGATTCAGGGTTGGGACTTCGATTTCAAGTCTGGCTGCGATATCTGTCAGCGGCGCAGAGATGAATAGTAGGTTACTACATCCAACCTGCCGGTATAAAGTATTGTTCAGGGTGGCGTTCAGATACAGCCCGGTTGGGTCATCAGCAAACTGGCGTACGCCCTCGCCAAAATCGGCCTCAAAACTGGCATTGCCCCCGAGAGAAATACCGAGAGTAAAGGTATGTGTGGCTGGGTCAATCACTTCACAATCCGTCTGCTTGACACGAATGAAGTCAACGGGAATGGTCCCTGCCTGCCGATGTTCGTGCGGGAATGCGGAATAGATAGTGTGCTGTTTGTACATGTCCGCATACGTCAGGCAATTTTGCTGTGTCATCCCTGCATCTCCTGGCGATAGGCTCCTGGCGTGGTGCCGAGCTGCTTTTTGAATCCCCGCGTCAGGTGCGCCTGATCGTAAAAGCCGCAGGCCGATGCCACCTCAGCCAATGGCAGCGCAGAAATCGCCAGCAGCTCACAGGCACGGGCAAGACGACGCTCCAACACGTACTGATATGGGCTCTGCCCCGTCGTTGCTTTGAAGCTGCGGGAGAAATAAAACTGAGGGCGGCCAGCCACCTGAGCCAGCTCGGCGACGGTAAGCCCCCGATCGCAATGGGCTTCGATGTAGTCATCAAGTCGAGCCAAAATAGCAGGACTCAGGCGCTCGGCGCGTGTCGGAGCCCCAGCATTGGCCCGGCGTAGCAACTGCGCTAACAGCATTTGAAAGAGGCCGTCAATCATCAAGCTAGAAGTCAAATCGTTTCGCCTGCTCTCTGCCCACATTCGTAAAGCCGCTCCGCGAATCGTTTCATCGCGAAAAATGGTCTGCTGATGCAGCGGATTGAAGACGTCGAGGGTCAGCCCCGCCTCCTTGTCAATCAGGGACTCAACCTTTCTGGCAGGTAGGCACAGATTTACAAGGGTATGCCTACCACCGCATTCGTAACGAATCTCGGTGTTTGCCGGACAAATAATCATACTGCCCGTTCCACACGGGTGCTCTTGCGTCCATCCGTCCCCCAAGTCCCACCGAAAGGGCATGTCCGATTCGAGTGCGACGGTCAGGACTAGCTCTGGCACGGCAGGATCGATAAAATCATGGGCTGCCTGCTCCGCCTTGAAAAACTGAACAGGAATCGACCCGCCCGAGCGATGCTCTTGAGGAAATTGGTTGTAATCTGAGGCCCGGTAATACTCAGAAAGAGATGCGTAGGTCGGTTTTGTCATCCTTGCACCTCCTGGCGATAGGCTCCCGGTGTGGTGCCGAGCTGCTTTTTGAATGCCCGCGTCAGGTGCGCCTGGTCGTAGAAACCGCAGGCTGCGGCCACCTCAGCCAAGGGCTGGCTAGAAATCGCTAGCAGCTCACAGGCGCGGGCAATGCGACGCACTGATAGGGGCTCTGTCCTGTGGTTGCCTTAAAGGCTTGACTGAAAGGGGCTACAGGTATCTGGGCCAATGCGGCCAAGTCAGTCAGAGCGAGCTTAGCGTCAGCGTGTGCATCAATATACTCATCGAACCGCATCAGAACATCGTTTGGCAGGATGCCTGCGGCTCTGCGCTGAGGCTGGCGCTGTTCCAAAAGCCCCAGCGGCGCCGATGCCAGCGTCAGCAGTGCTCCATCGGCAAAGAGCGCCCCGTAAGGATTGCCAGAGACGCTTTCTTGCCAGAGTCGCAGACACAATCTTTCGATAAAGGTATCTCGGAAGGGCGTGGTGTGCAGGACCCCAAAGTCACCCTTAAAGGCCGGGGTTTGTTCCTGAACCGCTGAGCGAACCGCGTTAAAGGGGAGGATAAAGCCGATGAGTTCGTGGTTCCCTTCAGCGACAACCTCTGCGGCTGTGTTAGGCGCCACCAGATCCAAGTCGCCGTGCCGACACCGATGACGCAAGCGGCCTGCTCCGTAATCGCGCGTTACCGAAGCGTCTGAACCCAGCAGCATTACGAGCACAATGTCTGGATGCGCTGGATCGGAAAAATCACCTGCTGGCTGTGATGTATGAATCATGTGAATCGGCGATCGCCCAGCAGAGCGATGCTCGACTAAAAACGGCGCATAGGGGCCGCGCTGGTAGAAATCGAGGTGGTTTTTATAAACGGCGTTCACGCTTTCACCTCCTGGCGGTAAGCTCCTGGTGTGGTGCCGAGCTGTTTCTTGAATATCCGCGTCAGGTGCGCCTGATCGTAGAAGCCACAGGCCGCCGCAATTTCAGCAATCGACAGGGGGCTAAAAGCTAGCAGTTCTCGGGCTTTTTGCACCCGCTGGCTGAGGACGTATTGGTGGGGTGACTGCCCAGTCGCCGCTTTAAAGGTTCGTGACAGCAGCGAGAGGGATAGCCCTGCGGCCTCAGCTAGGTCGCTCAGGTTAAACGGCTGCTCCAAGGACGCCTGCACATAGTCTCTCACCCGCGCTAGCCGCTCAGCCTCAAGGCCCGGCATTGGAGGTGCTGCGGTGATGGGGCTGGGTCGAGCCCGCGCCATCAGCATGGCGACTAAGGCCAGCAGCCCCTGATCGACCGCTAGCGAGGCAAAAGGTCCCGCTTGGGTGGCCTGTTCCCACAGGGTGAGGCAGTGGGTGCGAATCTGGCTGTCTGATACGACGCTGTCATGCAAAGGCCGCAGGGCATGGTTCAGCACCGCAGTTTCGAGTTCGAGTTTGGCGGCAATATCCGCCAGCGGTGCAGAAATAAACAGTAGTTCATGATATCCAACTTGCCGACACCAAGCGTCGCTAAGGGTCGGGTTCAGATAAATCCCGGTGGGATTGTTGTCGGCGGTGGCAATCTGGCACACCCCTTCGCCAAAATCAACATTCAAGATACGAGGCCAGCCTCTAAGCGTAATCCCAAGGGCAAAGGTGTGCGTAGCAGGATAGGTCGTCTCGAAGTTTGCTTGCTGAGCCTTGATGAAATCAACAGGTATCGCTCCCGCCTGCCGATGCTCCTGCGGGAAGGTGGAGTAAATGTCGTGCTGCCTGTAGATTTCTGCAAACGTCGGGCGGCTAGGCTGTGTCATCCTTACACTCGTGGCGATAAATCCTTAACTGCGATCGACCACAGAAACCCCTGGGGTCTTAAAAAACATACCAGCTCTGTCAGACCGTCAGGGTTATGGATGCATACCTTTTTAAATCGTTGATCGGAGATAACCTAAATGATTGCGACGAGGATGTAAATCCCCAGCGTCAGCAGCGAGATGAACCAGGCCAGTAGGAGGGCGATCGCACATCTGGAAGAGAATCAGCGCAGCGCTAAGTCGGTAGGTGCAATTAAACCTAAAACCCTAAAAATCTGCGCCGCCCGCAGCGCGGGCGGCGCAGATTTTTAGGGTCTGGTTTTTCATCATGCCGAGCTACTTACTATCCAGCTTTCTGAGACAGAATTTCAGCAGCTTCAGAATATTTCCCTGGTAGATTAGCGGTGGAAGGAATCCTCAACCTCAGAAATCTTGCCTATGACTGACACAATCAAAACCTACAGCTCCATGGCAGATGGCGGCAAGCTAGAACAAGATGTGGACTTTACTATCCATCGGCTAGAGCAGGTGCATGGGGAAGCACCCTTCAAATCGCCGTTATTTCGTACCAATTACTACTCAATTGTGCTGATTCGCCAGGAGCAGGGCTGCTACATCATTGTAATGACTCGTGGAAAGTCGATGAAACCTATGTGAAAGTCAAAGGGGAGTGGAAATATCTCTACCGAGCAGTGGATTCGAGCGGTCAAACGCTGGACTTTATGCTCAGTGCCAAGCGCGATGCCAAAGCTACCAGACGGTTTCTCAAGAAGGCATTGAAGGCCCGTCACACGTCTACTCCTCGCGTCATCAACGTGGACAAGCATGCCGCCTATCCGGCGGCAGCAGATGACCTCAAAACAGAAAAAGCGCTTCCGGAAGAGACCGAACTTCGTCCCGTCAAGTATCTCAACAACATGATTGAACAAGACCATCGCCGCATCAAGCGCTTGGTCAAACCGGGATTGGGCTTCGGCTCCTTCAACACGGCTCGACGCACCCTCAAAGGGTACGAAGCGATGGCGATGATCCGTAAAGGACAGATCCAAAATGTCGATAGAGAGGATGTGACAGGACAGATCTCTTTTATCCACCAAATCTTCGGTATCGCTGCTTAGATATGGATGAGGAAGAGGGATTTTACACCCTGTCCTTATTTTTGCGACAGAACCCTAACCCTCCAGTCTGGCTGTCGGGTAGAGGCGTTGCAGCTGGAAACAGCCGAGCGACTGGAGCGAGCCTTCGCCACGTATTCGAATGTAGGCGACGGTGGGAGTACTTTGATGGAGCTAGGGCAGAATCTGGGGCGATCGCTCTTGTGACTTGGCTGCTACTGGATTTTCCCTGTCGCGATTTCCTCGTCCTTCCCCATCCTTATCGATAAGGATGGAGGGATTTATTGCCTTGATGCTCTGTGAGAAGAAGGATCTGACTGCCAGGTGTTGCTGAATTAGGGGATGAATCTTGCTGGCACAGGGACATCGCCAAACTTGAGATAGTGGATGAGCAGGCGGATGG
>JBCBSL010000341.1:0-6782 GCA_039819145.1 Cyanobacteria bacterium J06638_22
GTGTGATTTATCTTGAGAATCCGCAGCGCTATGAGCGGGAACTGCACAAGGCATTAGGGCAAACGGTGGGAGAGGTGATGACCCGTGCCGCTCGCCAAAAAGATTTGGTCACAATCAAGCCAACGAGCACCCTCAAGGAAGCCGCTCAGTTGATGCATGAGCGGGGAGTCCATCGGGTATTGGTGCTGGAAGACGATCGCCTGGTTGGCATGCTTACGCGGGGCGACATCATCCGCCACATGGCCGCCACGATGTAGCCAAGGGCAATGTAGACAAGGAAAATTTAGGCAAGGGAACGGGCAAAGACAAAGGCAAGGCGGGCGATCGCCCATCTCCACCCATCAGCGACAGAGAAGCAATAGAGTGTCGCCTCTGCTCTCAGCACTGGATCGTTGATGCAACCCTTGATCTAGATGCTTAAGAACGACGAACTCCCCATAGAATCGACCTGCCAAAGGTGGGTAGGTGTTTGGCTTGTTTTTGGTCAATTGAACAGAACATGTACTGATTTGTGTCGACTGACGCGCAGGAGGGATTGAATCATGAGTGTGACGCCAGAATCCGTTCAGGCCTTGCTGGAAAGTGAGGATTTTGGGGAGCGGCTGAGAGGGGTAAATTATCTACGACAACTGGATCCGGTGATTGCCTTTGGGATGATTCAACCCCTGGTTAATGATAGCCATGTGCGGGTGCGCTACGCGGCAGTCAGCCAAATCGCGTCCCTGGGCACGCAAGACCCACAAGTATCGTTGGAGCTATTGCGCGATCGCCTCCTCAACGACCCAGAAACCGATGTCAAGGCGGCAGCGGCGGATGCGCTCTCGGCTCTCAAACTCACCGATGCCTTTGAGGATTTGGCCAGCCTGTACCACCAAACCGAAGAATGGCTCCTCCAGTTCAGTATTGTTGCCGCACTGGGCGAAATGGGTGACCCCCGTGGCTTCGACCTACTCCAGGAAGCCATTCAGTCGGAAAACGAACTGGTGCGAACCGCCGCTGTTGGAGCCTTGGGCGAACTCCAGGATCCACGCGCTGTCTCTCTCCTCGAACCCTTTGTCGAAAGCGATGACTGGCAGTTGCGCTATCGCGTGGTACAAGCCCTCGGGCGTCTCCGCAACCAACCGGGTGCCCAAGAAACCCTCCAGACCCTGACTACCGATCAGAGCGATGCCGTTGCCGGAGAAGCCGAACGGTATCTGGCCGAATAGTCGGGCGCGGCCAAAGCCAATGATGCGTTTAGAGCGTACTCTCAACGCCGGCTGAAGAACCCAAATATCGTTTGCAGCGGCTGCAGTGCAGCCGCTGCAAACGATATTTGGGTTTTCCGACTGTTGAACCGGATTTGATATAGGCGTAACTCTCAAGGCGAGGGGAAGATCTCGAACGGTCATTCCCGCGAAGGCGGGAATCCAGAAAGGTTGAATACCCTGACCGATAAGTGCTTGATGGATGCCCATTTTCATGGGCATGACAGAACCTTAACGCTCTATGCTTGCTGACACTAGTCAGCCACGATAGGGCATCTGGCTACAGAAGCATCGTCTTCAAAATGGGGTCTTCTTCCACCCAAACGGAAACCGAACCCCCATTGCACCGAAACTCGCCCCAGCCCCACTCATTCGTCTTGATGGGTTGTTTAATATGTCCGGTAATGTCATAGAACTGGGTGTTGGGCTTACCCACCTCCATCCACTTATGCCCTTCTGATCCGTCGCTTAGGATGACGGCCATAGCACTGGGATGCGCTTCGGTTCCTAAGCGCGTCCAACCAATGGTGTTGAAATGGTCGAGGTAATCGTATTGGGGGCCATAGGCAAAGTGCTGGCGGGCAAACAGGAGGCGATCGATGATCCATTTGTGGGAATCCATCCAGATTTCATGCTCATTACCATCCCGTCCCTTATCGCGATAATGCGCACCGTAGTAGTCGGCATAAAAGATGCAGGGATAGCCTTCTGCCCGCAACAGAATGATGGCATAGGCCAGGGGCTTGAACCAAGGTTCCACCACCGCCTCCAGCGATTGAAGGGGTTGAGTGTCGTGGTTCTCCACCAGGGTCACCGCAAACAAGGGCAGCTCTTTCATCAAGGTGCCATCGAGAATGCGGCGCATATCGTAGTGACCACCGGATTTGCTGGCGATATGGAAGTTGTGGTGCAGCGGCGCATCAAACAAATCCATCCGTCCTCCCGCATTGCCGATGTACCAGCTCAGCGCCCCAAAGTCGTAGCTCCAATATTCCCCCACACAAAAGAGATCGCGCTTGGCGTGGTGCTCTAGATGATCGAGCCAATCGTTGAAGAAGTCACCATGGATATGTTTGATCGCATCTAGGCGGAAGCCATCGACGCCGACCGTATCGAGTAGCCAGGTTCCCCAGTATTTCAGCTCTCCGCGCACCTGTGGATGCTCCATATCCAGGTCGGCACCCATCAAATAGTCGAAATTGCCTCGCTCTAAGGCAACTTTGTTGTCAAAGTTTTTGCCCTGTATCCGCCAGACCGCTTTGAAGTCTGGATCCGAGCTGTTGTAATCCACCGCATCAAAGTGATACCAGTGCCACTTCATGCTGGAATACTTGTCGCCTCGTGCCGGAAAGTTATACCCCGTCCAGGATTTGATCCGGCGCGATTCGCCCAGGGGATGGAGGCGATTGTTCGGGTCGAACGGAGTGGCGTCAAATTCTTCCTCAAAATCTGCCGCCATCTTATGGTTGAACACAACATCGGCATACACGTTGATGCCAGCGTCACGACAGGCTTGAACCGCCGCCACATATTCATCCTTGGTGCCGTATTTCGTCGGGGTCGATCCTTTTTGATGGAATTCTCCCAGGTCAAACAAGTCGTAGATGCCGTAGCCCACATCATCTTTCCCACCAATGCCCTTGTAGGCCGGGGGAAACCACATGGCCGTGATACCTGCTTTGGCCAGCGACTGAGCTTCATCTTTCAGCCGATTCCAGTGCGTTCCGTCCGCCGGAACATACCAATGAAACCCTTGCATTAAGGTGCCATTGAATTCTGCACCCACTTTTTTCCCAACCAGGGTTGCATAGTTATCGCGCAGCCATTCCTTGAGCGTTTCTTGTGCCCGATCGAGGGTATCGGGTGCTAGATTTGCACCCATTGCAGAGAATTGGTCTTTGAGATGCTTGAAGGGGGTTTCCATTGCAGGCCACCTGAAAATTATTTGGAGAGTATAAAGAGATTTGCTCAGGGATGTGAGCAGTATAGGCTACACAGCAATGGGAAATAATTCGTGAAGCAGTAGGATTTTCTCAATTGACAGAAGGAGACGCTACGGCGTTTCCAGCGGATCTGAGTAGATTGGCGTGGCAAGAATTTGGTGAATGACTTGAGTGAGGCGATCGCCCTGCTCCAATTCAATAGCCTGAACCAATCCAGATGCAATAATGCGCTGGGCTCGGGCATCCGTAACGTTGCCATCCAAGGCTTTGGCAAGGGCATCGGCGGTGCGACCACTGCCCGCGATCGTAATCAACGGACGGCCTTCATCTACATTTTCTTGGGCATCGAGCCAACTGACTTCGCCGCCGTTAATCAAAACGGTGACAGACGGCTGCTTCTGAGCAAGCAGGCTAGCGACTCGGGCGATCCAGGCTGCCTCGGCTCCCCATTTATCGCCAGGGATAAGGAGAAACTGGGTATGGTGGGGTTCCAGATAGACCATGTCGTCATTGAGGAGCGGCTGGTTCGGAAGAGCGACGCAGCCAACCGGGGCAATCCCCAGCAAAGGAAAGGTGGCCTGCTGCGCGTGGCGGGCACATCCCATCATTTGCATAATGCCAACATCGGTGCCGCCATCGATAACGATCGCCCCCAGAGATTGTGCCAGCGGCGATAGTACTTGGCTAAAGAGCGATCGCACGAGCTGTTGATCCGATGGCGACAGACGACTAGCCCCGCCAATAAGCACCACCACCGGAGAGGGGCGCGGCAATTCGAGAAACGCAAAGGCTGAAGGTAAATCGGCTTCTGTCTGAGGTCGGATGATGCGGGCGGTTCGACTCTGACCAAAATCTAGGGTGAAGCCAGTTTCCATTGCAGCGCGGGAATAAGAGTGTTAGCTAGGGTTATAGCATCAACACCGAGCACTGTGCGATCGCGAGCCGCATATCGTCCAGCCTGCGCGTGCCACCACACCGCACTTTGGGTGATGGTCGTGGGCGAGGTTCCTCTCAGATTCCCCTGTGCTAGTAGTCCCCCCAACAATCCCGTCAAAATATCGCCACTGCCGCCCCGTGCCAAAGCCGATGTGCTACTCGGGTTTAGCCAAACACGTCCAGAGTTGGGATCGGCGATCGCCACCCGTGCCCCCTTCAGCAACACAATGGCGCCACAGCGTATCGCAGCCGTGCGCACTTGCTCGATGCGATCGCCTGCCTCCAGATCGGGAAACAGCCGCCGAAACTCTCCAAGATGCGGCGTCAGGATAGCGGGGTTCGTTCGATGCGCCAACCCATCCAATCCCAAATCACTCGCCAAAATGTTCAAGCCATCGGCATCAATAACCAGGGGGCGATCGCTCTCCATCACCTGGCGTGCGACATCCACGGCATGGGGCGTAATGCCGGGGCCAAAGGCGATCGCGTTGTAGCGCGACCAGTCCAGCGTATCGGGCAGGCGGGTCATCACTCCCGCTTCGTCTTCGGGAAGGCGCAGCACCAAAGCATCGGGCACCTGAGCACTGACGAGGGGTTGCAGCGTGGCGGGCACCGCCACCGTTAACATGCCGACGCCACTAGCACGAGCCGCCAGCGCCGTCATGATGGCAGCTCCGGGATATTGCTGCGACCCGGCGATCACCAGCAGGTGTCCCTGCTTGTACTTGTGGGTGTTGGCCGCACGGGGCAAGGGCAAAGCAGCGATCATCGCCTGATCGGTAATACGAGCCTCCTGTGGTTCTCCCATAACCGCCTGAATATCGGCCAGGGGCAGGCCAAAATCTACCAGCTCTGATTCGCCCAACCAATCCAGCCCCGCCTCTTGCAAAAAGGCGCGTTTCCACAACCCCAAGCAAAGGGTCTGGCTAGCTCGAATTGCGGCGCCCAACACTTCGCCGGTATCCGTATGCAAGCCCGAGGCGATGTCGATGCTGATAACAGGTATCGACCATTGGTTAATGGTGTTGACTAGGGCAGCAAGATCATCGGTGAGCGATCGCGTCAACCCAAAGCCAAACAAGCCATCCAATAGCACATCACAATCTGCCAAATCATCCGTAGCCGCGACGAAGGGGATGCCGAGTGAAGCCGCATAGCGGGCATGGCAATCGGTCAATTCTTTCAGTTTGTTGGGCAGAGGACACAATAGTTTCACGGCATAGCCGCGAAAGTGCAGCTCCCGTGCCACGACTAGGGCATCACCACCGTTGTGTCCTGGCCCGACAACAACGCCAAAGCGTGTCGTGCGATCGGGGAATTGCGCAAGCAGGCGTTGGGTAATGAGCCCAGCGACCTTCTCCATTAGTGCCGCCACAGGCATGCCTGCTTCAAACACCCGCGATTCGATCGCCCGCATCTGCTCAGCGGTCACCACAAACCTCTCCAGTTGTGCGCTGCGTTCTGAGGGGGCGATTGCCATAGTGTAAGTTTGCGTTTTAGCGTTTAGATGTTAGACGGCTGAGGAGTCGCGCCACCTATCGTTTACGTTCCAATTCGTTTACTTTTCTGGCCGTCTATCGCTCAAAGTAAACGCGAGAGTTGATACCAAAATCGCGGAAATAATCGTTCCAGCGCTCCGCTGCACCGCGCCCGCTAAAAGGCCCGACCAGTACATGGGAGCCCAAGCGCGAGTCGCGCTCCGTCACCAGCCGACTCATACGGAAGCCATAGGAAAGGCGAATGATCTGCTCACTGATATCGGGCAATTCACCATCATCAGCCGGAACCACGATATAGTAAGCGCGCTCGGGGTCATCATCAAAGCCATCGTCAACATTCTCATCCAACAGCGAGGGCGAAGGCTCCAGGTCATCAAACTCAGGTGGATCCGACTCAAACTGAATTTCGCGAGGAATCGGAGTTGGGGGTAAATCGGGCAAGGGGAAGCCATCCACCTGCTCAGCTTGACCCACAGGCTCCGCTGCCACCGCTTGCGGTTGAGCAACAGGGGTAGTCGCGACGATACGCGCCCCAATACCACGCCCAGCCAATTGGCGCACCTGTTCGACAGCCTCGGCCTCGGTGGAGAAAGCGCCTGCCTGAATCAATTCTTGGTTATCGATAGGCACCAAGCTTGCTCCTGGCTCAATCTGCTGCACCTGGGATAGCAAAAGAGGGCTATTCCCATCCACAACAACGACGTAAGACGAGGGCGCAGGCGCTTGCTGCACACTTGGCGGAGGTACTGTCACCGAGGGCGTTGCGCCAGGAGCAGCTTGCGGTTGTGCGGGGGGCAAGGGGGCAGGCGGCAAACCATCAATCACCTGTTGGGACATCCCCGGAGCGGCGATCGCCAGCGGCATCAGTGCAGCTAGAAGCCCCAACGACCAGCTTAAGGGCGATCGACGGTGCTGAGAGAAGGGCGATCGCCCACCTCCTATTTGGATCTGTGCAACTTTGCCTGACTGCATCTGCGGCAATTTCGAGACCACCTGTGAATCCTTCATCCCAGAACAACGCTCCACAACTGACTTCCCAGAACTGACTTCATAGCGTAGCGAATTTGCCGCTAAATGTAACACTCATCTATAGCGCAAAGATGAACTTTTTCTAGAAAAATATCCCTATATCTAGCCCAATAGCCCATTCGTTAAGG
>JBCBSL010000342.1:0-6781 GCA_039819145.1 Cyanobacteria bacterium J06638_22
GTGCAGACCTTTGACCCCTGGCATCTTACGGCCTTCTTTACTGACTTTGATGCCATCCCCCACATAGA
Organism: Cyanobacteria bacterium J06638_22; assembly: GCA_039819145.1. GTDB lineage: Bacteria > Cyanobacteriota > Cyanobacteriia > Elainellales > Elainellaceae > Vacuolonema. Next base: position 69 of record JBCBSL010000342.1, read on the forward strand.
CCCGCTGTCCTTGTAGGCGCTGGGCAGTAGGATGGGCTCTTAACCAGTGCCCCCAATGTTGGCAAAGCGCGTCGATGCTAAACCCACTGGAATGAAACCAGTGTAAGGCTTGAGCATAATACCCTTCACCGAGACCCAAGGCATTGAGATAGGTCGTTACCGCTGGGGGCTGACTCGTCAATAAAACCCCCCACAGCAACAGGACGAACCAGTTAAAGGTGGCCTCGCGATTGAACGCTGGACGTAACTGGACAAGGATTTGCTCTAAACGTTGATACAACTCCATAATTGGACTGGCTGATTGATTCTATTTCAGCCAGTTTCGAACATTCCTTTGCCTAAGGGGCATGGAATGTTCTTTTTTAGAGCCTGCTTGCAGCTAGAGAAAAACTTCGCACTGTCAAGTCACTGTCACTATAAGCAGAATTGCAGATAGCCTTGACTGAAATTTCAGTCAAGGCTGGTTTCCGGCTGTTAATTCCACATCCTTTGGTTAAAAGGCTGCTCTCTCAATGCTCCAACGCATTGCGTCATGAACATCACTCTGGGTTGGATGTCTACTCGTTTGACGAATGGCCTCACAATCGTTTTGTGGCCAGTAGCGCCCGTAGAATGAGGTGCTGCTGCCGACTTGATAGATTTCGTAGGTCCAGCGAGAACTAATAGAACCGCTGGCAACTTCGCGATCGCCCGCTGGAGGTTCGGGACAGTTCATTGCAGCTTGAGAGGCTGAAGCTGTGGAAGAGTCCGTTACACGCATGGTAGTGGAGCTAGATGAACGGCCAGAAAGATTTTGAGTGGCACGACTCCAGTCAAGCGGGGCACTTGTTGGCTGAGTTTGGGGTTGCGTTTCTGTTGCCTGAGCCTGACGGGTCAACATGTCCTGGCAAGTCGTTTCTCCTGAGAAATCGAAGGCGGCATTTGCCGAGTTGTAGTCCTGATACTGTCGGCGCAGGTTCATGAAGTGCTGACGACCGTCTGGCGTAATATCTGAGTGACCAATCAGTTGGTTTGTTGCCCAGATAGCGGACTCCCAGTCATTCAGACAAATGGCTTCTTGTAAGCTTTCAGCGAGTTGAGTTGGGCTGAAGGTCTGAGCCTGAGTAAGTGAACTTCCGCTAAACAGCATTCCACAAACTGATAGACCACCAGTCAAGACACATTGGAGTTTGAACATAGTTTCAGTGAATGGCACCTGGTTGACATTCACGAATCTAGCTAACTCAAACTGCGGCTTACACGGTGATAAATACGGATGAACGTCCTACGCGTTTTAACAGTTTAGTGGAAGTGCGGAGAAGCCGATAAGTCGCTCGGCATGATGAAAACCTAAAACCCTAGAGATCTTTGCCGCCCGCAGCGCGGGCGGCAAAGATCTCTAGGGTTTTAGGTTTAATTGCACTTATTGACTTAGCCGTTTCTAAGCTGATAGTTACGAAACGGATGATTGTTGAGAGAGGTTGTTCGTAACGCGGCGGAGCACCCCGTTGATGAAGCGATGGCCATCTTCTTCGCTGTAGCGTTTTGCTAGCTCGACGGCTTCGTTGATTGCTACACGTTGAGGGACTTCAAGGAATAGGATTTCGGCGATCGCAATTCGCAGAATGTCTTGATCAACCCGAGGCAAGCGGTGCAACTGCCAGTTCACCATACCCTCCTCCAACCGTTGATCAATGGCAGAATGTTCGTTCTTTACCGCCATCAGTACTGACAGGGCATAGTCCCGAACCTCTTGCTGGTTGGCGAGTTGAATAAACTCTGGCAGCTCGACTGCTATTCCAACCCGGTTGATAGAATTCTTAGCCTGCTCGATCGCCGCTTGAATCATCGTGCGGGCGCTTTGCAAATCTGCTGCTTTCGTCTCACTGTCTAGCAAGAAATCACTTGCCCGTTCGAGTTCCGCAGAGGCTGTTTCCAGGGCATCCTGAACTTCGCTGGTTAAGGTGCGAATAGATGCCAGAAGAATAGTCGATAGGGTTTGCTCTTGCAGCTTGTCGAGGCTGGAAGGCAACTGGCTCAAGCTCAACAGGGCAAGTTCACGGGAGATACGGCGGGCTTGCATAGCCTTGTAGGGAGAAACAACAAGAATCTAGTGAATAGGAGACGGAGTAACAAGAAAACAGCCTAAATTACTCGCTTTCTGGAACTCGCACATAGCTTTGGGGCTTCAGGTCGACCAGCGGTTCTCCCCTTTGAGCATCTAAGCGGAGGCTCTCCTTGGTGGTTGCCGGTAAAGCCGTTGACAGGTCAGGGCCAACGATGCCCGCAGAAACGACGACTTTGAACGCTTCTTCAACGGTCATCGATAGGTTGATCACATCTTCTTCTGGCACAATGGCGTACCATCCCGTCGTTGGGTTGGGTGTTGTGGGGATAAAGAGATTCAGCATTTGCCCAGACCCTTTCGGTGACAAGTCAGCCACCATGGTGCCTGTGACAAAGGCGATCGCCCATAAGCCTTTACGGGGATATTCCACCAAGACAACCCGCCGGAAGCGATTGCTCGAATCACGCAGAACCGTTTCTAAAAGCTGCTTTAAGGTTTTGTATACCGGCCCAGCAAAGGGAATGGCTTGCAGCGTTTTTTCGCCCACATCCAGCAACCAGCGTCCGGCAATGTTCCGCGCCATCAGCCCGATCAGTAAGATGAAGGCCAGTGGCACCATCAGCCCGGTCGACAGGTTGAGCAGATCCCCTAAAAGGGGAGGGAAATCTGTAAATGGATTGAGCTGCTTGGGAATACGCGTTAGAAAGTCGATCACCCAACTCGCAATGGTGATGGTGAGCCAGATCGTTGTGGCAAGCGGAATAACGACCAGAAGCCCAGCAATCAGGTCGTTTTTCAAATCTTGCTTTAAGCGTTGTATGACCGACAATCTATTTCATCCCCTTGTGGATACATAATAGAGAGACACTTGCAGGATAAATAGCGAAGTATCTAGTACAGTGGCAGGTTTCTCAGGCTACAAAACAAAATTACAGGAAAGCTTAACCAGAAGCGACATCATCCGAGCCGCAACAACGAGAATCGGACTCATAATCTACGCATAGCTCCTAATTACCCGCCTTCAGTCAGCCTATCCATGAGTCTCCCCATTCGATCGCCCCGTACTCTATAGTTGTAAAGCTTGTAAAGAAATGTTGCAAGCACACTACATAACTGAATCCACTGGGGCTGGATTCTAATGGGTCTCGATCAGAACAGGGAAACTAGTAGTGCTAGACGATTCAGATGTTTAAAGATCATCCGGGTTGCCTGGTCGACTTGTCCCAATTCTTCGATTTATTTTCTTGTATCATAGCCGACATTTCTCTATCTCAATTCCGTCATTCTGTTGGCATCAAACACCATTCCAGATTTCCCGTATGCGATGGCCTGTGTGAAATTCTCGTTGTGCCGGCACAGGGACTCAGCAAAGAACGACCGACAAGCGATGCAAGTGGCAAAACTAAGAACTTGGCAAGGCGAAGTTGGGGATGTGGCGGTGCAAAGGGGTTTGACTGAGGAATATGGAAAAGAGCATGATGGGAAACCACGCCACAGTAACTTTAAAAAACGATTGGGTGCGATCGCCCTTGTCCGCATTTTCCTGAGAGGATCGGGCGATCGCTTAACAATTCTTTATTATTTAGAATGAACACTGATTTGAGGACTTCATGCTCAGCCGCATCAAAACCCTTGCTCAAAATCTGTCTCCCCGCCTGCTGGAAATTCGGCGACATATTCACAGCAATCCAGAGTTGAGTGGGCAGGAATATAAAACTGCTGCCTATGTCGCGGGTGTTTTATCTTCAGTGGGTTTCCATGTCGAAGAGCTGGTGGGCAAGACAGGGGTTGTAGCAGAGCTGCGGAGTGCGGAAGGCAATGGGCATATCCTGGGCATTCGGACCGATATGGATGCGCTCCCCATCCAAGAACGAGCAAAGCTAGATTTTACGTCCCGGCATCCTGGGGTGATGCATGCCTGCGGGCATGACGTCCACACGACGGTCGGGTTGGGCACCGCCATGATTTTGGCGGAGTTGGGAGTCGAGTTTCCAGGGACAACCCGCTTTCTCTTTCAACCCGCTGAGGAAACAGCACAAGGTGCCCACTGGATGATTCGGGATGGGGTAATGGAAGGGGTCTCTGCCATCTTCAGTGTGCATGTGTGGCCCTCGATTCCCGGTGGGTCTATCGGCATCCGCTACGGTGCCCTGACCGCTGCCGCCGATGACCTGGAAATTATGATTATGGGTGAGTCGGGGCATGGTGCCCGCCCCCATGAGGCGATCGATGCCATCTGGATCGCGTCTCAGGTCGTCACCACCTTGCAGCAAGCGATTAGCCGTACCCAGAACCCCCTTCGCCCTGTGGTGTTGACGATTGGGCAAATCCAAGGGGGGCGTGCGCCGAATGTGATTGCTGATCAAGTGCGCATGTTGGGGACGGTGCGATCGCTCCACCCTGAAACCAGTGCGGCCCTCCCGGAATGGATAGAACAAATCGTGGCGCAGGTTTGTAAGACTTATCAAGCACGGTATGAAATTAGTTACCGTCGAGGGGTTCCCTCGGTGCAAAATCATCCGGCTCTAACCCAGATTGTTGAATCAGCGGCTACAGAAGCCTGGGGGAACGATCGCGTGCAAATTTTGATGGAACCGTCCCTGGGCGCGGAGGACTTTTCGCTTTATCTTGACCATGCGCCGGGGATGATGTTCCGCCTAGGGGTTGGGTTTGGCGATCGCCTCAATCACCCACTGCACCACCCGCAGTTTGAGGTAAACGAAGACGCCATCGTCACAGGGGTTGTGACGATGGCGTATGCTGCCTACAAATATTGGCAAGCTCGACGTTAAGGGCAAAGCCCTCTAACCCATTTGAAACGAAGGGTTTACCAGCTCGATTTAACAACGCCGGGAAGCAGACCCTCATGCGCCATTTCTCGCAATACGTTCCGAGAAAGGCCAAAGTCACGGTATACACCACGGGGACGCCCGGTCATCCAGCAGCGGTTGCGATGCCGCGAAGGCGCACTGTTGCGTGGCAGTTGTTGAATCTTGCGGTGAATTTCTAATTTTTCGGCTTGCGATTCAGCCGCCATAAACTCGGCCTTGAGCGCTGCACGCTTTGCCGCATACTTTTGGATCAATCGTTCGCGCTTACGTTCGCGCTCGACCATGGATTTCTTTGCCATAGAAAAAAGAAGAAAAAACGATTTCTGGTTAGACAGTGTTTCTTATTTTAGCGAACATTTTGGTCATTGCCTTCATCTTGACTAAATTTTTGAATGGTTTTCTGGATTCAGTTTTCTGAATTCATCCATAGGACTTACGCATTTGGGACGAAAACCCAATGCAGTTTGATGATTTTTGGGGTGCAGAGCGCCTCAAAAATCATCAAACTGCATCAGTCCTGATTCATCCCAGAAACGCAGGGTGTGGCCTTGGATTTTAGGCAGCCGTGGAAGTGTGCAAAGCGTTTCAGCGGGTAGTGAGCCACAAGACCGTCGGTAGGGTGAAAAAACTGAGCAAGGTTGAGAGCACGATGGTACGAGCCACACGCACGGTGTCGCCCCCCAGTTCCGTTACCCAGATCAGAGAATTGACCGCGACGGGCATAGCGGCCTGTACCATGAGCACTTGCAAGTCTAGCCCACTCAGCCCCATGCCGCGTCCAATGCCATAGGCCAATAGCGGCGAAACAATCAGCCGAAGAAATGCTCCAAACAGTTCGTAACGACCGAAGACCAACTTTGTGCGCGAAAGTTGAATACCCAGGGTGAGGAGAGCGACTGGAATGACCCCATTCCCCAAGAGCGAGATGCCTCGGGCGATCGCCTCCGGCAAGTCGATGCCGAATGCCTGCACCCCAATCCCTAACAGTGCCGCCCAGAATACCGGAAGCTTCAGGGTAAACCACAAACCCGCCCGCATCCCTGCTCCTTTTAGCACCACTGGAAATACGCTAGCGACCATCAAACTGGATCCGATCAGACAGACGATCGCCCGCTCCAAGCCTGCTTCTCCTAACGCGAATAGAACAAAGGGCAATCCCATGTTGCCTACATTGGCGAACATCGTTGTGGCAATTAGGCTTTTGCGTTCGTCGGTTGGGAGCTGGAGATGATATCCCAACCCAAGGGCCAGCAAGTAGAGGAGCAACGTATTCAGCACAAACGCAACAAGGAGGGCGATCGCGCTTTCCACCTTCAGCGTTGTTTCAGCCAAACTCGATAGCACCAGTGCCGGAACCATAGCGTAAATGTTGAGCCGTGCCAGGGTTGGCATATCCAGCTCAAAGATTCGCCCTAGGTAAAATCCTGCCAGTGCAATCAGGGCGATGGGCAACACTGCCGAAATTAGAACTGCCATAATGCCAATGTGTTAAGAACCCTGCTGTTGGTAACTTTGTGCAAGCCTCGCACTACGAGGTCTTGCGCGGCAAGGGTTTCAAAAAAACTATTTGGCAGGACTGATGCAAAACTCGCGTCATATCAAATCCGGTTGAAGAACCCAACTATCGTTTGCGCCCGCTGCAACGTAGCGGGCGCAAACGATAGTTGGGTTTGATGGCTATTTAACCGGACTTGATATAAATCTGACCAAATTAAAGTTGTTGATGTTGTGGGCGCAGCACGCCCACAACATCAACCAACCAGCAATTCTCATTTTGTAAAATCTGCCGTTCGCCCTGAGCCTGTCGAAGGGTGAACAGGCTTCGACAAGCTCAG
>JBCBSL010000343.1:0-6779 GCA_039819145.1 Cyanobacteria bacterium J06638_22
GAGGGGCGCACCGCGCCCCTCTCTCAGAAAAAATCATCCTTGGATTCTGCAACCCCTCTTGCCTATAGTTGTCGGACGCGAGGTGTCCTTGCAATGTGCGTTCCACATTGGTAGCGTTTGCCAAAGCGTTGTTGTTGATTGTCTGTGGAGTGCGTGTAATGCCGGGTGAAAAGGTTGCCATCGTTACGGCGGGAGGGAGTGGTATGGGGGCTGGAGCGGCTCGAAAACTCGCTGCCGAAGGATATCGAATTTCTATTCTGTCGTCGTCGGGGAAAGGTGAAGCGCTTGCAAGCGAACTCGGTGGTATCGGCGTTACGGGTTCTAATCAGTCGAATGACGATCTGAAGCGGCTGGTAGACAAAACGATGGAGACTTGGGGACGAATTGATGTGCTGGTGAACAGCGCAGGCCATGGTCCCAAAGGGCCAATCTTGGACCTATCGGATGAGGATTGGCACCTTGGGATGGAAGTCTACTTGCTCAATGTGGTACGTCCCACTCGGCTAGTGACCCCAGTTATGCAGCAACAGAAATCTGGCGCAATTATCAATATCTCTACCTTTGCCACATTTGAGCCTGATCCGACCTTTCCCACATCTGGAGTCTTTCGGGCTGGACTCGCCGCCTACACAAAGCTCTATTCAGACAAATATGCCGCAGAAAACATTCGCATGAATAACATTCTCCCCGGCTTCATTGACAGCCTGCCGGAGAAGCCACAGTTTCGGAGTCGAATCCCAATGGGGCGCTATGGCAAGACAGAGGAAATTGCAGAGGTAATCGCGTTTCTTGCATCTGATGGGGCTGGCTACATCACCGGGCAGAATATTCGGGTGGATGGCGGCATTACGCGGTCTGTGTAGAGGACGATTTTACTTTCGCTGTTATCTCTCGCTCATCTCCACTGGTTAGGATGATGGAGAAACAATCTACGGGCAGCAAGCAAACGGGGTTTTCTTGATCTGGGTTCGTTGAGACGTAGATGTTCTGGCGAAATGTCTGCGATCGCCGCATTTGGAGGTAAGTTCATGAGTCTCGATCTGGGTAAGGCTACCAACAAAGGGACGGCTATGATGAAGTTTGCGCATCAGTTTCAGCCGGATGTCATTCTGGATGATGAATATGTCGGTTGGTTCTTTGATGACACTGTTGCAGCCGCTCTACAAGACGATGCTTTGAAGCTTCGTGCAGAACCGACGAATGACACTCAGCGGTTTCTTCAAATTGCTTATTGGTACATTATTTTGCGAGAAAAACACGGGGACAATGTTATTGCTGATGCGATCGCCTCAGGCTGTAAGCAGCTTCTTCTCTTGGGTTCAGGTTACGATACGAGGTTCTTTCGTATTGCGGCGTTGAAAGAGAAGGGTGTTGCTACATTTGAAGTTGATTTACCCGAAACGATTGCCGATAAGCAAAAGCATTTAGTTGATGCACTTGGGCATTTCCCTGAAGGATTAACCCTGATTCCCCTTGACTTTAATCACGACGATCTCGATCGGATTTATCATCATGGCTTTGATAAAACCCTTGCAACCGCTTACGTCTGGCAAGGGGTCAGTTATTACTTGCCAAAAGAGAGTGTATCGCAGGTTTTGGACTTCATTAAAGCGCAAATGACACCAGAGTCAGTGCTGGTTTTCGACTGTTGCTCGCCCCTAATGACCGTCAAGAATGACCAGATTCCCGGTATTGCAGAAAGCCTTGATCGGCTGACTGAAATCGGGGAACCTTATCTATTTGGAATGTATGGCAACGAGATAAAAGCGTGGTTGGAAGAGAAAGGATTTCAGGATATTGAAATTTTGCAGCAAGATGACTTAGAGGAGCGTATTTTGCGAAAGCGTACGCTCCCAAACAGTATGTGGTACGTAGTGGTAGCCAGAGCAAAATCAGTCGACAGCGACTAGAGATCTAAGATTTTTGGGTCGCAGAGCGACCCAAAAATCATCAAATTGCATACTTAACACTGGGACTTGACATTTATTTCGATATTTAGCAAAATAGCAAATATGAATCTCGTGTATAAGGCATTAGCCGACCCCACTCGGCGTAAAATCCTGGAACTCCTGCGTGAACGTGACTTGAGCGCAGGTGAGATTGCATCGCACTTCAGTCTTGCAAAGCCCACCCTTTCAGGACACTTTTCCATTCTCAAGGCTGCAGACTTGATTCAAGCCGACAAGGTTGGAACAACTGTCATCTACCACCTCAATATTTCCGTGCTTGAAGAAGCTCTCCTGTCATTAATGAATACGTTCAACCTTCCATCGCCTCAGTCTTTCAATTCAGTGGAGGATGTCCATGAATAATGCAATGAACAACAAAAATACTTTCGTGATCAGTAGCCTAATTGTCTTAGGAATGTGGGTGCTATCGGCATGGGCATGGAGAGTGATTCCTGATGGTTCTCCGATTCCAGTTCACTACGGCATTGATGGCACGCCCGATCGCTATGGCGGTAAGTTTGAAGGATTGCTGCTGTTTCCAATCATTACCGCTGCTTTGACGATGCTGTTCGCGTTCCTTCCCCGCATCGAACCCCGTACCCAAAACCTAATTCGTTCGCAAAAAGCCTACTCCATCACTTGGCTAGCATCGATCGTGTTGTTGCTCGCGCTCCATGTTGCAACCGTTCTCAAAGCGATCGGTTGGTCAATCGATGTAGCTGCCATTGTTTCAGTGGGTGTTGGTGTTCTTTTGGTTGTTATTGGTAATTATTTAGGCAAGGTTCGCAGTAACTTTTTCTTTGGAGTTCGTACCCCTTGGACACTCAGCAGTGAGTATTCTTGGAATCGAACGAACAGGCTGGGAGGTCGGCTGCTGTTTGGGTTAGGAATTGGTTGTATCCTCGCAACTCTAGCTAATGCAAATCAGTTGTTTTTCATCCTGGTTCTGGGTGGATCCATTGGTATCACGCTGTTTTTAGTCGTCTACTCCTATGTGCTGTGGAAGAAGGATCCCACTCGCCAGGAAATTGAGCATTAATGTAGAGACGTCGAGTCGAGAAGTAGAAAGCGCTTTGCGGAGCATGATACGCAATTAACAATCCCTTCGAGGTGTGCTTCATGATAACGGAGTTGGTCCAACACCAGTTTTACCCTGAAAGCCCCTTTGACCTTTTCACCTTGCGATCGCAGGGTACACAAATTGAGATTGGGGAAGATTTGGCGAGAGTTGCAGCGGAGCATCACGGGGTCAGTTCAACCACCGCCCCAATATCCGATTCCGACTTACGGGAGAAAAGGGCACTACTATCGCGCTGCTGCCCTACGCTTGCTGATAGGGCTATAGGTGTCGCCAACTATTTCAGCCATAGTGAGGTGCTTTTCGATCCTTACTCCCTTTTTTTGAGTCAAGAAGCTCCGTCCTTCGGTTGCTCTACGGCTTTTCTTGGTGAAAAAAACGACAGCCTTTTGCTGCGAAATTTTGATTTTACTCTGTGCTCTTTTCCTGAATTGCTGGGGGCTCCTGCTTCGGGTATAAGGCCGATGATCGATCCGATTTACCTGATGACATTTGAACCGCAGGAGGGGTTTCGGAGCATTGCTGTTGTCTCGACCGATCTCTTCGTCGGAGCTTTTGATGGCATCAACGATCGCGGCTTTTGTGTCGCCCTCCTGGCAGTGAGTAATGGAACAATGCAGCTCACAGAGCCTCGATTTGATGCCATTGATGAGATCACCATCCCGCGTATCTTGCTCGAACGCTGTGAGACAGTTGAGGAAGCGATCGCCCTCTTTTCTGAGCTGCCAAAGCAAACCCTTTTCATTCCCTGCCACTATATTGTTGGCGATCGCAATGGCAATGCCGCAGTGCTGGAATGGCATGAGACATCTGGGATTGGGATTGTTCGACGGGAGCCTTCGCAGCCGCTCCTCTGCACCAACCACTACCTTTCATCGCTGCGTGATGCTGTGCCAGAAGAGGGACATGAAGAAGAATCGAAGCAACGGCTCGCCACGCTAGACGCTCACCTTCCGCAGAATCCAGCCGATGATCAGGGGCTCTGGAATGCTGCTGAGTCCGTGCGATCGCACGCTGTCGGTGAGGATAATGTTGTCATTGGCGGAACACTTTGGACAGCTCTGTATCGCACTAAACTCCCCAGTCTAGATATCCGTTTTCTCAAGCAGATCAGTAGCGAAGGTGCTGTGTATTCTCAGGAGTATTCTGTCGGATTCGAGGCAGGCATCGGTTCGGGTCAGTAAAGAGCAATCGAGGTTGCTAAATAATGGATTCAGGCCTAGGGGTTTGGGTGCTCAGTAGAGCCCTTGTCAAACATCGCGCTGAGAGGCGATCGGCAGCAGCAAGGTCGTTTCAATCTGTTCGCGCACCTCGCGACTGACATAGCAATCGCTGTTGAGGCAGTCGACCAGCAGCTTGTTGGTGTTGTAGTACTGCTGGAGCAACCTTTGTTGAGCCTTGCTGAACTGCCAATCATGACCGATGTTGCGATGCTCAATTATGATGTCTTGCAATTGCTCCAGCCACGCTGATCCATTCGTTGTCCACCATTGCCTAAAATTCTCAAAATTTTCCAGAGAGCAATCGGGCACCTGATGTCTGAGATATTTCAGCATTTGCTGTAACTTTGGCATTTGGGCGCATTCAAGGGCGCGATCGAGATCTTGGGCGAGAGCACGGCTGAGGGCACGGTCAAGGTCGAGGTCGCGGTCGCGGTCGAAGTCGAAATCGAGGGTGCGGTCGCGGTTGAAGGTGTGGGCGATGGCATGGTCGAGATCCATGGCGATGGCGCGGTCACGTTCGCTCTCGATGGTCAGGGCGACCGCAAGGTCGCGATCGAGGGCAAAAGTGAGGGCGAGGTCAAGGTCGAGGTTGAGGGTGAGAGCGGGGCTGAGGTCGCGGTTGAGGGTGCGGTCGCGGTCAATGGCTCGGTCGAGGCCGAAATAGAAAGCTCGAATGGCAGCAGATTGGTAAGTGGCTGTTACAGAATTGGCTTTTTGCTCAACCCAGCCGAGGAATTGTTGCAATCGTTCATCCTGCGCCAGCATGTCGTCAATGTGTTGTTGCATTACCAGCAACAGTTTATCGGCATTTTTCAGCATCCCGACCGTGAGCAAGAATACCTCGCGCCAGCGCGGCTCGGTGACATGCTTTACTAAGGCACCAAACTCACCATCCGTCTTTTCCTTGAACTGCCGTGCCGTGAAATATTCCTGAAAGGTGAGATGGGAAAATGAATAAATTCCCCTTGCCCGCTCCACCAATAAGCCATGCTGCGCTTCGATCGCCCTCAGCACCACTTCGCTGTCTAGTTGCAAGGCGTCGGGGGCAAGGTTGGCCTTGGGCAGGTTACGGATGTAGTCGCGAATCTCTTCCTCGACAAATTTTTGTTTAAGGAAGTACTCACTCCGTTCAAACGCCGTACAGGCAATCTGGCTGAGCAGATCCTCCTTGCGTTGCAACGACAGTTGTTTGTAAACCTCATCGCGTTTGATATTCCGCTTGGCATCCCATTTTTTCAGTAATACATCGACGCCTTCTTGATAGAGTTCCGAGCGGTTGGCAGGAAACCCAGCCCTTTCTTCAAACACAAGACAGAGGAGCGTCAAGAGGAGGGGATTGGTGGCTAATTCTTGCAAATTGGGCTGGGATTCCAGGGCTTTGGGAAATTCCGCCGCCTTGATGGGGTCTTTGGGCTGAAACCACTTTTGGGAGAAATCGGTAATCTGTTCGTCGTCAAAATCAGCCACTTCAACTTCGGTGAATTGCTCAAAGGTGTATTCTCGCGCAGCAATCCGGCAAGTCATGACAAATTGATTGGCATCAAATTGTCTGGCCGTCTGGCGGATGGTCTTTAGCACACGATCATGATCGTCCGATCGCACTTCGTCTAAACCATCGAGTAAGATTACCGCTCGCCCTGCCTGCAAGAGTTGTTTGACTGCCGCTGGGGCATTTTCAACCTCGCACGCTGTCCATTGATTGGCTATGAAGCTGAGTAGATCGGGCTGGCCAGAGGCTTCGGCAAATTCCTTCAACGTGACAAACAGTGGCACCCGATGCGGGTGCAGTTGTCCCGCATTGCATTGCAGCGCTAGCCATTTGAGAAATGTGGTCTTTCCTGCTCCCGGCTTACCCAAAATCAGCAGTTTGTCGTGACGTTCGACGGCTTCTAAGCCGGGAATGCGTTCTTGATTAATTTTGCTAAGACTAAGGCGATCAAAGTCTTCCAGATTGCAGCCTTCCAGCAATTCTTCAATGCTGCGTCGCTGATTGCGGGAGATTTTTTCCAGAATATTGACGCTGGTGTAGATAGAATCGAGCGTGATGGGTTGCGCCATATCCAGCACCCGCATCATGCCGCAGCGTTTCTGAATATCATTTCTTACTTGTTGACGCATTTCCTGAACCAATAGCTCAATATCAACTGTGGCTTCAGGTATGCTCAGAGCCCGTGAAGGGTTAACTTTCAGGTATTCCTGAAGCAGGAAATTTTGCAATCGATAAAACTTGCCGGGACCTGCCCCACCAATGCTGAACTTGCTATAAACTCCGGTTAGCCGAGTCCGGAATGCACTGTGGCTAATGTTCAGCGTGTCTGCGGCTTCCAACTCATCATCGTCACTCCGACTAAACAGCGCAACAAAGGCGGCCGCCTGTTCCGGGGACAATGCGTATTTCTGTGCCAACTGGGTTAAAAAGTCGCGCGACAGCATAGTTTTTTGATTGGCTAATGGCGTTGTTGCATGAAAGGAGCATGGATTCGGTAATGGACTAAGGTTTAAGTACCATCAAAAACCCTTGCATCCATG
>JBCBSL010000344.1:0-6755 GCA_039819145.1 Cyanobacteria bacterium J06638_22
CCAGGCCGAGCATGGTGGGTTTTATCAGGCCGTTGCGACGGGCATTTACGAAGAGTATGGGTTAGATGTGACGATTCGATGTGGCGTTTTCTACAGTATGGCGCTATGGCTCTGGGAACTGGCGTGGTTACGGCCTGTGCCTCAGACACTCCCACCGCTTCTGATGATGAAGCGCCTGCCGAAGACGTTACCGCTGAAGCACCCACCGAATCATCCGCCACATCTGGGGAGCTGACTCAGATTACCTATGGCACCAACTGGTTCGCCCAGGCCGAGCATGGTGGGTTTTATCAGGCCGTTGCGACGGGCATTTACGAAGAGTATGGGTTAGATGTGACGATTCAGATGGGTGGGCCCCAGGTGAATGGCACCCAGCTGTTGATGGGTGGGGCGATCGATTTCTTTATGGGCTATGCCTCTCTGGCCATCAAGTCCATTGAAGAAGCCATTCCCACGGTTACCGTGGCATCGATCTTCCAAAAAGACCCGCAAATCATCATGGCGCACCCAGGCACGGCTGAAACCCTGGCCGACTTGCAAGGACGCCCTGTTTTCATCTCGGCGGCGGCAAACACCACGTTTTGGCCTTTCCTGCGGGCGAAGTTTGGCTTCACCGATGACATGAAGCGCACCTATAACTTCAACCCAGGGCCATTTCTTGCCGATGAAACCGCTGGGCAGCAAGGCTATCTCAGCTCCGAGCCGTTGAAGATTGCCGAAGAAGGGGGCTTTGACCCGGTTGTTTTCTTGTTGGCCGATGAAGGATACAGCCCTTACTCCACAACGATTGAGTGCAGGCAAGAACTGGTTGAACAAGATCCAGACCTAGTGCAGCGGTTTGTCGATGCGTCCATCAAAGGTTGGTATAGCTATCTGGAAGGCGATCCCAGCGCAGCAAACGAGCTGATTAAGCAAGATAATCCAGAAATGACCGATGAGCAAATTGCCTATGGCATCGAGAAAATGAAGGAATATGGCATCGTCGTCTCGGGCGATGCGGAAACGATGGGTATTGGTGCGATGACTGACGAGCGCTGGCAAGATTTCTTTGACACAATGGCGTCAGAAGGCATCTTCAGCCCAGACACCGACTTCACGCAAGCCTATACCTTGGACTTTGTGAATAAAGGCGTTGATTACTATCGCGGCTAGGGAATATTAGCCCTATACCGTGTGTACCCTGCTTGAGGATAGCCCGGCTTCTACAGCGATCTGCGCTCTTAGCAGTCGGGCTATTTTCAAAGAGCGACGCAAAAGGTTTGTCAGACGATGCCCGCTTAGGGCCGTTGTCGAAAGCTTGTTTACTGTCCTCGCCCGACGACCCGTTTTTGCCAATGGAGAGTTCGTTCATGTCCAGCGCCAATGTTGCGTTTACGCTGAGCAATGTCAGCAAAGCCTACTCAAACGGTACGATCGCCCTAAAAGATCTCAATCTAACGGTAAAGGATGGGGAATTTGTCAGCCTTCTAGGCCCATCGGGCTGTGGTAAAAGCACAGTACTCCGATTGGTAGCCGGGTTGGGCCAGATGAGCACGGGCCGTCTGGAATGGGGCGACGAATATCGGCATAAGCTGGCGTTTGTGTTTCAGGAAGCGGCACTCATGCCCTGGGCAACGGTGGAAGACAACGTGCGGTTGCCCCTAAAGTTGTCGGGTCGGTCAAAACCCTTGGTCAAGCAGGCGATCGCCGAAGCCTTGGCGCTTGTCGATCTACAGGGTTTTGAGAAGGCCTATCCCCGGGAATTGTCCGGCGGCATGAAGATGCGGGTTTCGATTGCGCGCGCGCTGGTAACCCATCCAGATATGTTGCTGATGGACGAACCGTTTGGAGCCTTGGACGAAATGACCCGGAGCCGACTCAACAGCGATTTGTTGAACCTCTGGCAGCAAAAGGGCTGGACGGTGGTATTTGTGACGCACAACATTTATGAAGCGGTGTATTTATCGAATCGGGTGGTAGTCATGGCGGCTCGCCCAGGGCGAGTGGTCGCCGATATTCCCATTGATGCGCCCTATCCTCGCAACGAAGATTTCCGTACCTCGCCGCTGTTTACGAGCTACTGTCGGCAGCTCTCTGCAGCGTTAGCCCAGGCCGCTCAATCTCCGGCGGAACCCGATGCAGCGCCACCGTCTCGCTATGATGTTGTGAACTCGATAGCCTGACGCGCCCCTAACGTTTTTTCCCTCATCGACCTATGACAAATCGCCTTGGCAACATGACGAACTCATCCCGTGCCGCAGACACCCCCAAATTCTCGCCCCGCTTAGGGAACGTGGAGAAATCACCCGGCGTTTTGGCAAAACTGCTATCCCCTGACATCCTCGCTCCCATTGCCGTTGGAGTTTTGGTCTTATTGATTTGGGAAGTCGGGGTATGGGCAACACGGACGCCCCCCTACCTTCTGCCGGGGCCATCCCTTGTGCTCAGAACCTTAGTCAGCGAATGGGGGACGTTGTTTCCGTCACTGATGATTACGCTGCAAGTGACGGTTGTGGCATTTATTGGGGCGATTGTGTCAGGTCTAGCGGTGGCCATCCTATTCACCCAAAGCAAATGGATTGAGCGGAGTTTCTTCCCTTACGCAGTCATGCTGCAAACAACGCCCATCGCGGCGATCGCCCCTTTGATTATCCTCTGGGTGCGGCAGGTGGTTGAAGGGGATCAGGCCACCTTCGTCTCTCTGGTTATTTGTGCCTGGATAGTCGCGTTTTTCCCCATCTTGTCGAACACCACCATGGGGCTGAATAGCGCCGATCACAATCTACTCAACCTCTTTCAGCTGTATCACGCCAATCGATGGCAAACCCTGCGTTACCTGCGATTGCCCAGTGCCCTGCCCTACTTCTTAGGCGGCTTGCGCATCAGTGGAGGGTTGGCGCTGATTGGGGCGGTGGTTGCGGAATTTGTCGCTGGAACCGGGGGGACGCGATCGGGCATTGCCTATCAGATTTTGATGGCCAGCTTCAATCTACAAATCCCCAAGATGTTTGCAGCGCTGTTGATGACAACTGTTTCCGGCATCGCTATTTTTGCCCTTCTGACCTGGCTATCCGATTTTCTCTTGCGCCACTGGCACGAGAGCGCCATTAAGCGGGAAAATTAGTTCCGTTCCCTCTTGGTCAGGTTTCGTTCATGCCGATTCTTGCTAGCAGCAGCCATTTCTGGCTGACAAATGCGCATATCCCTGTGGCTCTCCTAACAGAAGCGATTTCTCCCCAAACCCGGGATGGGCTGGCGCTGATGGACGTTGAGATTCGGGATGGGCACGTTGTGCAGGTCTGTCTGGCGGGAGCAGCGGAGGCGGTAGTGGATGTCGTTGATCTGCGCCGAGGGATTGTGTTTCCCTGCTTTGCCGATTTGCATACGCACCTGGATAAGGGGCACACCTGGGAGCGAACCCCAAACCCAACCGGGCACTTTGATGCGGCCCTGGAAGCGCTGGGGCAGGATTCCCAAGCCCACTGGCAATTTGAGGATGTTTATCGGCGGATGGAGTTTGGGCTGAAGTGTAGCTATGCCCATGGCTCCAAAGCGGTTCGAACCCATCTAGATTCAGGAGGTACGCTGGCGGAGACGAATTTCGCAGCCTTTGCCAAACTCCGAGAGGAATGGCGCGATCGCCTCCACCTGCAAGCCGTTTCGCTCGTCCCATTAGACTATTGGCTGACCCCAGAGGGCGAAAGACTGGCCGATCAGGTTGCCGAGTATGGCGGCATTTTAGGCGGCGTTACCTTCAAAAATCCGGATTTGGATGCTCAGATTGAGCGCACGTTTGACCTAGCCCACGAGCGGGGGCTGAATTTGGATTTTCATGTGGACGAAAGCCCCGACCCAGAATCGGATGCGCTCTATCGAATTGCCCGCACAGCTCAGCGCCATGCCTTTTCTGGCCAGATTGTTTGTGGCCATTGCTGTAGCCTGTCGTTGCAGGATCCACAGCAGGCGATCGCCACAATTGAGGCGGTCAAAGGGGCGGGAATTGGCGTTGTCAGCCTGCCTCTGTGCAATCTTTACCTGCAAGACCGCGACCAGGAAGCTTCGATCAAGCTTTCCCACCTTGTGTCCAGCCATTCCCTTGCCCATTTGGAAAATCAACCCACCTACACTCCACGCTGGCGGGGCGTCACCCTATTACACGAGCTGAAGCATGCGGGCATTCCGGTTGCGGTTGCCAATGATAACTGCCGGGATGCATTTCATGCCTTTGGCGACCACGACATGCTAGAGATTTTCCGCGAATCGACGCGCATTGCCCATTTCGATACCCCCTATGAAGATTGGAGTCGAACGGTGACCACGACTCCGGCCGAACTGATGGGATTGCCTACGGTGGGTCGCATTGGTACTGGCTTGCCCGCTGACTTGGTGTTGTTCTCTGCCCGCTATTTCAGTGAATTGCTGTCGCGCCCCCAGAGCGATCGCACGGTTTTGCGCAACGGCAAGGCAATTGATACGCGATTGCCCAGCTATGAGGAGTTGGATGATTTGGTGGCGCGATGATGGGGAACGAATGGAACGCAGATGAACGCAGATGAACGCAGATAAATGCTTTGCTGAGCTTGAGTGTGGATTGTTTGATGTGTTTTATGCTGCTTACGCTGTGGGTATGGGTAGGAGGGAGGCGAGGGCGATCGCCTGGGGATAGATTTGGTGCTCCTGAATTTGGATGCGGCGATGGAGGGTGTCTGGGGTGTCGTCTGGAAGGAGTGGGACAGCGGCTTGGAGCAAGATAGGGCCGCTATCGACTTCCAGGGCGACGCGATGGACGGTGCAACCCGTGACGCGAACCTGAGCGGCGATCGCCTGCTCAATAGCTTTAGCACCTTTGAAGAACGGTAGCAGGCTGGGGTGAATGTTCAGCACACGATTGGGAAATGCCTCGATCAGAACGTTAGTCACAATGCGCATCCAGCCGGCCATCACGACCCACTCTACGCCTCGTTCTTGGAATTCGCGGACGATTGCCTCGTCTAGGGCTTCTCGGGTTTCAAACTCGCGGTGGTTGAGGAGTTTTTTGGGAATTTGCCAGCGATCCGCTCGTTCGGCGGCTTTGGCCTCGGGGTTGTTGTAGATCATCAGCCGGAGGGTGGCGTTGAGTTTGCCCTCGGCAATATGTTGGGCGATCGCCTCAAAATTACTGCCACTGCCCGATGCCAAGACACCCAGCGCCATCGGCGGTTGTGAAAAATGCTGCTGCCATGCCTGTGGGGATAGGACGGGCGTAATAAACCCTGGATTGTCTACCGTCCGATCGAAAAGTTCCACTGCTGAGCCCGACTCCATAAACCTTGCTTGTCCCCAATATTTGTTTCAGTGTTTCAGTGGCAATCTTATGCTGATTTTGGGTGGGCATTTCACTCGAAACAAGACCCAACACCGAAAAATATCGCTCTTTTGTCACACTAGGCAGAGGAAAAGTATTTTGTAGCGGTCGCATCAGGCTCGGGGATGGCTCCCGGAAACTGGTTCATGAGGGCGATAAGTTGGGCAAATCCGCGCGCGAGTTGAGGTGCCGCAAAAACCTTTAACCACGGCTGTATGAGATTGCAAAAGATCAAAGGCTGGAGCACTAAGCGTAAATTGTTGAGCAGATTTTTCCAGCCCTTTTTCTCGTTCCACCAAGCATGTTTGGTAAACTCAGTGACCTCTGAAGATGGCGGATTATCCCCTGCCTCAGGGTTTGAGGGACTGCCTTTAACGCTGTGCAAACTGACCAACAAGTACGCACTCATGACCACTTCCCACCACCGCTCAATCTGAGCATAATCCGTCACTCGAAAATCGGCCCAACCCAATTCATTCTTACTTTGTTTCAACCCGTACTCGACCCAGTTACGCAACCCATAGAGATTGCCCACGTCGTGATACTTAATGTCCGCTTTCTTGGTCATCACATACCAGGTTCCATTCACGGGACGTGTGGCTGGGTCTGTGGTGATTTCCCAGTACCGAATTAGCCGCTTTTTACCTCTACCAAAAACAATCTCGCGGATGTATCTATCTGCGCGCTTGCCGTCCGTGAAGACGCGCTCAAATTTACGCCAGCGATTGTATCGAACCCTCTCCCCCCGGGGCAACCAGACCCCATGATTGCTTCGAATCGCCACCACATAATCTAGCGTTAACTCGTCAAGAACACTTAAGAAATTGACTCCACTCTCACCATAGAGACTATCGGCGAGAACCAGTTCAAACTGGAATCCCATCGCGGTTAGCTCACGAATCATCTGGGCGGCAATTTGAGGCTTACTCCGATAAACATCTCCGGCTTCGAGACGGTCTTTGGGCTTATACACGGAAAACATTAGGGGGTAGGTCATCGACCCGACTAAGCCATAGGCTGTGACCGCCACAATACCGTTCTCAACCTTACCTAAATTACCGATATATTGCCGTCTGACATAGGCCGTGGCATGGCCCTTTTTGCGGTCGCCCGTTTCATCGATCAATAAAATTAGAGGGCGTCCCTTGAGCGACTGTAAAATTAACTCGAGGCGACGACGCCTTAACGCAGCAACAGACCACGGGGAGTCGGTCAAAAAATGATGCAGTGACTGTTCATTCGCAAGGCCAGCTGCCTTCGCAATCGCGGGTAGAGATTTGCGTTTGATATCCGATAACATCCCCACATGCAAATACTTAAAGGCCTCAAAACTTCGGGCTTCGGGAAAGAGGGATTGATATAGCAATCCGTTTTGATTTTTGAAGGGAGTAAGGGAAAATACAGAGGTCGAGTCATATCCAGGTTACTTCGA
>JBCBSL010000345.1:0-6754 GCA_039819145.1 Cyanobacteria bacterium J06638_22
CTTTATAACGCAGCGTTATAAAGTATGTTATGCAGTGGAACTGAAATGAGATTAACAAATAGGAATACTCCAAAAATTCCCAGTGAAAATCCTGAAATCATCTTAAATCCTTGCAAGTTATTTATAAGCCGTAAAGCCTTATAAAGTACTATGAAAAAGTAGATTGTTAATCCAGATGATAGGACATATAGAGTGAGAAAAGTCATAAGATCGCTGGGTGAAAATATTAGTTGAAAGATGACATTTAATTGATCCTCCTGATTATCTGATTCTCGAAGAAATGGAATCATATACTGCTGGAGAGGAAGTTGGAGCATCATTATTGGAGGGAAAAAAGCTGTTAAGAAACAAAATTCAGCAATAGTCTCTCTTAATTCAGCTGTTCCACCAACCACTTTCATGGATAAATGAAAGATTACAGAATATCCAATCCATAGGCTTAAGAGTAGAACTAAGCTGGAAACTAGATAGCTTGGCTTTTCATGTTGTAAGCCTACTAAAGCTGCAACTGGAATCTCTAGAATTACACCTATAAGCCCGATGTAAAACATAAACCTTAGTCCGTATATTAATGTTGATTCATCTCTTAAATCCAGATGTTCAAAAACTCGATGCCCTTTCGTGATGACTGCGTACCATGATTTGATAAAACTTCTCCAATCTTTTCCAAGGAATTCAATAATTTCTTTGAGATCCATGAACACGTTACTCCAAACTAATAGCTTTCTTGATTTGAAGAATGAAATTTATAACTGGATCAATCTACACTTTCTGATTTTCAGAAATATGATGTTTTTCTACTCAAGTGACCTCTAAAGACTCACATCACCCGCAGCAAAAAGCAGAGCAACTAAGGAGCGGCACTTGTTGCTGTCCGAGTGCATGTGATTGTTATGCCGTTTACGCATTGAAAACGACCTTGGCACTTCGGAACAAAATGGCTATTACTGCAACTGTGCCAAGCATATAGAAGCCAAAACATATAGCGCGAACAAGCAAGGATGATTGATCAAGCTCGTCATCCACTACCTCTTCATCCTGTTCCACCACAATTCTCGGATGTTCTACGTTGTTTAAAACAAGGTTTACGGTTCGAACTTTATCAAGTGAGTTTTTTCTTCTAAGTTCCTTTGGGCAGAATACTGCAAAAACAATTAGTGAAATTGCGATAAACCACGATGCGAAGTAGGCAAGCTTGAAATTTAATGGAAATGGCATTAAAGGAATAGTGAACCAAGGAAGTTCAAGCTTTGATAAGTAAGCAACAATCGGGATAGTCATTAGTGCCCAATACGATGCTTTGGCTGCGGGCTGCTCACCAAATGCCCGCAAATCTGTCCACAGAGGGACCTTAAACACCCTGTGTAGAAGCGCATTACCAGTGAATTTGGATTCAACTACATAACAACCAACTATGTAAATGAATATTCCTGTAGCAATCCACATTGTCCAGTGAATATTGATCGAGGTATCGACGTTGCTCAGCCCCAACTGAGCCAACGCAGAAATGGATGCAGCGATAATACTCGCAACCGCACCAATAACAGAGCTAAGAACTAACTCCTTTCCCCCAGATGATTTTCTAGATTCCTCGCTCACAGCTTGTACTTCTCTTTAAGGGCATAAATATATATTCAGCGTCAGATCTGGTGGATAAAATCCTCATCTTCGGATCGTATACGCCACTTTTTGGTGATAACACCCTGATTTACAGAACTTATACGTTACTTTTGACGCATAGCTCCGGGAAAGCAGAATGTTAACTGTCACTTTTGGCAGTTAAGTATGGGAAGTGGGGTATTTATGCGTCACTTCTGACAGTTAAGCACCCATCTGGGAGCGTTATACGCATTGGCTATAGCATCGCCCAATCCACCTCGCCTGCTCGATCAAGTCAGAGACGTTGCTCGGTTAAAGTACTTGAGCCTTGCGACTGAAAAAAGCTATGTCTAGAGCACTATGCGCGTTGATTAGGCAAGGTTACGTGGGGCGCGGTTGCGCACTGCTATCAATACCCAAATGCCCACGAGGAGCCCTTGGCTGGTGGTGATTGCGAGAGCGATCGCCCCTATTCCCGAATTTCAGGTAGGGGCGATCGCTCGCTTCGTGAACCCTTTGTGCTGGACTAGATAGCCGCCAGGGGATGATAGGTCTGAATCGCTTGCATGTATTGCACCCGCTCGAACTCGCTGGGGTCGGGGCATGATAGCTGACTCATGCTGCCGCGTAGGGTATCGAGGGAGTCGTACTCATGCTCCTGCAGCCAAGTTATGAGATTGGATTCAATAGTCGTGAGGTGGCCAATGCCGTGGCGCAGCAAGGTTGCGACCACCATTGTCACATCGGCTCCGGCCATCAGCATCTTGACCACATCCTCAGCTTTGCTGATGCCAGAGGTGGCGGCTAGGCTGGCGGGCAGGCGACCGTAGAGGATGCCGATCCAGTTGAGGGGCAGTCGCATGTCTCCGGGTGCGCTCAGCAGCAGGTTGGGCGAGACTTCCAGCTCCTCAATATCGATGTCGGGTTCATAGAAGCGGTTAAACAGCACCAGGCCATTGGCTCCGGCTTCACAGAGGCGTTTCGCCATATTCGCCGTATTGCTGAAATAGGGGCTGAGTTTTACCGCAACGGGAATCTGCGCGGCGGCTTTCACCGCTTGTAATACCTCAATGTAATGCTGCTCAACCTCGGCTCCCGGCGTATCAAAGTCGGTCGGAATCCAGTAGATGTTGAGTTCAATAGCGTCGGCACCTGCGGCTTCCATCTGGCGGGCATAGTCTGTCCAGCCGCCGAGGGTGAAGCCATTGAGACTCGCGATGATGGGGATATCGACCATTGCCTTCGCTTGGCGAATATGGTCGAGATAGGCGTCTGTGCCGACATGGAAAACATCCGGTTCCGGGAAATAGGTCAGGGATTCAGCGAAACTCTCGGTGCCATGCTCCATGTGGTGATGCAGTTCGAGCCGCTCCCGACGAATCTGTTCTTCAAACAGGGAGTGGAGGACGATCGCCGCCGCTCCAGCATCTTCCAACGCCCGGATGTTGGCCAGGTCTTCGGTGAGTGGAGCGGCAGCCCCGACCACCAGGGGCGATTTCAACGTTAGTCCCAGGTATTGTGTCGTTAAGTTCATGGTGGGATCTCCAGCAAGATTTATGTCCAATCCGTGTGGGTGGGCATTGCCCACCCAAGGTATCGCGCAACGGAATTAGGAACCGCTTGGGCTTGAGCCGTCGGCTTTCGCTGCCGAGGCGTCGGCTGTGTTAGGGGTTGCAGGTGGGCTATTGGTGGCACCGCCCGAGGCACGGTTGCCCATCTGGTAGCTCCGATCCTTTGGCAAAGGTGATTCAGCTTCTGGGTCGCGGGCGGCCAGATATTGATACATGTGCCAGCGAGTTGAGACATCTTCCCGTGCTTTTTGGAGCAGGTCTTTGGCCTCGTCGGGTTTGCTACGCAGCAACATCTTGAAGCGGTTTTCGCTGTACATGGCATCTTCGAGCGATCGCTTCGGTGTGCGGCTATCCAGCATCAGCGGGTTTTGACCCTGCTCGGCCTTGCGCGGGTCGTAGCGATAGAGCAACCACCGTCCCGATTCCACCGCCAGCTTTTGCTGATCCATTCCCTTGGCCATGTTGATGCCATGGGCAATGCAGTGGGAGTAGGCCATGATGAGGGAAGGCCCGTCATAGGACTCGGCTTCCAGGAACGCCCGCAGGGTGTGCTCATCCCGGGCACCCATGGCTACGCTAGCCACATAGACATTGCCATAGGTCATCGCCATCAAGCCCAGGTCTTTTTTGGGGGCGGGCTTACCGCCTGCGGCAAATTTGGCCACCGCTGCCCGAGGGGTGGCCTTCGACATTTGCCCACCCGTGTTGGAATAGACCTCGGTATCCATCACCAGGATGTTGACGTTGCGCCCACTGGCCATGACGTGATCCAGACCGCCATAGCCGATGTCATAGGCCCAACCATCGCCCCCGACGATCCAAACGCTCTTGCGTACCAGATAGTCGGCTAGGGATTTCAGGTTGGTCAACCAATTGCGGAGGCTGACGGGGCTATCCCCATTGCTTTCCAGAGCGGCCAACCGTTGATCCAGAATTCCTTTCAGGGTATCTACCCATCCCCGCTGTTCGGCGATGTCGGCTTCACCCGCTTGGGCATTGTTGAGCAGGTTTGTGGCCAGGTCTTGGGGAATCTGGCTGCCTTCACTTTCCTCAAACGCGAGCCGTTGCAGCAGTTCAAACGCCTGGGCGCTGAGCTTGTCGGTGGAAACCCGGAAGCCCAGACCAAACTCGGCGTTGTCTTCAAACAAGGAGTTCGACCAAGCAGGACCCCGACCCGCGGCGTTTTGGGTGTAGGGGGTGGTGGGCAGGTTGCCGCCGTAGATGGAGGAACATCCGGTGGCATTGGCAATCAACATGCGATCGCCAAACAACTGCGTCGCCAGCTTGATGTAGGGCGTTTCCCCGCATCCGGCGCAAGCCCCCGAGAACTCAAACAGCGGCTCTTGCATCTGCTGGTGCGAGATCTTGTTCACGTTCAGGTCGCTGCGATTGGGATTCGGCAGGTTCAAGAAGAAATCCCAGTTGGTGCGCTCTTGGTCGCGCAGGGGGCGTTGCGGCTCCATGTTGAGCGCTTTCTTGCGGGGTTCGGCCTTGTTCTTCGCCGGACAGACTTCCACACACAGCGCACAGCCCGTGCAATCTTCTGCCGCCACCTGAATCGTAAACTGCAGGTCAGACCAGGCTTTATCCCGCGCGGCCTTGTGCTTGAAGCTGTCGGGTGCGTCGGTCAATTCGCCGGGTTCATACACCTTGGAGCGAATGACGGCATGGGGGCACATCATGACGCACTTGCCACATTGCACGCAGACATCGGGATCCCAGGTGGGAATTTCCTGTGCCACATTGCGCTTTTCATACTGGGCGGTGCCGCTGGGGTAGGTGCCATCGATCGGCAGGGCGCTCACTGGAACGTCATCCCCTTTGCGTGCCATCAGTTGACTCAACACATCCCGCACGAATGGGGGAGCGGTGTCGGGCACCCAGGTGTAAGGCGCTCCTTCCGCTGCTGGCGTTCCCACGGGTACGTCAAACAGGTTGCCCAGGGTGCTATCCACCGCTTTGATGTTCATGGCCACGACATCGTCGCCCTTCTTGCCATAGGTCTTACGAATGGCTTGCTTAATGGCGGCGATCGCATCTTCCCGGGGCAGCACGCCCGACAGGGCAAAGAAGCAGGTCTGCATCACGGTGTTGATGCGGTTCCGCATCCCCGCCTCCTGCGCCACTTTGTAGGCATTGATGGCGTAGACCTTGAGCTGCTTGTCGATGATGACTTGCTGTAATGCTTGGGGTAGGCGCAGCCAGGTTTCTTCCGGATTATCAAAGGGCGTGTTCAAGAGGAGGGTTGCCCCCGGTTTCGCCATGTCGAGGAGGTCGAATTTTTGTAGGAACTCCCATTGGTGGCAGGCCACAAAATTGGCGCTATCGATTAAATAGGTCGAGCGAATCGGCTCGGGGCCAAAGCGTAGGTGCGAGACCGTCACCGACCCCGATTTCTTCGAGTCGTAGACGAAATAGCCCTGGGCATAGTTGTCCGTATCGCCGCCAATAATCTTGATGGAGTTCTTGTTGGCGCCCACGGTTCCGTCGGAACCCAAGCCGTAGAACATGGCACGAACTACCGTGTCGGGTTCGATGGTGAAGCTGGGATCCCAATCAATCGAGGTGTGGCTCACATCGTCATAGATACCGACCGTGAAGTGATCTTTCGGCTCGGGCTGGCTGAGGTTGTCGAACACCGCCTTCACCATGGCTGGCGTGAATTCCTTCGAGGAGAGACCGTAGCGTCCACCGATGACCTTGGGCATCTCATCGCGGTGCAGCGTTTGGATGGCATGGATCACATCAAGATAGAGGGGTTCACCCGCTGCGCCCGGTTCTTTGGTGCGATCGAGCACGGCGATCGCCTTCACGGTGTCGGGCAGAGCCTTGAGGAAGGTCGCTGGGACAAAGGGGCGATACATCCGAATTTTCAGCACCCCAACTTTCTCGCCCTGCGCTGTCAGGTAATCCACGGCTTCATGGGCGGTTTCACAGCCGGAACCCATCAGAATGATGACCCGTTCCGCATCGGGAGCGCCTTGGTATTGGTAGGGCTGGTAGCGTCGTCCGGTGAGTTCAGCAAACTCATCCATCGCTTGTTGTACCGCTGCGGCACAGTCATCGTAGTAGGGGTTCACCGTTTCCCGTGCTTGGAAATAGACATCGGGGTTTTGGGCGGTGCCACGAATCATAGGGCGATCGGGGGTTAGGGCGCGTTGCCGATGCTGTAGCACCATCTCCAGGGGCACCAACTGCTCCAACGCCTCATCGGGAATCAGCGCGATCTTCTGCACTTCATGGGAGGTGCGGAAGCCGTCGAAGAAATGCAGGAAGGGCACCCGAGATTGGAGGGTGGCGCGGGTGGCGATCGCTGCTAAGTCATGGGCCTCTTGCACTGAGGCCGAGCAGAGCATGGCGCATCCGGTCGCGCGGGTCGCCATCACATCGCTGTGGTCGCCAAAGATGGACAGCGCCTGGGCGGCGATCGATCGCGCCGCCACATGCAGCACCGCCGACGTTAGTTCCCCTGCGATTTTGTAAAGGTTCGGGATCATCAGCAACAATCCCTGGGAGGCGGTGAAGGTGGTGGTCAAACTTCCGGCTTGCAACGCACCATGCACGGTTCCCGCTGCCCCACCTTC
>JBCBSL010000346.1:0-6636 GCA_039819145.1 Cyanobacteria bacterium J06638_22
CCGCTGCGTTGCAGCGGCCATAAACGATAGTGGGGTTCTTCAACCGGATTTGATACAAGTACAAGGAAATCACCTTCTTTGCCCAATCCCAGAAACTTTCAAGATTTTTGACTTTCATTTTCTAGCTGTTTGTATAATTCCAGGTGCATGGCGTTCCTAAACTGCCAGTAGTCGAAATCGCAGACACACCTGTTTTCTGCTCCAAGGTTTCGCTAGATGGCACATTGGTCGCAACGCGTTGGTTGCTAGAAGCGAGGGCGAAAATAGTGGTGACATCGAAGTGGCGGGAAATTCCAACCAAAGCTGTATTGGGACTGGGCATTCTTCTGATTGCAGGATGTGGCGGCAATGATTCTGCCCAAGACCAAACGACGGAGCAAGGACAAAACCCAACGGCAAATGGGGCGCCTAGCCAGGGCTTGACCTGCGATACACCCAGTTATTTTGCGGAAGTCGCCACCGATCAGGGTCAGTTTAATCTCACCTTCGGTGAAAAGCCTGCCGAGAATATCCTGCTCAGAGCCAATCCTATTAGTGCCGTGCAGAACGAAGATGGTAGCCGCACCTATGGCTATCAGGAGGCCGACGCCACAACCTATGCCCGGTTCTATCCCAATGGCACCTGCCTTGTTCAGGTCGTTGGGAGCGATAACACTATTGTCGTCGAAGAAGCGGGGCAAACTGTTCAGCCAGGGACAAGCGCAGCTCCGATAGACGATTCTAATGCCCAGCAACCCAATCGCTTTCAAGATGGCTACGATTCTGGCTACACCATTGGCTATGCCGAAGGCAAAAACTTTCGCCAATTCAACCAGGGCAATTCCCCTGAGGCCGCTTTCGCATCCGCTGCAATGAGTGGGAATGAGCAGTATGACCAAGGTTACCGAGAAGGATTCTTTGCCGGATTTGACGAAGGCTACAACACGTTCATTACCACTGCCCCTGAATCCAATTGATACCAAAGGTAATTGATGCAATCGTCCCCTGCATCACCTTGGCAATCCTGCCGGAACCTGTGGATGTTACAGGCTGTTACGCACAAGTCAGTCGTGTTCATCAAAATTGACTTTTTCTTTTTTAAGAATCAGAGATTCTGGCGTCAAACCTTAACTGCTACCAGACAACGCGGAATATGGTGGACTCATGCTAGCCGGATGATAGATATAGCGTTGGCTCATTTTTCGGCTATACCCTCGCTACCCAGGACTTTGCGGCAGCAGGGCATGACAATCGCTGGAGAAGAGGAAATTGTCGTGAACTTTCCAGAAGTCTACGTTAAACTGATCCCGATATATCCGTAATATCTCTGAAATGCTTTGATTCTTCAGTCTATCTGGGCATTTCTTAGAAATTGCGACGTTTGAGGACGTTTGAGACTGACCGTTTCTTATTGCATTGGGTGAGGAACCTATGGAAAATCTGGCTTTTCTTCATGCATCTGCGGCTTACGAAGATCCATCAGAGGAACCAAAGCTTCGTTCCCTGGAGGAAATGGGGCTAACCCCCAACAATCCATTCGTTATGGGTGCAGCTGGTCTAGCTGTCGGTGTAGCCATTCTGGCCAATCCGTCTGAAGCGGAGGCACTGGTCGGGTTTGGTGACACCGGCGCAGCTGTTGTTGATGTGCAAGCAACACTGCGCAACAGTGGTTATAGCCCTGGCGGCGTTGATGGGGTTTTTGGTAGTGGAACAGAGAGTGCTGTCATTGCATTTCAGGTCGACAACTTTTTGTCGCCCGATGGCGTTGTTGGACCCAGCACAGCAGCGGCCATGGGTTTATCTGGCCCTGAATACGGGTTTGGTACTGGTGGCGGTGGTGGTGGTGGCCCCGATGGTGGCCCCGACACTGTAACGGTTTCCACGAATGGTAGCCCACTGACGGTACGCTCGGGTCCAGGGCTTGGCTTTGCGCCGATCGATTTCTTATCCAATGGCACAACGGTTGGTGTCGTTGACGCTGCTAGTGGTTGGTATGAGATTTCGGGTGGTGGATGGATTTCTGTCGCTTGGACTGTCGAAGGTGGCAGTGGTGGCGGCGGCGGTGGCGCTGGCGCTGGCACCCTGGTCATTTCTACCAACGGCAGCGAACTGGTTGCCCGGTCTGGCCCTGGATTGGGTTTCGCCGTTGTGGGAGGCTACTCCAACGGCGCTGTGGTTGATTTCTTTGACTACTCTGTAGGCTGGTATGAAACCAGCGCGGGTTGGGTCTCAGAAGCTTGGGTCTTTGAAATCTAATACCGCATGGGTCACTGCATAGGCTCACCAAGGCGTATTTAGATACGAAATAGATCCTTAAGACGATAGGTTGGTGCGATCGCATCAACCTTTTTTAATCGCTATTTTTTTTAGTCGCTCTTAACCTTTTTTATATCGACTCCGGTTAAATAGCCATAAACGATAGTTGGAGTTTTCAACCAGCTTTGATACAAGTCACTCTCAAACAGTCAAACCTTTGGGGAGCGGACAGATCGGTGTATCAAACATCGCGACATCCAGATCCCAAAACCTTTCATGGATAGATCTGGCATGATGAGCATCCTAACCGCCGCAATGGGTCATGAATGGGTAGCTTTAGCCGGGGCGATCGCCCGCTAGCAAAACCCTTTGCCAAGCCAGAGTTTTAGCCTTTAGACTAACCTGTAGGTTGCAGAGTGGATAGAATGTTTGTTCTTATTCGCTATAAGGCTTTGCCGCAATAGTCAGCCTGTTGCCAGGACATCGCCGTGAACCTGCACTCCAACATCGTCCGACTGAGCGGTTCGATTGAGCGGTTCGACTGAGCTCACCGTCGAAGCCTCACGCTGAAGTTCAATCTCTAAAATCCAAAGTTCCCCAATGCCCCAGCCTACAGATTTCCTTGCTCAGCTCAATCCGTCCCAACGGCGTGCCGTGGAGCACTACTGTGGCCCCTTGTTGGTCGTAGCAGGGGCGGGATCGGGCAAAACACGGGCACTCACCTATCGGATTGCAAACCTAATTTTGCACCACCGGGTCGATCCAGAAAATATCCTCGCGGTGACCTTTACTAACAAAGCCGCTCGCGAGATGAAGGAGCGGATCGAGCGCTTGTTCGCGGAACAGGAAGCCTTAGCGCAGAAGGGAAAGCCCCTGGACGCCTTACCCGAATCGCAACAGATGCGGTTGCGATCGCAGGTCTACAAAACCATCACAAAAAACCTGTGGATTGGCACGTTTCACGCCCTTTGTGCTCGCATCCTCCGATTCGACATCGAAAAGTATCAAGATCCAGCAGGCACCCGTACCCGCAATTTTTCGATCTTTGATGAATCCGATGCTCAGAGCTTGGTAAAGACCACGGTCTTAAGCAAAAACCTCGACGACAAAAAGTTCGAACCCCGCTCTATTCGCTACGCCATCAGCAATGCCAAAAACCAGGGCTTTTCGCCGCAGGATGTGGAGCGCGAGCAACCCAACTTTCGCGGACGGGTGATCGCGGAGGTGTATGCGGATTACCAAAAGGCACTCGCAGACAACAACGCCCTCGACTTCGACGATCTGATTCTGGTTCCGGTGCAACTCTTCCGTCAAAACGAACAGGTGCTAGCCTACTGGCATAAGCGCTTTCGCCATATTCTGGTGGATGAGTACCAGGACACCAACCGCACCCAATATGACCTGATCCGGTTGCTGGTGACCAACGGCAGTAGTACGCAAACCTTTGAAGATTGGTCTTACCGCTCCGTTTTTGTCGTTGGTGATGCAGACCAAAGTATTTATTCCTTTAGAGCTGCGGATTTTCGTATTTTGTTGGAGTTTCAGGAAGACTTTGGCGATGGTCTGCCGGATGATGACACCCGCACGATGGTAAAGCTGGAGGAAAACTACCGCTCTACCTCAAACATTTTAGAAGCGGCGAATGAGCTGATTGAAAACAACACCGAGCGGATTGATAAGGTGTTGCGGGCAACGCGAGGCGCGGGAGAATCGATCTATTTATTTCGAGCCGATGATGAAACCCACGAAGCCCAGTTCGTTGTTGGTCAGATTCGCCAGCTTGAGCAGCTCAATCCCGAGCTAGATTGGGGCAGCTTTGCCATTCTCTATCGCACCAATGCCCAGTCTCGCGCCCTAGAGGAAGTATTAGCACGGTTGCAGTTGCCTTACACCATCGTGGGGGGGCTGCGGTTCTACGATCGCAAGGAAGTGAAAGATGTGCTGTCGTACCTGCGGGCGATCGCCAATCCCGACGACAGCGTGAGCATCGAGCGCATCATCAATGTGCCTCGACGCGGCATCGGCAAAACCACGATGGATCGGCTGAAGCAAGCAGCCCAGCAAACGGAGGCATCCCTCTGGGATATCATTTGCGATGAAACGTCAGTGCAAACCCTGGCGGGGCGATCGGCAAAGGGGGTCTTAGGATTTGCCGAGACCATCAAAAAATGGCAGGCAGAGCTAGACACCACGAGCGCCGCCATGATGATGCAGGGAATTCTGGATGATTCCGGCTATATCGACGATCTGAATGCCCAGGATACGGATGAGGCGCGCGATCGCATCGGCAACGTCCAAGAGCTTTACAACGCCGCTCTGCAATACGAGGAGGACAGTGAAGACACCTCCCTGATTGGCTTCCTCGCCAATACAACCCTGGCCTCGGACCTGGATAACCTGAACGAAGGTAAATCGGCCATCTCGCTCATGACCCTCCATTCTTCTAAAGGACTAGAGTTTCCTGTGGTTTTTCTGGTGGGGATGGAGCAGGGATTGTTCCCCAACTTCCGCTCCCTAGATGATCCCGCATCTCTGGAAGAGGAGCGCCGCCTCTGCTATGTCGGCATCACCCGCGCCAAAGAGCGCCTGTTCATCACGTACGCTCGCGAACGCCGCCTTTACGGGAATCGCGAACCTGCCAGTCCGTCGCTCTTCCTGGGCGAACTGCCCTCCGATTTGTTGCTGAGCAACGTGATGAATGCCCAACCCAAAAAGCTGACAACCCCGATCAAAGAAATGCGGGCTAAACGGGTCGCGGCTCCATCCCACCCTGTCCTCACGGATTGGAAAGTGGGCGAAAAAGTGGTTCACCCTTCCTTTGGAGTCGGACAGGTAACGCATATTTTTGGAACGGGGAAAAAGATGTGCCTCGCGATCAAATTCCCTGATATGGGGCAAAAGATTATCGATCCAAAGCTGGTGGAGATCCAGCGGGTTGAGTCATGAGGGCTGGAGTAATGATCCGCAGATGAACGCAGATGGACGCGGATGAATGCAGCTCACATCAGGTGGCAGATGGACGCGGATGAATGCAGCTCACCTCAGGTGGATGAACGGTGATCGAACTCTAATCTGCGGGTTTGGTGGCTTATTCCCAACCACTCTGCGTTCCTTGTGCTCGTGAGGAAGCGATGACGAGTGCGCCTTGAATTTCAGGGTTGGCAGCATTAAGATTATGTCGCCTTTGCCATCATCAACAGCTATGGGCTGAGTCATCGTAGGTCATTCAGCCCCATTGCTTAGCACCATTCTCAGGGTCTCTCCATGCCATTTCCCCGCCTCCAGTCGTTACGCGAGCTGCTCAAGTCGTGGCTCATCAAAGTTCCGATTATGAAGCTGCGTGCCTCTTTGATAGAGGATGCTCAGCTTACCCTCAACTTTCTGGTACTGCTGATGGGCTCTTGCCTAATCGCCACGTTTGGGTTGATTACCAACAGTGCTGCCGTCATCATCGGCGCGATGCTGATTGCTCCCCTTATGCAACCGCTGCGGGGGTTCGCGTTTGCCACAATTGAAGGCGATCGCGAGCTGTTACGGCTCAGCACAATCTCAATTATTGTCAGTACGCTGGTCGGGATTCTCATGGCCTGGTTGGCAGGAACACTGTTGGGGATTCCGGAATTTGGCAGTGAAGTACTGGCTCGCACCCAACCCAACCTCATTGACCTTGCGATCGCCCTCGTTGCAGGTGCCATCAGCAGCTATGCGAAAATTCGCCCCCAGATCGGGGATGCGTTACCGGGAACGGCGATCGCCGTAGCACTGATGCCCCCCCTCTGTGTTGTGGGTCTAACGATGTCTCAAGGGCAGTGGGCTTACAGTGGCGGAGCTTTTTTGCTGTATTGCACAAACCTGCTAGGCATCAGCCTTGCCTGCACGCTGGTCTACGTCTTGGCTGGATACACCCGCCGGGATAACCAATTTAGTCGCACTCTGAGCTGGAGTGTGAGCGCCATTTTGATTGCGATCCTCGTCATCCCGTTGAGCATTAGCTCGTTAGAACTGATTCGCAAGAGCCGTCTGAATTACTCTATGCGGACAATCCTGGCTAACAATGCTTTGATGGTTCGGCAAGATGTTGAGCTGCTGGAAACCCGCATAAACTGGCAAACGGCAGAGATTGAGCTCGTGGTACGGGCAACTGAACTCATAACCCCAGAAGAGGTCGCGATGGTCGAACAAGCTGTTGCCAATGAGCTGGGACAGCCGTTTGATGTCTCGTTCAAAGTCACCCAATTCACCCAGGTCAATGTGCCAGGGGCACGCTGAGGTGATAGAGCGCTACGCGCTTGAATAAACTCCAAGGTGAAAGCCGCTTTCAAAAATGATCAGGTCTAACCTCAATTCCGGTTAAATAGTCGTAAAACCCAACTATCGTTTGTGGCCGCTTCTTGGCAGCGG
>JBCBSL010000347.1:0-6632 GCA_039819145.1 Cyanobacteria bacterium J06638_22
AGCGCGGCTACGCCGCGCTTCTTCAGAAAAATATGGTTTTTTATTTAATCCATGGTCCTTAGAAACAATAAACCCCTCGTGAAGATAGACGCAGCCTATCCTTTCACTAGGGGTTTTGAGGTTCATTTTCGTGCAGGTTCTTGAGGAAACCTCAATCCTCTAGAACGATAGTGCCCACTCTTTTGCCCAGGCCAGGTTCTCATGAACACGCTCTAGACTGGCGGCTTCGGAGTAAAGTCGTAGAACCGGCTCGGTACCGCTGAAGCGTATAAGGAGCCAACTGCCGTCGGCCAGTTGCAGCTTGTAGCCATCGATATCGAGGGCGCTGGTGACAGCGTGGTCGGCCACTTGCTGGGGAGGGTTGGTTTTGAGTTCTTGAACCAGGCGATCGCGCGCATCCATGCTGGACAGGGGCAGGTCGATGCGATCGTAGCTGGAATAATATCCAGTCTTTTCCTGCAACTCGCCATACTGAACGCTCAAGTCTTTCTGTCCCTGCACGACGGCTTCCAGCACATACATGGCAGATAGCAGGGCATCTCGTTCGGGAATGTGATGTCCATAGCCAATTCCCCCCGACTCTTCGCCGCCCAGCAACACCTTGGCGTCATTCATCCGGTCGGCGATGTATTTGTAGCCTACAGCCGTTTCATGGAGGGTCAGCCCATGCAACTCTGCGACTTTGGGAATCAGGTTTGAGCCGCTGATGGTTTTGACGATTTCCCCGGTGTAGCCACGATTGGTGGCGAGATGACGAATCAGAATCGGGATCAGAATTTGAGAACTCAGGAAGTTGCCTTGTCCATCGATGGCGGCAATGCGATCGCTGTCTCCATCAAACACTAGGCCGACCACCAGCTCATCGCCCTTGCGAGGATAGACTTTGATCTGTTCCATGACGTTAGACAGGTAGCGCGGCAAGGGTTCCGGCGCGCCCCCATCAAACAATGGGTCGGCATTACCATTCAGTTCGTGAATCGGCAGACCCAGGATGCGCTCCAACCCCGTCGCAGCCGACCCATGCATGACATCGGCAAAGACGACCAGTTTGCCAGCGGCGATCGCATCCTTGATTTGTCCTAGATTGACCTTGGTTTGAATTTCGTTGCAGTAACTGGTCCAGGGGTTGAAATACTCAAGGCTGCCAGGAGTGGCGTTGGGCAGAGATTCCGGCAGCAGTGATTCAACCATCTTGGTCACTTCGGCAGGTACTGAGCCACCAAACCCACCTTTAATCTTGAGGCCAGAGTAGGCGGCGGGATTGTGGCTAGCCGTAATGACAATGGCTCCCATGGCATTTTTTTCCTTTGCCGCCCAGCTAAAGGCTGGAGTTGGGGCAAAGCATTCTGATACCAGGACGTTGAACCCCGCATCGCGAATGGCACTCGCGGCTATTTCTGCAAACTCGGTCGAGAGGAAGCGGCGATCGTAACCCACGATAATTTTGCGATCGCCTGTCGGGTCACCATAAACGCGGTCGAGGGCGATTGCGGCTCGGGGGGCGACGG
The DNA here is from genome assembly GCA_039819145.1 of Cyanobacteria bacterium J06638_22. Lineage (GTDB taxonomy): Bacteria > Cyanobacteriota > Cyanobacteriia > Elainellales > Elainellaceae > Vacuolonema. The sequence continues at coordinate 1,509 of JBCBSL010000347.1, forward strand.
CCATGACCCGCTCAAAGGTGAAATCCGCTGCAATCATGCCACGCCAGCCATCGGTGCCAAACTTGATGGGTTTGCCAACAAACGATGCCGGGGAGAGCTTGCCTGCCATAGTACGTAAACCTCATGCCGTAGTGAAGGATCGATGGAAATTGCTGGATCAATTGGAGCGAAACAGACTGCTAACGAAGCTGACGCCATTCTATTGTGAATTAGCTGTATGAGCTGGACTAGAGTAACTTCAGATAACGTTCAACTCAACGTGAAACCTGTATTGATTTGTGATTTGGTTACTGTCATCATGCCCCCTTTGTCTCTGTCAATTCATCATTACGGGTTAAATAACTTTGATCCGGTTTCGCCCTTCGCGCTTCGCTTCGAGTAGGGCTTGCTCCGCCCGCCGCACAACATCGCTCGCGTGGCGATCATGGTTTAGGTCCTTTTGTGCGACGCCAAAACTGATGGTGGCATTGATGCGACCAGCTTTCGTCAGAATCGATTGCTGTTGAACCACGGCCCGCAGGCGTTCGGCAACATCCGCAGCGGGCTTGAGCAGGGTTCCATCCAGCAGCATCAAGAACTCCTCGCCATCAAACCGATAGATTTGTGTGCCCTGACGGAGCTGGTTTTGCAATCGGTGAGCGACTTCCTGCAAGACTTCATCGCCAGCCGCGGTGCCGTGGGTGTCATTAATAAGCTTGAAATAGTCAATATCGGCCAGCAGAATGCTAAATGCTGGATCCACTATCCAGAGTGTTGGGTGGCTCAGTTGGCTCAAATCCCGTTCTAAGGCTGGGCGATTGGGGAGATTGGTGAGAGCATCACACCAGACATCCACGGGTGCTAGCCGCCCTTCGTCTCGCTCCATGTTGATGGGGCGGAGCTGAGAGTTTTGCATAATTTGATGAAGGGCGATCGCCGTATGGTCGGCAATTTGATGAAAGATCGGTAGATCGGTTCGTGGATCGGTGCCTGCCATACCATTGGTGGCCATGATCAGCACACCAAAGAACTCAGCTTTCAGGAAGACGGGAATCACGACTAGGGTTGCCGCCTCGAACAACATACAGAGATCGCTTAAGGACTCAGGCTGCGGCTGGGCACAGTGCATGATGAGGTAAGACGCGCCATCTTGCAAGAACAAATCGACTAACTCTGGCCAAATCCCTTTGAAAGGGTCAGTGGGAACAGTGACAGGAGGGCGGGTGGTCGAAGCATTCCACTGGGCTGAAACCGACACCGCCGGAAGGATTCTCATGTCCAGCAGCAGCACACAATCACTCTCATATTGCTGCCCAACCTCTGCCACGATCTGGTGCAATACCTGGTCAGATTGCAAGTTGGAGTTGAGCAAGTGCACGACCCGTCCAACCAGCGATCGCTGCTGTCGTAACTGTTCTAGCTGAAGGGTTTGGATGGCTTGCTGGTAGATTGCAACAAGGTGTTGTGCCTGGGCGCTCCAGTACGAAATTTCGGCGGTCGTCCAAGTCGTGGGGGGATAGCTGAGTTGGTGGTCGTCCTCTAGCCACGGCAGCGTATCGAGAGCAGCGGTAGGTGAGATCAGCAGGGCGGCATCCAACCAATTGACGCCGCTCTGCGTCACCTCCGGTGCTAACGCTTCTACCGCCGCTCGGACGGGCATGAGCAATGCGCCCGTATCGAGTTGGGTAAGGCCGGGAGTTTGCCGCCAGCTCTCGAACCAGGTCGGTAAAGCGGATAACTGACCCATACTGAGGGTTGTATGCTCTAGCCTATCGCTTGAGGCTTCGGGCGACGGTGACGGGTCAAGCGTAGCGCTGTAAATATCGGACGCTTCTCGATCCAAGTTGACCCATAGGGCTAAGGTTTGTCCTTGCAACGTAAGACCGGGTTGACTCGGCGGATGCAAGGCCAAGTGCATCGCCACATGAAGGGAGTGAGCGATCGCCGCCTGTGCATCATCTATCCATTCTGCTGCCCCAACGCTATTCGTCCAAGGACCCATCTGTGCGTCCGCCATCGCGCCTTCCTCACCTGAGCTGAGGCAAAAACTAGAAAATTTATGTGCTTACCCCAAGCACATCGCCATAGCAGCCTAGGCGCGGCGATCGCATCCTGCTGCTTGCAAGGCCTACTGCTTGCAATCTCTACTGCCTGCAATGAATGCTACTGCCTGCAATGGATGAACCCTGAATGCCCGTGGTCAGTCGTTGTGGCGACACCATCGGCGAATGATGAGCGATCGCTCTTGCCTCAACATGCCCGCTAATGGGTTCCGACCGATCAGGGCATCCTCAACATTTGATACGTCTCCTACGTCCTTGCATAGCAGATTCTGCCCCAGCTCTGAATCCAGGACAGAAACGAGAGCATTCTTGATTTGAGGCGGTACGGACACCGCCTTTGCTACCCAAAATCGAGGACTTTAATCGGGGCTGTCACCAATTAGGTGTCAAATTCCTTCCACAGAACCGTTTACAGCCCCTAGTTCATGGTGTTGGGGCGGGCACGTAAACCCTTATCCTGCAAGGCTTCTGCAATCAATTGGATGATGCGCCCTAGGAGTTCAAAATTTTGTCCTGCACTGATGACTCAGCCAGCGATAGCTGTCGCCTACTTGGAGCGACGGTTCAGCAAATCGTCAATTGAGGGGCCATCATCCTGGGGCGGCTGCCCACCCTTTGTTTGCTCTTGCTTATGGCGAGGCTTCATATTGTTCATGGCCTCCTCCGTTGCCTGAGCCAGAATTTTCTGAATGTCTGTCGGCGAGATATTATCGCGCGGTGGCGTTTTGGTCGGCATCGCTGCTTTGCGCGGACGATTTGACCAGCCACACTTCATGCAGACCTGCCGCCCCGAAGACTTGAGTGGCGGCCCCAGACGATGATTGCATTTGGGACAAGATTCTAAAGCCATGGTTTTCTAGCCCATTCAAACGCGAGTAGATTGTTGCCAAACTATACCCAACTGATCAGTATCTATCGATCATCAATATCTATCGATATCTATCGATCAATTCGCTCAATAGAGAGTTCAGCTACTCCTTGTTTTAGCTTATCTTGCTGAGAACAAGGGTGGAAGGATGCTCAACTTTGCCGCTGAAAAGCTCGCCGCAGCCAAAGTTTGCTCCTCACATAGAGGGGAAACTGATAATGCTCTGTGGCCAACCAGCCAACGAGCAACAGATGGACAACCAGCGTACAGCTTGCCCATACCCCAGGGAACCATTCCCAGCGGCTTCCTGGTAGTGGGGGGAACGTGTAGAGTGACAGCCAAACCAACAACGGTGGGGCGATCGCAATGACAGCACCCAATAGCCAAATCAACACGGTCATGCTGCGGTCGTGGGAAAGGAGCGATCGCCAGGTCTGCCCATCCCAACGCCAAGCCATGGGCTGTGTGCCATCGGCGATTTGTACCGTCTGTTGCTCCAGATTAGCCGTGAAAATATGCCGACAAAAGTCACAGGCAAAGGCATCCATCAATGCCAGCTCTGACAAAGTGCCATGCCGACAAACGGGGCAAAGGTAGTGGTCTTGCAAGTCCAGGGGGCGATGGTTGTGCCTGGTACTAGCAGAGGGGTGCTTGGGGGAATTTGAATAGGCAGATTGCATGGTTCGCGTAGAGGAAAACGACCCGGCAGTTTGAAACAGAAGCGGTTAGCGGTTAATCCATCTGAAGAATAGTTTTGGCCTAAGGGATAGGCCAACATATAACCCTTATTAATTTTAGATGCTATGCCTCTGACCTACCAGTTCTCCAGTAGTCTGAGTGGGGGTAGACGCGACAAGAACGATTGCTCGCCAGACGGCGAGTGGCCTGTTCGTCAGGCTTTTGTGCGGGGTATGATGGCGATCACCGCATGAATACTGGATTCGAAAGATAAAGTTAGAGGCCGATTGCTCGCTGTTATCTGCGCCAGATCGCTCGTTAGTTGTCCAAAACGAGAGGATGGCTCGTGGACGCCCGTTGTACACCGCTTACCTGATACATCTTTGATGGCATTTCCGACATTACCCAGATGGGCGATCGCAGGTTTGGCGTTTCCCCTAATTTTTCTCAATACTTGGCTGCTATTGCGGCTTGGTGCGTTATTCCAACCGATCACCAGTATTGTCATCACTGCCTGTCTGCTGGCCTTTTTGCTCGACTATCCTATTAAACTTCTCGAAAGCCGCAAGGTCTCCCGAGGTGGAGCCATCAGCTTGGTGCTCCTCTCGGCGCTGACGGTGACCGCTGTTCTCCTCATTTTTCTGGGCCCCTTGGTTTGGCAGCAGTTAAACGAATTTGCCGAACGCCTTCCCGGCTGGATCGATGAGGCCACAACGGAGTTGCTGCAACTGGGCGATCGCGCGTTTGTAAAAAATTCGCCATTTGACTTTGAGCCCTTGGCCGTCGAAGCTACGAATCGGTTGTCTAATTTCCTGAAAACAGCGACCAGTCAAGCGATCAACCTGATTCTTAGTGCCATTAACAGTACCTTGAATCTGTTGATTACAATTGTGCTCAGCATTTTGCTGGTCATTAATGGGCAAAAGCTGTGGGGTGGACTACTGGGATGGTTACCCAGCCGATTGCAGGCCGAGATTCAAACATCGCTGCAACCCAGCTTTCAAGGTTATTTTTCAGGGCAAGCAACCCTGGCATTCATTCAGGCGATCGCCCTCTCCATTGCTTTTACGATTCTTGGCATTCCCTTGGGACTACTATTTGGGATCACCATTGGATTGGCCAGTGTCGTTCCCTTTGGCGGCTTATTAGCCATCTTGGGAGTGAGTACCCTACTAGCGTTTGAAAATATTTGGCTGGCAGTAAAAGTGCTCACGGTAGCGATAATTTTGGGTCAGATCAATGACAACGTGATTGCTCCGCGCTTAATTGGCGGTGTAACGGGTTTGAATCCGGCGATCGTAGTAGTGGCGCTGTTGATTGGGGCAAAGTTTGCGGGGTTTTTGGGGCTCATTTTGGCCGTACCAACCGCCAGTTTCGTCAAAAAGCTTGCCGACGCCCTGCGCGAACCCGTCACAACTCAGCTTTAGGGGGTGTTGAAACCGAGTATGAATCGAGGAATGTGTCCTAAAATTTCGTTCCAGTTCATACCCTATTCCTCAGTACAGGACAAAAATCAAGAAGGCTCTGGTTTTTGTC
>JBCBSL010000348.1:0-6613 GCA_039819145.1 Cyanobacteria bacterium J06638_22
TTTCCTCAGTAAGGCTTGGTTGAATATGAATCCTATAAATTGGCTTCAACTATTTCTCTAGAGCTGTTATTCACAGCACAATTTCTTCCCAGGCAGTGGTCATCTTCTGACCACGGTTCTGCTTCGTGATGTTCATTTTGATGATCGTAAAACCATGAAAGAAACATTTTTCCCCATAAATATCTCTGATGAGTTAATGCTGTCATCTCAATCCAGCATTTTTGCCTCCCCCTTCAATGATGATTCCGATGGTGGTCTCGTGACGGGTTTCGATGATGACGATGATGATGACGACGACGATGATGGCAATAGGTACATCGGCAACAATCGTAATAACCGAATTCGTGGAGACAATGGCGATAATTTGATCCAAGGCCGGGGTGGGCGCGATCGCCTCTTCGGCCTGGGCGGTGAAGATGACATCTTTGGCGGTGCGGGCAACGACACTCTCTTTGGCGGTGCGGATGAGGATGATCTGTTTGGCGGTGCGGGTAATGACATTCTCGTTGGTGGTGCGGATGAGGATGATCTGTTCGGGGGCACTGGCAACGATGTTCTCCGGGGTAACGGAGGCGAAGATGACCTAGTCGGCGGCCCCGGTCGCGACATCCTGATTGGTGGCGGTGGCGAAGACGATTTTGTGCTGCAACGGCGCGGAAACGACATTATCCGTGACTTCCGCAACAATATTGACGAGTTTGAACTCTCCGGTAGTCTGGACTTCAGCGATCTGAGTATCAGGCAGCAAGGAAACAACACGCTCATCCGCGCATTTGGCAGTCGAGTAGCACTCGTGATTGGTGTGAACGCGCGCACTATCACAAGCGCCGATTTCGATGACTAGGATTGACACATTTGTCAGATAAAGCCTCACCCATTGCCGAGGGTAGCTTTTTTAGCTGCCCTCATTCGTTTGTCGAGATAGTTGATTGCAGTGCGGCCCTAGATAAAGTCATCTATTCGGAACCTCAGCACAGGACACAACATTAAACGCCTACCAAAATCAAGGATTCTCTGTTAGGACTTACGTATTTTGTCGATTTTGTGGCAGCGTTGCGGCCACAAAATCGACGAATTCCTTCAGGACTTACGCAAAACTTGCGTAAATCCTGTTTGTTTTTTGTCCTGTACCTAGACTTGGAGCAGTAGCCTTTAGAACAGCACTTGTCATATTCTCGTCAATTTTCTTGTCTACTATATTTTTATGTTTAGTATCTGTTTTCAGCTTTCAACAAGATGTTGCGCCCTTTATAGGACACTGTTCTAAAACATACCGATAACTGGCAAAGGATGCATTTTGTCGAAGCACTGAGGGTTAGCTATCCATGGATAGTACAACCTGAACCAGTAGTGGTCTAGCGTGGGTAGGGGATGGCGACAGAGAAGGGGGCTGCTAACGTAGCAGTAGGTCAGCAGGCGGTCAGCTGCGCGAGACGACAGAAACCGTTGCAACGAAAACGAAGACTATGGGTGTTCGCAATTCTTCAACTACAACCGCTCCAGAGCCAATAGGTCAACTCGAAACCTGTCTCACCCTGGACGATATGCGCCTGACTCAGATGGTTTATCTGGCGATCGCAGGGGATGCTTCCCCTCAAATCTCCGTGCCCTGCTTAGGGGCAACCTATGTGGGGTTGCGGGAAGGCGGGAAGCTATGTCGCTCTTACTGGTGCTATGACTTGGATTTATGGCAATTGCTGAGCCATGTGATGGAAGATGCGATCGCCTATCTGTCTTCTGCCACCAAAGCGAACCGTCGTGGCATCGACACTATTGAACTGTGCCTGACTCATAGCTACCGCTCGGTTGAGCCCACACAGTTTGCCCGCCAGCTGAGCAATATCCATCGCGGCATCCGGGGTATGGAGGTGCAGTACAAAGACCACACCGGACGCTACAGCCCCACCCGCATGATCGCCAGCAACCTCAGCTTTGGCAGTGCGTTCGATCGCTTTCTCACCCAGCTTTCCCTTTCGCCTGAAACCTTTTGGCGCAACGGCGGCACCGTCCAAGCCTTTGAGGCGCGGCAGGTCTTGATTCGCCTCGCCCCGCAGGTCACAGCCACCACCTTGCATCGCGGCAACCGCATCGTCCCCTACGAGAAGCTCTCTGGCGAGGTTTTGCAAGACATGACCTTTTGCATGGGGCAGTGGATGCTGCGGCAGGTGCAATCCGATGGGCGCATGATCTACAAATACTTTCCCAGTCGAGGCGAAGAATCGACAGCCAACAACTTGATTCGGCAATTCATGGCGACCCTCTGCCTCATCCGCTATGCCAAATCCACCGGGAAAGCTGAGCACCAGGCAGTGGCAACCCAAAACCTACAGCACAACATCCAGCAGTTCTACCAGGAAGAGAATGACCTGGGGTTTGTGGAATATCAGGGCAAGGTCAAACTGGGAGCCGTGGCGCTGGCAGCGCTGGCATTGCTGGAATATTCCGACTCTGCCACGATCGCCCCACCCTATGCCGAACCCTTCGATCGCCTCTGTGCCACCATTGATACGCTGTGGAACGAAGATGGGTCGTTTCGGAGTTTCTATAAACCGAGCGATCGCAACGACAACCAAAACTTTTACCCCGGCGAAGCACTCCTATTCTGGGCTTCGCTCTATTGCCATACCCAGGATCCAGTGTTGCTGGACAAATGCTACGCCAGCTTTCGTTACTACAAAGACTGGCATTTGCAGCATCGCAATCCAGCCTTTATTCCCTGGCACACCCAAGCTTATACGCTGCTCTATCGAGAAACGGGCGATCGCCAATTCCTTGACTTCATCTTCGAGATGAATGATTGGTTGCTGCCTCTGCAACAGTGGGAAGGTACGCGCTACGCCGATGTCCAAGGTCGCTTCTATGACCCAGACAAACCCTATGGACCACCCCATGCCTCTTCCACAGGGGTATACCTAGAAGGGTTGGCCGAGGCCTATCAACTGGCCGTGAAGGTGGAAGATGCTGACCGTGCCCAGCCCTATCAACAGGCCATTTGGCACGGGTTTCGCAGCGTGCGGCAGTTGCAGTTCCGCGATGCTGTGGATTGGTTCTACATCTCAAAAACAGCCTCGGTGCATGGCGGCCTTCGTACGACGGTGTACGACAACGTTATCCGGGTCGATAACGTGCAGCACTGCCTGATGGCGTTACTGAAGCTAGAGCATTTGCCCGAATTTACTAAGGCGATCGCCCCGCCCTTTTCGCCCGACCCATCCTTGCCCCACTCCCATATCCGCAACGTTGGTCAAGAGGACGATTGGGTTCCTACTCCCACCCCCGTAGCGGAGTCACAATCCTTCTCGCTCGATTCCATTCCTATCATTGATGGCAAGGCTCGCCAACAATTGAACTACTTTCGGCTCATCGAACCTGCGGTCGATATTCAACCGCTGCTGAATGAGATCGAGGCAAACGAAAACCTCTGGCTCAAGGACACTAGCCGTCAAGACAACGTGAAGGTGCAACGGGAAACCCACACAATTTACCTGCGCAGCGCCGTGAAACCCTTTCCCTCCGGCGTCACCAGTGGTAATGATGTCCACCCCAGTCGCCCCACCCGCATAGCAGAGCATTTCCCGACGGTGCTGGCCTGGGCCGAGCAATTTGCCGCGCGTCAGTCCGGTGAGCTGGGGCGGGTCACGCTGGTTCGCCTCGCTCCCAAGGGGCGCGTATATCCCCACATCGACCAGGGGGAGTATTACCGAGTGCGCGATCGCTACCACCTCATCCTCCACAGTCCAACGGGCAGCATCCTCGCAGCCAGGGACGAATGGGTACGACTGCACCCCGGCGAGTGCTGGTGGTTTAACAACAAAGAACCGCACCAAGCCTACAACGAGTCCGATGATTGGCGAATTCATCTGATTTTTGACGTGAAGCCGTCTGATACAAAGCCGTTTGACATGGATTCAAAGGGTGAGGAATAACGCTGAACGGCTTGATAAGTCCTCCCTCCAAGCCCTCCGTGCTCTCTGTGCCTCTGTGCCTCTGTGCCTCTGTGGTTCCATTTTTTCCTGTTCCCCAGCCACAGCGCTATGCGTGTTAGTGAAGTACGGTTGTGTGTGGCGCGTTGGCCAAACACATAACCATACTCTACGCTTGACGCAGTTGCACACCGCTATATGATCGGGGCACCGTCACCTGAGGCAATTGGCATGGCACGTGCATTCAACGGAATTCGCTTATTTCTAGGACTGGCCAGCGGCTTGGTTATGGGCTTAGGCGTATCCGCTGCAGCACGGGATGTTGCGGACGGTTCGGAGTCAGTGACGGCACCCTGCAACCGCACAAGCGCCACCAACTTCTTGGTCATGGCGGGGGGCGGTGCGCCTAGCTATAACGAAATTGTCCTGGAGAAGAACGTCCTCTACTTCCAGCGCACCTTGCAGGCCATGGGCTACGACCCTGCCGAGGCCAGCGTCTTTTTTGCCAACGGCAACAGCGGCGAAGCCACGATCCGCTACCTCGACCCCCAAGGACAAATTCGCTTCAAAGTCCCCGAAATCCCCAATCTGCTCGGAGCGTCCACCTTTGCAAATCTGCAATCCTGGATTAGCCAAACCCTCAATTCCAGTAGTGAGGATCCACGCCCACTGTTCTTCTACTTCACCGGGCATGGCAGCCGCAATAATCGCAACCTGAACAACAACTACATGCTGTTGTGGGGCAATCAGCAGGTCTCGGTGCAAGACTTGGCCCAGACGTTTGACCAGCTTCCCGCCAACACTCCGGTCGTCAGCATGATGGCGCAATGCTATTCCGGTTCCTTCGCCAATTTGATGTATACCAACGGGCAACCATCCCAGGGCTTGGCGGCTCAAGATCGCTGTGGTTTCTTCGCCACACTCCGGACGCTGCCCTCTGTGGGCTGTACCCCAGAGGTGAACGAAGCGGACTATCGCGATTACAGCTCCAGCTTTTTTGCCGGGTTAAGCGGCATCGATCGCATCGGCACCCCAGTCGCCTCGGCAGACTACAACGAGGACGGGCGCGTTGCCTATGCCGAAGCCCACGCCTTTTCTAAGGTGGATGGAGAAACCACCGATTTACCCGTTTCAACCCTAGAGGTCTGGTTGCAGGAACGCGCGACCCTGGCACTCCAAGAAGAGATTCTGAGCCAACCGATGCAAGCGATCGTGGCGACGGCACGCCCCGAGCAGCGGTATGTGGTTGAGGAACTGGTGGAAGAACTAAGGCTAGATCTATCCCAGTCATTTCTCGCCAATCAACAGGGATTGCTAAGCCAGCGGGCGTTGGGAGCCGTGCCTCTCACCTATCTGGAGCGGGTGCGCCTGGAGTTGCTGAACATTGCAATGGAAGCACGGATTCGGGAGAGTGCGGATCAAGAGGCGATCGCCACCATTGATCGTCTGCTCAACTGCGAAAGTGGCTCCTGGCAGTAGGCTCCTGGCAGTAGGCTCCTGAAAAATTGATTCTATGCAAATCCAGAAAACAATGGGTTCGGCCACTGCAGTGGCCGAACCCATTGTTTTCTGGATTTGCTATTACTGCCCCGATGGAGCTTTGAGCGATTCGGCCAATTCCTCCGCACTCATCTGCTCATACTTTTCAAACGGTTGGTGAATCCAGGGATCGTCCGGCAGATAGTCGACGTAGTAATCCGGCTCAATCACCGAGCAATTCTTGTACCACAGCACCGCCGAGCGAATTTCGTCGATGTAGAAGCCATAGCGGAGTTGCAACCACTCGATGCTGCGCTTGAGGGTGACGCCCGAGTCCACTAGATCATCCACCAACAGCACGTGGCTACCCAGATTGGCGGTGGTTTTCGACAAATCTTGGGAAAAGGTGACAGAGCCGCGCACCTGGTTGTTGGGGCCACCGTAGGAGGAAGTGGAGAGAATCGCCAGGGGTTGTTCGTAAAGCCGCGCTAGAATATCGCCGACCCGCAAGCCGCCTTTGGCCAGGCAAACGATCTGGTTAAATTGCCAATTTGATTCGTAGACCTTGAGGGCAAGGTTTTCAACTTTTTGGTGGTAATCAGACCAACTGACGTAGAGATCGGACATGGGAGGCTATGGCGATAAAAATCTAAAGGTGGGGGAGAAGGGCGCGATCGCCCAGATAGCACCAGAACCCTAACGCCGAACACGGACGATTACGGAACTGGCAACCCACGACCGAGAATGCAGGTCGCAGGCGATTAAGAAACAATGATACAGGGGATGGCAATTCTCAATCGCATTCGTGATGGGTTGCTAACCAAATCCCGGCTGGGATATCCTTCCTGCGGCTCGTGTTGGGCAACGACTCATGCGATGCTGGATTCACATCTTTGCCCCCTCCCATTGCAGAAACTGCCATTATGACCGATTCAAATCCGCCGCACGACATCGTCGAGCATCCATCAGAAAAGCTCAACTTCTTGACCAAGCTGGCCTATGGTGCGGGAGATTTAGGGCCAGCCATTACGGCCAACATTTTGGGCGTCTTCCTGCTCATTTTCTTCACACGAGAGGCAGGCTTGAGTCCGGGAATTGCTGGCAGCTTACTGATGCTAGGGAAAATCTGGGATGCCTTCAATGACCCGATGGTGGGTTGGGTGAGCGATCGCACCAAAAGTAAGCTGCCAGCAATTCCCGGACTCAAGCCT
>JBCBSL010000349.1:0-6597 GCA_039819145.1 Cyanobacteria bacterium J06638_22
GTCGGCGAGACGCAGCAGCCGAGTTGATGTTGGCTGCAAAAAACCAGGTGGCAAACAGCGTGGCGAAGCCCTAGCAGGGGTAGCAGGCCAACGGCATCGTGCAGATGCTCCACACCAGTATCAATGAAAGGCGATAGTCCGTGCCTCAAGCCACTTTTGAGATACGCAAAGAGCTAACTGAAGCGATTGAACTATTCGGCGACGGACATACCGATGCCGCGCTGGAAAAGTTTTCCGTCGCGTCCAGCATTCGACCCGGCAGCAAGCCGATTGGCACTCAAGATCCCGCAACGCTGGCTCGCATGTGCGAGGCGATGCCACAGAATCTGACGGCCCGTCTGGCTCTCGCCGATACACTGTCAGTGGATGAAGCTCAGCCAAAATATGTCTCGATTGTCCGCCAACTACGCGCGCTCAAGGGCTTTGAACGCGCGCCGGAGGCAGGCCAGATTGACGTTCCGTCGCTCAATAATCTGCACTGGCATTCCATTGACCTTGGCAGGGAGTGGATTGAGGGGCTGCGCAAGACGGCCAAAGTGCTGGCTCATGAGATGCTCATGGCGGAATGGCCCGACCTGACCGGGAAGTCCGTACTCGACATTGGCGCTTTTGGCGGCTGGTTCTCTTTCGAAGCCGAACGCAGAGGTGCTTCGCAGGTAACTGCCATGGAATATTATTCATGGGTATTGGATTTTCCGAAAGTGCGGAAATGGGTTTCGGAAAGACTTGCTTCAGGACAAATTGCCAATGCTTATGATCCGCCGGATGATTGCTTTGATTTCGAAAATCAGCCGGGCAGGTTGGCATTCGACTTGACCCGGAAAGCGCTAAATAGCGACGTGACGCCCTGGCTCGCCAAGTTTGAAGATGTGGAGCTGCCGCCACATGATGTCACGCTGTTGCTCGGCGTACTGTACCATAACGAAAACCCCTATCAGATGCTTGAGCAAGTTGCCGGTGCGACACGGGAGAGGCTGATAATCGAAACGCACGCGGCCAGCTGTCCACACGCTCTGACCGATCCCACATGGCATTTTTTCGGTGCCGGTGAGGTCCGCGGAGACGGTTCGACATTTTGGGCGCCTTCCGAGCAAGGTCTGGTGGATATGCTCAAGCGCGTTGGATTTCAGCGAATTGAAGTTTTGTATGGGTGGGATTTGGTCGCACCATTGCCGCAAAAGTCATCTGTGCAACACAGAATGTGGGTCCATGCGCATAAATAAACCGCCCGGATATAGGGCGCTAAGTGCCCTAAATCGAAACGTATTGATAGTTTGATGGCAAGGCCGTAGCACAGGCAGACGTGATCGCTCTATTGCACCAGAGTTAATCATATCCCTCATCGGCCGGGACAGCGACATGATCTCCGATGGTATCTACGAAATGTCGAATCCAAAGAGGTGAACAAGCTTGCCGCACAATCTTGATGTTCACATTGCACTAGCGGATTCTGGTTGGATCTTGGAAAAACTGGCGTCGCAGATTGCTGTCGGGACCGCCGGAATTACATATGGCTTGGGGCCGCGACCTGGTGCTGCCATTCAATATTACATGAATTACTCCGCTCGGCGCGCGCGTGTCAGCCCTGTCGAAATTGCCTTCTTTACTCATGCCGAAGAGGATCAAGATGCGCGTGCTCGTTTTTTTGAGGTCGCGCATGGAGTCGATCGCTGTGTGTGCATGTCGCAACTTTATGCTGACCTGCTCAGGAATGATGAGATTGCCAATATCGATATCATCGTACCCGGTGTCGATTTTGAAATGTTTCGGCCGAAGTTGCAGCTGGGGGTCGTGGGCCGCACATATAAGACCGGCCGAAAGGGCGAAGATGTCGTCCGTCAGCTGATGGATCTCGATTTCGTCGATTGGCATTTCACCGGCGATGGCTGGCCGTTGCCTGGTAGTCATCCGACGGAAAGCAAGTTGCCAGACTTTTATAGGAGCATGGATTACATAGTTGTCCCCTCGCTATATGAGGGAGGTCCAATGTGCGTTCTCGAAGCGCTTGCATGTGGTACGCCAGTAATTGCACCACCAGTCGGCTGGGTGAAGGATTATCCGCACATTGAATATCCGATCGGCGATGTTGCATCTCTTCGTCAGCTGCTTCGTAAGCTGTTTCAGCAAAAAGCCGACTTGGCCTCCTCCGTCGCGCATAGAAGCTGGGAGCGCTGGCGGTCCGATCACATCGAATTGATGCGTGACTTGATGCCCACCGGCCAGCCATCGCGCGTTGACGCTGGCATAGCTCCGTCGCGATCAGACAGGCTGACGACCGCGCAGATCTTGCACGGTACGGAGCGAGCTTCTCGCGGAGGCCCGTCGGCTCGCGTGCCGAAAACTGCTGCGTTTCTCGCAGAAAGAGGGCTTCATACGCAGACCGTCTTTTTCCCGGAAGAAGACGTTCCTTCAGTTGATGTTGCGCATCTGTACAATATTTGGCCGCCGCAAAGTGCGTTGAAGGCTGCAAGACGCGCGCGACGTCGATGCGATAAGCTTGTGTTTTCGCCCATTTTTCTTAATCTCGCGCTGCGCCCCTTGTGGGATGATCATGTTGGGAGACTGATATCCGAGACGCGCAACCCCGCGCATATTGCCGCAGCCTTTCGGGAGCTCAATTGCCGGTTAGCCGATGTTGATTATCACCAGACTGTAGACATCATTGAGCCGGTGGACGGTTACTTCTCCGCCTTACGGATGATCTTGACTATGTCGGACGAAACTGTCTGCCTGAGTCATTTTGAGGCTTCGGCACTTCGGAAAATCTACGGTTCGGATTTTCATCACACAGTCATTTACAACCCCGTTGACGAAACGCGCTGGCGGGCGTCCGACGGTGAGAAAATCTCGCATGACGTGGGACTGAACAATTACGTTCTCTGTGTTGGTCGAATTGAGCCGCGCAAGAATCAGCTTGCTTTAGCCTTGGCGCTTAGAAACTCGCAAATTCCGGTCCTCTTTCTTGGTGGGATTGGGTCACAGGAATATGCTGACGCACTTCGGGCGGTGCTAGGCAAAAACATGAAATGGATTGACCATATTGACCACGATAGCGATATGTTGGCTTCCATCTACCGCCAGGCAAGGGTTCTTGTTTCAGCCAGTTGGGCCGAGGGCGCGTCTTTATCGCTTCTTGAGGGTGCGGCAAGTGGCGCGCAGTTGATCATTCATGACACTGGTTCAGAAAGAGAATATTTTGGTCAACAGGCCCGCTACATTAGCCCCGCCGATTTGAATCAGATAAGAGAAGCGGTTGAAACCAGCCACGCTTCCGTTGACGATCCCGCCAAGATCAGGCCTGAGTGCAGCTGGACGCACCATATCAATGCATTGGCGCAGCTGTATGACGCATAGGCGTCCGGCCTCATTGTAGCTTCGGAGAAACAACTTGAAGCGATTAAGCCTTGCGAGTCTGGTCTCGAAAAAAGCTGACCAATCTGCGCGTCCGATCATTATGGATCTTACGACGACGGCTAACCATGCTGGCCGTATGACAGGAATCGCGCGGGTGGAACTTGCTTTGGCTCGCAACCTCCGCGAGTTGCTCGGCGAGCAACTCCGCTTTGTTGTCTACTGTGCCGGCCGATTTTACGAGTATGAAGATGAGCAGCTAGACCATCTTTCACTGGCCCGCTTCTTGCACCTTTTGGTTTCAGGCCGAAAGCAAGGTGGCGCAATCGACCCAGCAGGCACGGCGCCCCTCTTCCTGATATCGGGTAGCGCCTGGATGCAAAATTCGGAATATTCGAAAAGCGTGAAAAACCTTGCTGAGGCGCACAATGTCGACGTCGGTATTGTCGTATTTGACCTCATCCCAATACTGTTCCCTTACTGGTACGAAGCCGATTATGCAGGAAAATTTCGGGCATCTATCAATCAGATACTGGAGGTTGCAAGCGTTGCTTTTTGCATATCGACGAATACCGCAAAGGACCTATCAGAATATTGCCAGCAGGACCGAATTAACACACCGAAGATTTGTGTATTTCGCTTAGGCGATAATGTGCAGCCTGACGCGCAGCAACAATCAATACCTGGCTCGAACGGCGCGCTATCCGATGATTTCATGCTTGCCGTAGGGGCGATCCATAAACGTAAGAATTATGAGCTTCTTTTCGACGCGCTTCGAGTTTTGAGAGATCAGGGTTTTACGCCGCCGAAGCTTGTAATTGCCGGCGGATGGATGCCGCAGGGGCGCGAAATTGCTCGCATAGCGATCGAGGATGAGTTTTTGAAGGACGCGGTCGAGATCGTCTCGAATGTTGATGATGCTGAGCTTGCGCGGCTTTATCAGTCGTCGCTCTTTACCCTTTATCCAAGCGTGTATGAAGGGTGGGGCCTGCCCGTATGCGAGAGCTTTCAATTTGGAAAAGTATGTCTTGCGAGTGATGCCGCCTCTATCACTGAGATTCTCCCGAAGTATGAGCATTTCTTGGCACCGCTTGATACCGGCGAGTGGGCCTCGCGGATACGCTATTTCACAGCCAACCCTGTTGCCCGTAGCGGAAGCGAATCTTGGATACGCGAACATTATCGTTCATGGAGTTGGAAGAATTGTGCGGAGCAGTTTCAAAACTTTATCGAAGAGTTTTTGCGAGAGCGTGGCAAAAACGAAATTGTACGGTCACCTGGCAATGATGAGACGCGGCTCGAACCGATTTTTGATGATGCGTGGAGCGGGCCGGGCCAATATGGACGGTGGTCTGAAGCGAATTGCGCAACCATCAAACTGCCCGTACCGCGCAGGTTGAGAACCAAGGGCAAACTAATACTCGCATTGGAGGTTCGCGCGGCTTCGCCGCAGAATATAAATATCGAAGTCGATCGCAGCGACGCTATTCGAAGCTTTGTCACGACCGAATCTGCGCCGGTGATGGTCGAGCTTGAGAAATTGCCCGAGAAACGATCCGAAATAGAGGTTCGGATATCTTGCGATCATCTCATCCAAGACGACAAGCTTTCGAGATCACCTGTAGGTATTGCTGTGCGTTCCTTACAACTGGTCAGCCTGCGTGATCTTCGCGCAGCTAACGAACTCACCGGGCGGCCAAATGACAGGCGGTTGATTGTAGAGCGCAATCCGTTGACGCTCTGGGGTATTGAAAAGGAGACGCAACCGGGATTGAGTATGATTTCGGTCTGCCCCTCTGCCGGGATGCAGGTGCTGTTGAACTTGGTGGTTCCTGCTTCCGATGACAGGCTGTCGAACTGCATGGTTCTCGTCAATAACTCTCCAACAAGCTGTTTTACTGTGCGCTGTGGATCAATGAAAACCGTGCAAGTGCCAATCGGTTGCGAGATGGGCAACAGCTATCGGCAAGCGCAGATTGAGGTGATTGCGCTCGACACGCAAACCCGCTCAAGGCCGCTCCCAGCTAAGATACTGGAATACGAGCTCGATTCGCGAAAGCTGCTTTGCGCGCCAGAAGGTGCACAAGAAATCCTACCGCTTTTACCGGTTGGTCAGACCGTAAAATTTGGAAATCAGGAAGACGAAACGTCGATCAGATATTTGGCATTTGGTTGGCAGAGCCTAGAGCGATATGGCGCACAGTCAGCGATTGGGACATGCATACTCGAATTTTACATTGACCAGCCACTCGAAAAGTGGCGCCTTCTAACAAATTTGAAATCCCGCTCATCTGAGGCAGAAACTCGCGTCAGAGTTCTAGCCAATGGCCATCCGGTCGGCGAGTTGAATGTGTCTAGCGCGGGGCTTCGCCGGTACAATCTCGATTGCGTCACGCCAGTGGACACAGTGTTGCGGCTTGAATTCTGCGTCGAAAGCAACGATGAAAATGCTGCACTTACCATGCGCCATTTCGCCATAGTCGGGAAAAAGTGACATGCCCTATGATCTCGACATTCCGGGACAGGTTTCGGAGTTCGAGTTACGCGCGATCGAGTTGGTCGCATCTCTCGTACCCCAGGACGGGTGCATCGTGGAAGTTGGTTCGCTTTTCGGGCGATCCAGCTGGGCTTGGGCCAAGAGCGTTGATCCCAGCGTAACCGTCTATTGCGTTGACCCCTGGCGGAAGAATGCGGGCATACGCCCGATGGAGGAACGCTTTGGAATAACCTACGGGATTGAAGAATTCCGCAAGAACACGGCTGACTGCGACAACATCGAGCCACTGCAAGGTTATAGCCCGCATGATTTCGCGGATTGGCATCAGCCGATCGATCTCTATTACGATGATGCCGTACACCAAGATCCCGGATTTTCTGATAATCTTGAATTTTGGGCATCTCACCTGAAGCCACATGGTATACTTTGTGGTGACGATTTCCGTCCGCGCTTTCCTGACATTTGTAACGGTGTACAGAAATACGCCGAAAAACTGGAACGCGAGTTGATCACGGTCGATTTCTTCTGGTGCTTGTTGCCGGGCGATCAAGAAGATGACGGCGCTAAGGAAGTGGCTAACAAGCTTCGCGCTCTGGCATCGGAAAAAATCAGAGTCGAGACCTCTCGATCTCCTCAGATTGCCGTACATATTCTGTCTGATGTTCGAGCGGAAGTCGGACAGCGCAGTGCACGATTACCGGTTCGACTCACCAATTTGCGTCGCACGCCATGGCCGGACCATGACGAGG
>JBCBSL010000350.1:0-6595 GCA_039819145.1 Cyanobacteria bacterium J06638_22
CAAATTCTTCGCTATCACGGATGTCCTGGCGAATTTCCTCTAAGTGGTCGTAGTAATAGGCGAGGGCAGCGTGAACATCGGCCAATGTGATGCTGGGATAGTGATAGACGATGTCATCGGGAGACATATTCAGATGTTCGTACCAGACCACAACATCCTGAACTCGTATGCGGTGCCCCGAAATTCGGGGCTTACCTCCGCAAATACCTGGCGTGATTTGAAGAATATGTTCTGCGCTAACGACTGTCATAGAAATCTTCTTGCAGCTTTGGTTTCTATATTCTAGATGCTCACATCTTTTGTAAGAGTGCTCGTGCAGATGCTGGAGTTGCACTCTATGCAAGGCAAAGTTTCATGGGTTACGAATGAATTTGTGTAGAGAGGAATTGATTACAGAATAAGGTGAGGATGAATTGCCATCCGTCCCACACTTTTGGGGTTAACCGTCAGAATAGAGAGAGCATCTGCGATCGCCCTCCCCTATCCACAATGTCTCAGGGCTACCGTTTCAATACCACTGCTGTTGTCCGCTGGTTGTTGCCACGCGCCGATTATGCAGTCCCAAGATTTGCCTTACACCTCTTCCACTCGTGATTTCTATGCCAATCTGCCTCCTGTGCAGCCATTTCGGGAGGTGGTGAATCCAGCGGTGTATGCGGATGCGCCAGCGGATTGGTATGTGATGGTAACGGACGTGACCAACTCGACAGAGGCGATCGCCCAGGGTCGCTACCAGGATGTGAATCTGTTGGGAGCCAGTTCCATCATTGCGGTGCTGAATGCGGTGCGACCGCTGGATGTGCCCTTTGTGTTTGGCGGCGATGGGGCGTCGTTTCTAATTCCACCGGATGCTTTTGTGGCAGCTCGGGATGCGCTACTCGGGGTGCGTGACCTGGCGGTGCAGCGATTTGGGTTGGATTTGCGAGTGGGCAGTGTACCCGTTGCCACAGTGACTGCCCATACCTCCTTGCGCGTAGCTCGGTTGCAAATTGCTGATGGCTACTTTCAGGCGAGCTTCCTGGGGGGCGGGATGAGCTATGCGACCGAGTTGGTGAAGCTGGATTCTGCCTATCGACTGGAGCGATCGCCCCACTTAGCCAAGGCCGATTTGACCGGGCTGGAATGTCGCTGGCAAGAAATCCCTAGTTGTTGTGGGCATACCTTGAGTTTGTTGGTGGCAGCGATGCCCAGCAGTTCTATTCCCGAAGAGCAAATTTATCGGAATGTGCTGCAAGCCATCGAGCAGATCTATGGTGTGGGCGATCGCTATCGCCCCATTTCCCCGGCGACCCTGAAACTATCTTTCCACCCACGCAAGTTGATGGCAGAGCTAAAGGCGCGATCGCCCTCCCTCCGTTTGAACGATCGGCTCGCCTACTTCCTGCGCATGGTTCTGGAAAATATGCTGGGCGTTCTGTTTATGGGCTTCCGCCTGAAGGTGGGGGGTGTCGATTGGGGCGCCTATAAGCAAGACGTGTGTGCCGTTTCGGATCATCAAAAAATTGACGACATTTTGCGGATGGTAATCGCGGGCACCCCCGATCAAACGGAAGCGCTACGAACCTACTTGGAGCAGGAATGTCAGGCCGGGCGGCTCGTGTATGGCATCCACATCAGCGATCGCGCCCTGCTCACCTGCCTGATTGTCGATCGCCGTCACAATCATTTGCATCTGGTGGATAGCGCGGATGGAGGTTACACGCTAGCCGCCAAGGATTTGAAAGTCCGCCTGCATCGACAAGTCAGCAATTGGAATAGCTACATCAATCTGCTGCGGAAACGACAGCAGCGGCATCCTCGCTGACATAGCGCGATGTGTTTCGGTAAAACCAATCTTTTTTTCCAAACCCCCTGCTACGGGGCTTGAAAAAAGAGGTTGCTACTTGCATACCCTCAAACCTTGGGGAATAGGTTGGGGTGGAGTTAAGCGATCGCTTCGTCGATAGCGCTGGGTATGCTCTCCGTAGCTACAGGTTGTGCTCGAATATTGTTTGCCACTTTCGGGCACAATCTTACGGAATCCTTAATCGGCTTCTTGTAGTGGAGTCTAGCTTGCTCTGATATGTTCCAAATGCAACTGGGTCAGGGCTGCATCTACACTTCCTCCTGACCAATTGTTTGAAACGTTCTGTCAGCTTGGCTGGTGTTTTCAACGGGTACAGAAATCCGCGTTTCACCCAGTGGAAAGGACGATCAGAGGCAGCATTGTTAGGATTCATACCCTAGGCGATCGCATTCATCTTCCTGATCCTTGAACTCTCTAGCGAGCGGATATCATTCCCATGCCGAACCTTTCAAGTGAAGTGGCGGTCGCAACCTACGGACTTACCAAGCAATTTGAACGCCAAGTCGCGGTAAATGATGTCGACCTCACCATCCGAGCAGGTGAAGTGTACGGCTTAATTGGCCCCAACGGTGCGGGCAAGACAACCCTGATTCGGATGCTCGCAACGGCTGAAGAACCAACCATTGGCGAGATTTACATCAACGGCGAACGGCTACTCTTCAACCAATCGATGCCGCACCTCAAACGGTTGATTGGCTATCTGCCCGACGACTTTCCCCTCTACGACGACCTGACAGTCTGGGATTACCTCGAATATTTCGCACGGCTCTACAAACTCCGCAACCCGCACCGCACCCGTCGCCTCCACTACGTACTCGACCTGGTGCAACTAAGCCACAAACGCAACAGCTTGATTGCCACCCTCTCACGTGGGATGAAGCAACGCCTCAGCCTCGCCCGCACCATCATTCACGAACCGATTTTCTTGCTCCTCGACGAACCCGTTTCCGGACTCGACCCGATCGCCCGGATGCAGTTTCGCGAAATCATCCGCTCGCTCCAAGAAGCCAGAATGACGATCCTCATTTCGTCCCATGTGCTCAGCGACCTCGCGGAGCTGTGTACCTCCATCGGCATCATGGAGCTGGGATTTTTGGTGGAAAGTGCTCCTCTGGCTGAGCTTTACGATCGCCTCAGTCGGCAACAAATTCTGATTTCAACCCTGGGCACGTTGGAGCCGTTGCAGCGTCATTTGAAAAACCACCCCGGTGTGCGCCATGCAGAAGTGGTAACCGGACAAAATACCCTACGGGTCAACTTTGATGGCGATACAGAAGCCACAGCAGCATTACTGCGATCGCTCATCCAATCTGACATCCCCATCACGGGCTTCAACCCCACCCGGGAAGATTTGGAAACCATTTTCTTGAAGCTGGGCCATCAACAAACGTCCTAGGGAAAACAAGCCACGCACTCGACCCACGCACTCGACCCACGCACAACGCACTCAAACGGAGTTCCTACTCATGCTCAACTACTGGTTTGATTGGATTGGCGATGTTAATGCCCAGATGTTTCGGGAATGGAAAGGTCGGCTGAAGCCCCAGACCGTGCTGATCATCATCGGGTTGGCAATCGTTGGGCAGGCATTGCTGATGATCAACTTCTACTCCCAACTCCCTGGTGAGTCAGGTTTTCCCAACCAGTTTTGCCAGGTGAATCCTGCAAACTACGCTTGCATGTTAGATGAACAAGGCCATCCCATGATCCAATGGGGGGAGTGGTGGAATGCCATTTTCCAATCAATCAACTGGTGTTTGATCTTGCTGGCTATGTTGCCAGGCGTGTACTTTTTGGCCACAGATATTGACCGGGAAGAGCGTCAGGGAACTCTCGACTTCATTCGCCTCAGTCCGCAGTCGAGTCGGAGCATTCTTCTGGGCAAAATTTTGGGCGTTCCAGTGCTCACCTATCTGGCGATCGCTTGCGTCCTGCCGCTCCAATGGTATGCCGCCGTACAGGCCAGTGCTCCACTGAAATTCCTGCTCAGCTTTTACCTCATGCTAGGGGCAGGGTGTTTGTTCATTTACAGCGCAACCTTACTCGGTGGCTTTTTGAGCAAGCGCCAAGCCAGTTTGATCGGAATCCAACTCGGCTCCACCCTCTCCCTCATCATGGTGTTGTCGGTTTTGATCTGGTTTGTGCCAGCCTATGTATCGTGGAACTTGCTGACAACCTGGCGTCCCTATTCTCCGTTTTTGCTTGGCTCCGGGGCCCCGACCGCGCCCAACCCATTTGTTTGGTTTAGCCTTCCAATCGGTAGCAACACTCTGGTGGCTCACGGCTTTACGCTGGCGGTTTTGGCACTGGCTAGTGTCTGGATTTGGCAAGCGATCGATCGATGCTTCCGCAGCCCCGGTCGCACAATCCTGAGCAAATCCCAAAGCTATAGCTTGATCGCATTTCTGGAACTGCTGGTCGTTGGCTTTTTCTTCCAGAATATGGATTATCACTATTACTATTCTGACTATTACATCGATCAGTTGATCGGCTTTGCTCTGCTCAACCTGCCCATCTTCTTAGGGTTAACGTTTTTGCTCGTGAATCAGCGACAGGAATTGTTGGACTGGGCACGGTTTCGCCATGTGGACACCTCGAATGCTCGAGTGGCTGAGGATGGCACGATGCCTACCTCTCCACGCCCCCACCTCTGGAAAGACTTACTGCTTGGTGAAAAAAGCCCCGCCAATCTGGCACTCGCCTTCAACCTGCTCATTTTTATCGGCTTCACCTGCCTGTGGATTGTCAGCTGGGGTCATGAGTATCACTCCGCCTTCGTATTTGCCACGGTTCTTTTGACTGTGAACATGATGGCCATCTACGCCGCCATCATCCAGCTCATGATGATGATGAAAAACAACAAGCGGTTCATCTGGACAGTTATCACACTGGCGCTATGCATGGGTTTACCCCTCGTGTTCGCAGCCGTATCCTTCGAGCGCTACGAACTCCATGCATTCCGTTGGCTGCTGCTGTCCCCCGCTCCCATCAGTACGCTGTATTACAACTACAATGAACTGGGAATGAACATGATTTTCCAAGCGTTTGCTGCGCAACTGACAACTCTGGTCGCGCTTAACGGCAAACTCACGCTGCAATTGCGTCAAGCCGGGAAATCGGCTTCCAAAACCTTGCTGGATGATGCAACTCAGGGACGGCTCGCCGCCCCACCCCTGACAGACTAACCTGGATAATTCACCAAAGCGTTCAGTCTCGCTCAGGGTGAGCAGCCCGTTCAGGCTGAGCTTGTCGAAGCCCAATCCTTGGAAGCCCTTCGACAGTTCGACAAGCTCAGGGCAAAGGGCGCGTCCCTTCTCAGAAAAAATCATCCTTGGATGCTGCAACTCCTATACCGTGGGAGAGAGAAGCATGCGATGGAGCTGATAGCGGTAATCGGTATCCAGATATGGCTGCCGCTGCTGTTCCCAACTAGCAAGCAGAGCTTGCTCCTTCTCCCGAATCGCTTCATGTAACTGGGGTGCGGATGCCTTCGTCATGTTGTGCTTTGCCAATATTCGCTGGAGCACCTGGATGTCTTGCAAGCCTCCCAGTGCATCTTGCAGCGATCGCAAGCCTTTGACCCAGTCTTTGAACTCTTTGCCATAGAAAGGGGTTAAAAAGTCTGATTGATAGCGGGTAATCTTGCACGCTTTCCGGAGATCATGCAGCATCTCAACGTTGCGAGTCGTCACGCCATCGGCCGCAATCAGCCACCCCGGATGCAACAACGACTGGGAGAGCAACGGCCCAAGGAGATCGGGCAAGACGGTCTGAATCGAAAACGTACCCAGCGGCGTCAAACGGGGATCAGCGATCCAGGCTTCGTAGGACAGCTTGAGGTTTTTGTAGCGGTTTTGAGAGAGGGTATCCTCGGCTTTCGCTTTGACCTTTCGTCGCTGCCGTTCGAGTTTAGCGATCGCCCCCGATAACTGAGCTTTTTCGTCGCCATCAAGCTTGGGCAAGTAGTCTTCCTTAAGCGCCTGGAGTTGCACATCCAAATCTCGTAAATTCCCCAACGCTTTGGTGAGCGATCGCACCCGTCGAGCTGTGGCAACTTTGGGCATGGCGATCGCACCCTCAAATACGCTCAACGCCGTATACAGCCGCCGACTGCTTACCCGCATTTGATGCAACAGTTCTGGATCAGTATCGGCCAGGACACCCTTTTCGCACTTCACCATGGCCTGGTAATGCTCACGAATGACGCTGTGGGCATAGTCACCCAGAGCAACAGCGGGGGAAGGTTTTGCCTTATTAGCGGTGGATTTCTTACCCGACGCCTGATTTGCGGATTGCTTTGCAGATGCAGATTGCTTTGCAGATGCAGATTGCTTTGCAGACGTTGTTTTGGCCTTGGCACTACTCGCAGAGGCACGCTGGGATGTGCGTTGGCTCGTTTTCTTTCCAGAGGCAGAAGGTGACCGCTTCTCTTCTTTAGGTTCAGACATGGTTGAGACGTCTCACATCCATTCGACAGAAGTTCTTATGATAACCTATTCTTAACCAAGATCGAGCGATCGCAATACCCCCATCCGAATGATTAGCGAGTCTAAAAGATATCCCAAAATGCTTTTGGAAAAGGACTTCTGTCGATTTCAACAAATACACCACACCACACCACACCACACCACACCACACCACACCACACCACACCACACAACCCTCTCGCCCAAGATGGTTAAGGGTAAATTAGCTATTTCTTAACAATTCAGTGAATGGCATCAGTGTTGATTCCATCCATAGGACTGA
>JBCBSL010000351.1:0-6575 GCA_039819145.1 Cyanobacteria bacterium J06638_22
CTCCCACTCGGCCTCGTCCATGTGACCCGCTAGTTCTGCATGTAAATCGGACATGTCCGCAACTTCCATCTAACCAAACAGCTCAATTTTTCCATCTAACCAAACAGCTCAATTTTCTCATCTTACGGGGCTACCAACCGTGAAAAATCTGTGAGGCGTTAAAAATCCACAGCATCCGTACAAACCCCTAGCGTTGCTGATCGTGGAGGACATGAATCGCGTCTACACAGCGCTGAGTGACAATTTCCAAATCGGCACGATCGGTCGAGGAGGGTGGGGCGATCACCTCCCCGATACGGATGGTTAGAGGAGCGGGACGTGGCAGTTTCTTGCCCTTTTGGAAGATGCGATCGGTGCCCCACAAACTAACAGGAAGCAACGGCGTTTGCGTTTTCGCGGCGATTAGGGCAGCGCCTAGCTTGGCCTCTGGAATGCGGCCATCGGAGGTGCGAGTACCCGATAGAAATACGCCCACAGCCCAGCCTTGTTCTAGCTGTTGCATGGCGGTGCGAATGGCTGAGCGATCGGCAGCGCCACGCTTGACGGGATAGGCTCCATACAGCTGGATCGCTTGCTTTAGCACAGGCACCCGGAACAACTCTTCCTTGGCCATGTAGGAGACGGGACGACGGACACTGCAGGAAAGCAACGGCGGGTCGAAGTCGCTGGCATGATTCGACACCACCACCAAAGACCCCATATGGGGCACATTTTCTGCACCATAAACCCGCCCCTGGAAATAAAAATGCAGTGTCGGTGCGACTACTGACCATTTGAACAGGTGGTACAGCGCCAGACTAGCAAGGGGTTCGCGATCGCGGCTCATGGCTCCTGTTGAAGATAAGAGGAATTAGGCGGAGGCGGGAAACAGGCGATCGAGATCAGCGATCGTCCCCACAGTCTCAAGCGCCATTTCCTTACAGGTGCGCTTCACCAAACCCGTCAGCACTTTACCGGGGCCCACTTCCGTCACTTTCTCAACCCCTTCGGTACTCAGTTGGAGGGAAATTTCCCGCCAGCGTACCGACCCGGTCATTTGCTGAGCTAAGCGTTGCTTCAAGGTGTCTGCATCGGTGGTTGGCGTAGGTTCAACATTCGATAAGACGGGCACCTTCGCAGGTTGAAAAATGACCGACTCCAACACCTCCTGGAATTCACTGGCCGCCGCTGTCATCAACGGGGAGTGAAAGGCACCACTCACATTAAGCGGCACGGCTCGCTTCGTCTTTACCGCCGCCATTACGACCTCGACGCCTTCTTTGGTGCCAGAAATAACGACCTGAGAGGCGTTGTTGTCATTCGCCAGAACCACGCCATCGGTCGCCGCAATGGATTGCTCCAGTTGCTCGCGGTCGAAGCCAATCAGAGCAGCCATCATGCCTTCAGAGGCCGTATCCATCAACTCTGACCGCCGTTTGACCAAATGCAACCCGGTCGAAAAATCCAGCACTTCCGCAGCATAAAGCGCGACATATTCACCTAAGCTATGACCTGCAACAAAGCTGGGTTCCTGACCCCGTTGTCGGAGCAAGTCAACCAAGATGCTCTCAATCACGTAGAGGCAGGACTGCGTGTAGAGAGTCTTGGATACCTTGTCGTCTTCGCTTTGGCAAACATGGGGTACTGACCAGCCCAAGATCGATTCGGCTTGCTCAAATCGGGCGATCGCAGCCGGAGCATCAACCAAATCTGCCCCCATCCCGATCGCCTGCGATCCTTGCCCTGGAAACACCCATGCTGTCTTCATTGTGATTAATCCTTTGCGTCGCGTCTCTCGCAATCTGTAAAACCGTTTATCTCCTGGGTACCGTTCACACCTAGTCGGCGGACTGTCCCCAGCGGAAAATGACAGACCCCCAGGTTAAACCTGCGCCAAAACCAGCACTGGCAATCACCTGACCCGGCTGAATTTTCCCAGCACGCACCCATTCATCGAGCGCCAGCGGAATGGAGGCGGCAGAGGTGTTGCCGTATTCCGCCATGTTGCTGATGATCTTGTGGTGAGGGATTTTGAGGCGATCGCCCACCGCATCAAGAATCCTCTGATTGGCCTGGTGCAGCAACAACCAATCGACTTGTTCGACCGCCAAATCTGCCCGGAACAGGGCTTTTTCAATGACCTCAGGTACCCGCCGCACCGCAAAGCGATAAACTTCCTGCCCATTCATCGTAATGGGGTTGAACGTGCCAGCTTCGACAGAAACCTCTCCATTCAACGCTTTCGAATCGCTTTGGTACGCCAGATTAAGGCAACCATTGAGATGGCCATCACTGCGCAGCTCAAAGCCCAACAGTGCATCGGTCGTTTCGCTGGCTTGCAGCACCACCGCCCCGGCGCCATCCCCAAACAAAACGCAGGTCCGGCGATCGCTCCAGTCTGTCCAGCGAGACAGCACATCTGCGCCAATCACAAGCACCGTGCCATAGGTGCCCGTGCGAATAAACTGCGCCGCCGTCACCATGCCAAAAACAAAGCCAGAACAGGCAGCCGTCAGATCAAAGGCCACCGCATTGGACGCACCCAATGCCGTCTGGATTTGACAAGCCGTGCCAAACAAATCATCCGGGGTGGACGTCGCCAGAATAATTAAGTCCACATTTTCCGGCGCGACGCCCGCCATCTCCAGAGCTTTCTGACTGGCCTCCGTAGCAAGCGATGTGGCTGTTTCTTGAGAATTGGCGATATGGCGATTGCGAATACCTGTCCGTGAAGCAATCCACTCGTCAGACGTATCGACGATCTGGCTTAACCCTTCATTATCTAAACGCGCAACCGGGGCGCTAGAGCCACATCCTGTGGCTACCACCCCGGCTCCAAACCGTTTCAACATTACTCATTTCCCTCGGACTGTTCAGTGCTTCGAGACAGGGAAGCCTGCCCCTCAGAGGCAACGACTTTGGCTGGCTCAAACTGTGATTGAATGCGCTGGAGCACACGATGGTCAACCGCTTCTTTGGCCATGCGGACAGCATTGAAAATGGAGGGAGCCTGAGAGCTTCCATGGCTGATAATACATACGCCTGCAACACCCAGCAGCAACCCACCACCATGCTCAGCATGGTCAATCCGTTGCTTAATCCGGCGCAAATTCGGCTTCAGTAGCGCCACGCCAAGCTTGCCGTTCAACCCCTGAGGCAGCTCTTCCCGCATCGTCTGCAGCATGACCTCACCAATGGCCTCGGCAAACTTGAGCAAGACATTCCCCACAAATCCATCACAAACCACGACATCGAATTGCCCCGACAACACATCGCGGCCTTCGGCATTCCCTACAAAGGGAATTTGAGGGTTGTCTTCTAACATCTGGTGGGCGCGGACGGCCAAGTCATTGCCCTTGGTAGGTTCTTCACCGATATTGAGCAGCCCGACTTTAGGATTGGGTGTGCCCAGCACATACTCGGAGTACACCTTTCCCATCAGGGCAAACTGTTCGAGAAACTTGGGTCGACAATCGACGTTTGCCCCCACATCC
The DNA here is from genome assembly GCA_039819145.1 of Cyanobacteria bacterium J06638_22. Classification (GTDB taxonomy): domain Bacteria; phylum Cyanobacteriota; class Cyanobacteriia; order Elainellales; family Elainellaceae; genus Vacuolonema. The sequence goes on from JBCBSL010000351.1 coordinate 3,474, forward strand.
AAGACCAATACAGGCTTGGCCATCATTGTGGGCAAGACAGCCCCAATCGCTGGGCGATCGATACCCCGCAGTCGCCCGAGCCGTAGCAATGCAGAGGCCATGGCCGCGCCGGAGTGCCCAGCAGAGACCACCGCATCGGCCTGTCCTTGCTTGACTAGGTCCATGGCTACGTTGATCGATGCACGAGGCTTGCGACGGATCCCACTGAGGGGTTCCTCATGCATTTCGATAACGCCATCTGCAGGAATGACCTGTATATTTGCCGCCGAACTGTGCTGTTTGAGAGATTCGTTGATCTGCTGAGGATCACCCACTAACAGAACGTCGGCATCCAGTTCTGCTTGCGCTCTTAACGCCCCCGCCACAATCTCTGACGGAGCATGATCTCCGCCCATTGCGTCAACAGCAATTCGTGCTCGAGTTAAACCCATCCGTTTGCTCGAAGTGATAGAAACCTCAAAAATTCTATCAGATGGACGATCGCCCTAACGGAACTCACAGAAGGAAATGCTCCTTATCCCGTTGCTTTTTCTGTCTCTCCGGGCGGCATGATGCGCTGGAATAGGTAGCCTGTGCCTCGTGCCGTCAGGATGAGCTCGGGGTTGCTAGGATCCTCTTCCAGCTTGGCACGCAGCCGTGAGATGTGAACATCCACAACCCGCGTATCCACATGGCGCTCTGGAGTATATCCCCATACCTCTTGAAGAATCTCAGATCGCGAGAAAGGTTCGCCCGATCGCCCGACCAAAAGCTCCAGCAAGCTAAATTCCATCCCCGTCAACCGAATCCGCTCGTCACCTTTATAAACTTGGCGCTTATTGGTATCGATGCGGATGGCGTTGATCTGAATCACGCCCGAGCTGGGAATACCCGTCGTGCTGACCTTGTCAACCCGCCGCAATACCGACCGAATTCGAGCTTCCAGCTCCTTGGGCGAGAAAGGCTTGACGACATAGTCATCTGCACCCAGCTCAAGGCCAGTAATGCGATCGGCAACATCGCCCAAAGCCGTTAGCATGATGATGGGAACATCGGATTCTTTGCGAAGTTCCTGGCAAACACCATAGCCATCCAGCTTGGGCATCATGACGTCCAGCACTACCAGATCGGGTTCGGCGTTGTGGAAGGTGTCGAGGGCTTCTTCACCATCCGCTGCGGTCACAACGTCGTAACCAATCATGGAAAGACGTGTTTCCAGAATCCGACGGATGCTGGCTTCGTCATCGACAACTAAAATTTTCTCTTTGTGATTCTCCAATTTCCTCAATACTCCTTGAGACGAATCTTTTGGATGTTAAATTCTGTTCATCCTGATTACTAGAATACTAGCCTAGTTGTTTGGATGCAGACTGGTGGAATCTTTATCAAGACTACGCTTCAGAGTTTTTTAAGAATTTGCTTAAAGTGTACCAATCTCAATAAGTTTTGTACGCCTTTGATTGATTAAGTATTGTCAAGAACAATTTCAAGGCTTCGCAAATTACACGGAACGGGGTTTAACTTTTCTTTATGCCTAAGTCGCGATCGCATTATGTTTGCAATGAATGTGGTGCTACATCGGCGCAATACTTTGGCCGATGTTCGTTTTGTGGCAGTTGGAATACGTTAGTTGAACAAATGCCACCTGCCGCCAGTAGCAGCAATCCCCGGCAGGCGGTTCGCAGTAGCCGCAGCAAGGCCGGAAAGCCTCTACGGACACAGGCGATCGCCTCCCTTACGCTGGAGCAAATTTCTGATCATCCCCAAACTCGCATCCCGTCTGGCTATGGCGAACTGGATCGGGTGCTAGGGGGCGGCATTGTCCCCGGTTCGCTAGTGCTGATCGGGGGCGATCCGGGCATTGGCAAATCCACATTGCTGTTACAAGCAGCCAACCAACTCGGTACGGGCTGCCGCGTGCTCTATGTTTGTGCAGAGGAGTCGGGGCAGCAAGTCAAGCTACGCGCCCAGCGGTTGGGGGTCAACACCTCAGTTGCAGCCGAAGCAGCCGAAGCAGCCGAAGCCTCGAACGGCAAGGGTTCCAAGACAGCCGCGATCGCCCCTCCACTGGACACAACCGAGGCCGCTCGTGGACTCTATTTACTCCCCGAAACCGACCTGGATACGATTCTGGCAGAATTGGCATCCCTGCGCCCCCACATTGCCGTGATCGACAGTATCCAGGCGCTTTTCTTTGCCTCCCTCACCTCCGCTCCAGGCTCCGTTTCCCAAGTACGGGAATGTACCTCAGCCTTGATGCAGGTGGCCAAGCGGCAGCATACGTCCCTTTTCATCGTGGGGCATGTGACGAAAGAGGGGGCGATCGCGGGTCCCAAGGTGCTGGAGCATCTCGTCGATACGGTGTTGTACTTTGAGGGCGATCGCTTTGCCAGCCATCGGCTATTGCGCTCCGTGAAAAATCGCTTTGGTGCCACCCAGGAACTTGGCGTTTTTGAAATGGTGAATCGGGGTCTGGAAGAAGTCCTCAATCCCTCCGAGCTGTTTTTGGGTAGCCGCGACGAAGAGACACCGGGAACGGCCACCATCGTGGCCTGCGAGGGCACCCGCCCGCTGCTGGTGGAACTGCAAGCTCTGGTTAGCCCCACCAGCTACTCCTCTCCCCGCCGCTCTACCACGGGTATCGAGTACAACCGCTTCCTGCAAATCTTGGCCGTACTGGAAAAGCGCGTAGGTATCCCCCTCTCCAAGCTGGATGCCTACGTCTCCTCCTCTGGCGGCATCAACGTGGGAGAACCCGCTGCCGATCTGGGGGTAGCCATTGCTGTAGCGGCCAGTTTTCGCGATCGCATCGTTGCCCCCGAAATGGTTCTCATTGGTGAAGTGGGGCTAGGTGGACAGGTGCGCCCTGTGTCCCAAATCGAACAACGGCTCAAAGAAGCAATGAAACTTGGCTTTAAGCGGGCGATCGTCCCCAACGGACAGGAAAAAATTCCCGGTCTAAAACTCGACATCATCCCCGTTGCTCGTGTGATTGACGCCATCACCACCGCCCTCATCGCCGGACGCCGGGACGAGTCCTAATATCAAATCCGGTTGAAGAACCCAACTATCGTTTGCGCCTGCTGCAGGGCAGCAGGCGCAAACGATAGTTGGGTTTTACGG
>JBCBSL010000352.1:0-6540 GCA_039819145.1 Cyanobacteria bacterium J06638_22
CATGAAGGCATCTTGGCCATAGGCACTCTGCCCCAGGATGCGTCGCCCCTCGCGGATATAGGGAACCATACTCAAGCCAGACTCCGTGCCCATCGGGCCGCTTTCCCCATGCAAATAGGTGAGGGGATAGTCGGGGGTTGCGTGGTTTTCGAGTAGCCAGCGAGCAAACATCAGCGCGTGGGTTTCCCCATGGCGCAACGATAACGCCGAGATGCCCCCCATCCAATTTTGATAATGCCCCGTCTGCACCAGCTTCTCATGGGTCAGAATCAGCGGCGGATCCATCCAGTTCCAGTCATTGCCCCGCGTCCAGTTCACCAGCGCAATATCGCCAGAGACGGGCGCACTGTAGAAAGGATCGCTGTAGGTCGTGCTGACCATGCGGCGGTAGTTGAAGAAGCTTTGCCCTTCAAACATGGGCATTCCTTCCAGGGAAAAGACTTGCTGGTGCTCATCTTCGCCATAAAACGATTGCACATTTGCTAGGGTGGCACTGCTGGCACCGCCGTCATCGTAGATGCCCAGAGCAAAGGGCAGGGTGAAGGCTTGGGTGCATTGCGGGTTGTCCCAATCGGAGGCATGGAGTTCGCCTGTGGTGGCCCAGGAGTCTGACCCGAGGCGATAGGGCACCTGCGCCCAGCCCACCAGCTCGCCCGTGTCGGTGGCATCGATCACCATCATGGATTGTCCGGGTGGCGGCTGGAGGCGAATCGGCGTCTTTTCGTAGGTGTTGTCTGATTCCCAGGCATACCAAGGGTTCAGCTCGACCGATAGGCGTCCCTGGGGGGAATAGGTATCGGGGCTACGGGGCATCCGGCGAACGGCGTGGATGGCTGTAATCATGCGCCCGGTGTCGTCAAACTCAGCCCCTTTGAAGGCCGTGGCGATCGACCAGCGGCTTTCCGGGGAATATTGACGAGCCGACTCCATCCATTCCTGTGCCGCCCGGGCTCCAGAATTGGGCGGAAAGCAGAGCAACCCGACCCAGCAGCTATTAGTACTCGCCGCAGGCGCTCCAACGACCCCCGTCCATTCCGGTAGATCTAATGCCTGCCGCTCAATGTATTGCTTGAAGCCTTGCCAGTTTGGCGAAAAGTTTTGCCGCTGCAGCATCTCGTGGGATTCGTCAATCGCCGATACGCCCTGGGAGCTGATCTGCCCACCCAGCCAAGGCGTCAGTTCGATCAAACAAGTCTGCGCTCCGGCTTCCATCGCTTCAGCAGCAGCGGCAACCCCTCCCAGGGATCCACCAACGACCACCACCTCACATTCCCAAACCTCCTCGGTCGGTGGCACATTCGCCACTTGTGGACGACCGTTAGGCAGCAGCACATTCGCCGCCGCAATCTCGGCCTCCGACATCACTGGCTCTGCTTCGACTCCCGCTGATTCGGCAGAAGAGGTATGGGACTGATGCTCCAAGGCACCCATGAGGAACGCCAGGCTAGCCCCCACAAATAGGCTCGAAACGGGAATAAACCAGGCAAGATGACGCACATTTAGCGATCGCATTACGCCGAATATTGCAGATGATATGCTGAAAACAGGAAAAATAGACCAAAATTGGCGATTTACCCATCTTGCCTCGCACGCCCGATGGGTAATCGCACCCTTAAAGAACATCGTCTGAACCCGACGCTGAAGCAATGATTTATTGCTCAATGCCGGGGTGCATCTTTGCCTGTGCCTATGCTCTCACCCCATGGTGAGCGGCAACATCGTCGGCACAGTGCTGTTTCTGCGTTCTTACGATGTTCTGCCCACGCATTGTATAGAGAAATCAAGGGAATGGATCATGAAATTACCCATGCACGCGATAGATAAGTTTTGGCGATCGGCACTCATCCTGGGAGGCGCGATCGCTTCCTCTCTCTTGATTGCCGTAGAAAGTGCGATCGCTCAGATTTACGAGTTTGGAGACACGGGTTCCGAGGTTGCGGAGATCCAGCGCGCATTGGGCGTCTCTCCCGATGGAATGTACGGAGACGTAACCGAAAGTGCTGTGCGGCGATTCCAGCGAAGCCTCGGGTTGTCCGTCGATGGTATTGCTGGCCCCGAAACCCTGAGAGCGCTAGAGCTAGACTATCTCGTCGGTAGCAGCGTTGGCGGCGGCGGCTTCGATGGGGATGAAACCAGTGCCGTCGTCAGAACCGCGAGCGGCATTGGGGTAAACGTGCGAAATGAGCCCAATGGCTCCGAGGTCGCTGGCATTGATGATGGAACGCGGGTTCAACTCACGGGCGACACTGAGTTTGCTGGGGGACGGCAATGGTCAGAGTTGCTCGGTGGCGGCTGGGTCGCCACCGACTTCCTTGTCTTTGATGGCGTTGGTGGCGGCGGCACCTTCCCAGGCATAGGCGGCGGCAGCGCTATTTTACCCGCTGCAAGCCGAACCGAAGGACCCTACATTGTTGCGGTTCCAGGTGGCAGTCGCCGGGATCTAGAGCGCGCCCGCCAGGTTTCGTGGGCTGCTCGCCTCGACACCTCTAGCCAGGGAACATTCATCAACGCTGGCGGCTACAGCAGCCGCGATGACGCCGAAGCCCTAGCCGCTCTGCTGCGCTTCAACGGGTTGAATGCCCGCGTTACCTATCGCCGCTACTACTAGGGCAAGGTTGATGCAGTTTGATGATTGTTGGGGCGCTCTGCACTCCAACAACCATCAAACCTTTAGCTTTTCGTGTCAAATGCGGGAGGCTTATTTGCTACAGCGCTACGCGCTCAGGTAAAACCAAATCATTTCTTGAAAGCCCCGCGACGCAGAGCTTTCAAGAAATGATTTGTCCTAATCTCAATGCGTAAGGCTATACAAGCACACACAATCCACTGTGAAAGCTAAATCTAGGGCTTGATCCCCCCTAGCCCCCCTTGATAAGGGGGATGGGTTGCGTGTGAACCTCAAAGCGAAGCCGAGATCCAAAGTCTCCCTTATTAAGGGGGGTTTAGGGGGATCGTTTAGGATTTCGCACGAAAACCCAGATCCACCGCAACGCGGTGAGCACAGGCAAACCCTGAAAACGCCACCGCATTCAGTCCCTGTCCGGGGAATGTACTATCGCCAACGCAGTATAGGCCTGGAACTGCCGTGCGATTAAACGGCATCCCCAACAAGCCCAGCAGCTTGCGGCGGGGAATGGGGCCGTAGGTGCCGTCAATGCGCCCCAGGAAGCGACGGTGGGTGCGGGGTGTGCCCGCCTCCTGATAATCCAGTCCTGCTTCGATGCCAGGGAAAATGCTTTCCAGCCGTTGCACAATCTCGCTTGCAACCGTATCTTTTTTTTGCTGATAGGCGCTGGCAGAAAGCCCCTGCCAGTCTTCCATCCAACTGGGGGTGAAGACATGGAGAATATGATGCCCAGGCGGTGCCAAATCCGGATCCAACAGGGTGGGAATGGACACGAAGATTGTGCCGTGGGCCGCTTCTAGGTCGTCCCAATTCTCCAGCATGATGTGGTGGCAGTCCGTACCAGGGGGCAACACCTCCGCTTTCACACCCATGTGCAGGCTAAAGAAACTGGGGGATTTTTGGTAGCGGTTCTGCCACTTGGTTTCGCTAGCGGGGCGTTGCTCACTCGGAAGCAAATGCTCAAAGGTGTCCCAGCGCGTAGCATTGGAAACAACGCGCTTGGCGCGATAAGTTTCCCCAGAGGCAAGGCGCACGCCGATCGCCCGTTTCCCTTCCATCAAAATTTCGACCACCCGCGATCGGTACTGGATATAGCTTCCGGCTTTCTCCAGTCCTTCGACAAGCTTCTGGGCAATTTGGCCGACGCCACCTTTGGGGTAGTTGATGCCGCCGTAGTGGCGATCGCTAAACACCATGCCTGCATTGATCATCGGCGTCCGCTCCGCCGGAACCACCGACCAGCAGTAGCATTCCATATCGATGAAGTTGAGCAATTCTGGGTCTTGGATATAACGACGGGCAATATCCCCCACGTTCTGTGGCAGATACTTCACCAACCCCAGGCAGGCAAAGGGATGCTGGAAAAACACCCGCGTCAGATAGCGCGGTTCTTCCAGCGACAGCAGCTCCATTGCATTCAAGCAGTTAAACACCGCCCAGCACTCGTCGTAAAACTGACGAATGCCCTTTTCCTCGTGGGGAAAGCGAGCGGTGAGTTCCTGCAAAAACTTCTCGTAGTCTCGATGCACCCGCAGGGTCAGGTCGTTGGGCAGGTGATAGTGAATCTGCACCGGATCGGGAATCGTTTCCATCTGCATCCCCACCGCATCCAGGGCGCGGGTCAATAGGTTCGTGGTGCCCTGGGAGCCAAAGCCAAAAATCATGGATGCCCCCACATCAAAGCGGTAGCCCTCCCGATCAAAATAGCCCGCGCTGCCACCCGGAATCAGGTAGCGCTCCAGCACCAGCACCGTTGCCCCCTTGGCCGCCAACTGGGTCGCCGTCACCAGCCCCCCAATGCCAGAGCCAACCACAATCACATCAAACTCGCTGCCAGAGGGGAAAGGCTGCCCCGCCGAAGCCGCTGCCAATGCCGAAGAAGTCGCCGTCATACCGTTTGGAAAAATCCGTCGTTACAACAAATGCTCAGTCAATACCCGCAGGGTGTTCGACTCGTTAAAGCTCGACACCCATTTTCTCAGTGTATCGAAGCCTGAACCTCCGGCACATAGTTCGCAGAAGCAATTTGCATTGGTTCCTAATTCTCACAGCCAAAGCTTTACTGAACTAGGTGCTATGCCTACTCCAAATCTCCATAAAGATGAGGGTAGCGACGCTGAAGTTCTACCCAGGGCAACAGCAACCCATCTTCAAGCTCAGCGTAAAACTCCTCACTAACCGCTCCTTCAACCTTCATCAGGGCAACGAGAAACTTATTGACATCGTAATAAAGCTGCAACTGTTGCTGTTGTTCATCAGTGAACTGCCAATCATGACCTATGTTGCGATGTTCAATCATCACCTGACGCAGCCGCTCAGTCCATTGAGTTCCATGCGATAACCACCAGCGTTGAGTCTCTTCTGTTCGAATGGTTTTTTGTAGATCATCCTTAAATTGCTTTAGATGAAAAACTAGATCAAATGATAGGACTTGATCACAGCTGGAGCTGAGGGCGCGAGTGAGATCGAGGGCACGATCGAGGGCGCGAGCGCGGTCGAGGGCGAGGGCGTGGCTGTGGGCACGAGAAAGGTCGTGGGAAAGGGAAAGGGAAAGGTCGAGGGCAAGATCGAGGGCGAGAGTGCGGTCGAAATCCCGGGAAAGGGCGCAGTCGAGAGCGCGATCGAGGTCCCGGGCACGAGAAAGGTCGCGGTCGCGGGAAAGGTCTAGGGTGAGGGCGTGGTTGAGCGCCTGGTCAAGGGCGAGAGTAGGATCGTGGGCAAGGGCGAGGGCGAGGGCACGGTCAAGGGCGAGGGCACGGTCAAGGGCACGGGGGAGAACAGGAGGGAGATAGAAGGCTCGAATTGTCGCAGCTTTGTAGTTAGTTCGGAGCGAACCCGACTTTTGCAGTAACCAACCTAAAAAGGTTTGAATGAAGGGATCTTGTGCTATTGATTGGTCAATCGCCTGTTTAATTAGGCGGAGTAACCGGTCGGCAGGTTGTTGCGATTTCACGAGCTGCTCTACAACCTTTTGCCACTGCTGATTGGCAATCTTTTCAGTTAGTTGTTGGGAGGGTAACCGAGTAAGCCACTGAACAGTAAAGTATTCCTGAAAAGTGAGGTGAGAGAATGACCACAGTTCATCGGCTCTTTCAATCAACAAGCCATGTTGAGCTTCGATTGCCTTCAGCACAGCAATGCCTTCTTGTATATTAGCCAACCGTAACTTTTGAGCGATTTGTTTTGCCAACTCATCTTGCTCAAAGAGGACAAAATTCTTCGGATCTTCAAATTTACGGGCTGCAATTTCAATCAGCAATGTCTCTTTATCTTCAATCCTCAACTGACGATATGCTTCAGTTCCAAATTTCCATCCTTCAATATTTTTCTCTTTATTCCAACGGCCTAACAGTAATTTGATTCCTTTGCTATAAAGCCAGGTTCTATTCATCGGCATTTCGCCCTGGTCTTGCAAAACCAAACAAATCAAGCTCAGTAGCACTGGAGTTTTTGTTAGTTCTTCCAAATCAGACTGATTAGTTATAGTTAGCTGAATTTTGTCCCATTGCTTATAAGCTTCAGTTACAGACTGTCCGTTTGCCGTGAACCAATTCCTAACAAATTGTCTGACTTGTTCTGAGGTGAAATCTGCTACTTCCACCGAGGTAAATCCATCTGGAATTACCTCCATAACTTGAGTACGGCAAGTTAAGATAAATCGATTATCATTAGAATACTTCTTAGAAACTTGCTTGACTTGAGCTTGCACATTGCGTCGAAGTGTATCAGTTGGAACTTCATCCAGTCCATCCATCAAGATTAAGAACATTCCCTGTTCTAAAAAGTGATGTAATGGCAGGAACTTCAATTGCTTTTCCAGATCTTTGAGTTTCTTTTCTAGATAATTTTTTTCATTCTTTTTTATAACTAAATTTTTTATAGATAATCGTTTCTTTAGATCGCTAATTTCTTCC
>JBCBSL010000353.1:0-6521 GCA_039819145.1 Cyanobacteria bacterium J06638_22
GAACAGTGTGCGGCCTGAGGCCGCACACTGTTCATACTTCATTTGGGATTGCTATATCGCACGCTTGCATGGACGCTCAAACTACGAACTTTTGCAGTCCGCAACGGCGAACTTCGTTCGGATAGCCGCGACTTTAGTCGCTAGGGAATGATCCCAGACTCACATTATGCATCAACCAGAGCCAACTGACAGTCGTGCCCTATAAGAATAGGCACGGTGTAAGCCGTGCCTATTCTGCAATTGTCTTATTCTGTAAGGTCTAGATATTTAGTTGTTGCGGAGAATCGGTTGTCATCCGTGAGCGAACCTATTCTTTTAGAACTTTGGTATTTCCTTCACCCGTGTAGGGTTGAACACCAATAGCAGGAACTTCATCGCGATTGGGAGTAAAAATGCGGAATGCACCTTCCCAAAGATATTGCAGCGCACGGTTTACAGATACTAGTGCTTTCATGAGCCTGACCTCGTAAACTATTTTCAAATATTTGGACTGAACGTATCAAACGAAACAGTTTCGAGAGGGTATTTTGTTGCTTACCACTGACGAACGTTTTGATGAATGCAGCGTTAATCAAAAAGAATCGATCGGTCTTGTAGCGAACGGTAGAGGTAACGGGTTAAGGCTTAAATATGGTATTTAACCTTATATCAATCATAGGTAATGTTTGAGTTGAAGCAATTGCCCTGCCACTATTCTTTACAGTCGCGATCGCCCAACACGTTATCCACACACTGATCCCCTTACCCGTCAAGGCTCCGTAAAAATCAGGGCTGTTGTGAAATAGCGAACTCCTGCCTCAGCTCGTTGAGGATTTGGCAGACGCGTTCTCCACCTTCCAAAAAGATATGTCAGCCCTAAAGGGACGAAGGCATAGCTTCAGACGAACCCGTGGCTGGAGCAGGAAGAGTGAGGCGAATTAAATCGGCCAGTTGAGTCGCGCTGTTGGAGACGGCTAGTTGGGCAACCGCTGTCTTAGCCGCTGCAAGAACCGCTGGATCCAGCAAGTCCAAGACTACAGCTTGAAGCCGCTCAGCGGTCAGATCTTTCTGCTGACACAAACAAGCAGCTCCTGCGGCTTCAAAAATCCTGGCATTGTGCGTCTGATGATCTTCGGCAGCGTAGGGATAGGGAATTAAGACAGAAGGAAGATGGGCGATCGCCAACTCCGTCAGGGTTCCAGCTCCCGCTCGACTGACCGCAACGGTCGCCCGTCGCAACAGTGCCGCCATGTTTTCAAAAAAGGGCAACGCAATGTAGTGGGGATGGCTGTAGGTATCCACATCGGAGTCATTGTCCCCCGTCAGATGCACGATCCAAATGCCTGCCTCAATCCAAGCAGGAGCACATTGCCGCACCAGTTGATTGACTGCAACCGCTCCTTGGCTACCGCCAATGACCACCAGCAAGGGCACATTCGTGGGAACGGGTAACTCTAAAGGCGGTAAGACTTCAGGATGCTGAAGAAACGTTTCTCGAACGGGCGTTCCGACCGTGACCGTCTTGGCGCGGGGTAAATATTTAGCTGCCGCAGAAAAGCCTAGAGCAACGGTGGTACAACGGGGGCTGAGAAGACGTGTAACCTTACCAGGCAGTGCGTTGGATTCATGCAAGATAGCAGGCAAGCCGAGCGATCGCGCCGCCAAAATGGCGGGGGCGGCGATATATCCCCCGGTGGTGAAGACTCCATCAAATTGGCCAGATTTCAGCAGACGGCGCACCTGGCCAATCGCCCCAACAAGCCGGATCAACGTTTTGAGCGTGCCTAATCCTGGCCTGCCCTGAAAGCCGGTGACCTGGATGGTGTGGAAGGAATATTGCTCAGGCACTAGCTTGGTTTCCAAGCGATCAGGCACCCCTAACCATTCGATAGCCAAGTCGGGCAAGGCTTCAGCAGTGGCGATCGCTGGAAACAAATGCCCTCCAGTGCCGCTGGCGGCAATCAGCAGTTTGGGTGGTGTCTGTTTTGGCGTCGTTTCTGTCATATCGTGCGGCGGTGAGCCTGAACGGAACCTACGTTGACTTGCATTGCCCTATTATGGCGATGCCCGAATGCTGGCATCATGACGTTGCTGAACATCATGACAGTGTTATTAAGCTGACAGACACTCAGCTAACATCGCTCAAGTGAACAAGGCATAGTGGCGGTTTTAACCGTACCCGATTACCCTAGTAGAGTCCTACGCTTACTGGTTCTCAGCCTATCACTGCTATGGTTCGATTACAGCCGACATTCGGAACTTCCATGAAACAACTTGCAGCCCGACTGGGGTACTACGGGAAGCGGGCGATGGCTGCCCTGCCCCTTATATTGACCGCAACTCTGGTCAATGAACTCCCCGCTGTCGCGCAGGACGCCGCTGACTCCGTGCCCAGCGAGATCCAGAATGCCATTACTGCAGTCGACCAAGCCGCCAGTGCCGAAAATCTGGAAGTTGTGATGGAATACATCAGCCGGGACTTTGTCCACTCGGACGGATTGACCTATGACTCTCTCGAAGAGGCGTTAGAGCGCTTCTGGGAGCGCTATGACGATTTGACCTACACCACCCAAGTCAACAGTTGGGAGCAGGATGGAGAGGCAATTGTTACTGAAACAACGACCCAGGTCACTGGCACACAGAGTTTTAATGGGCGGACGTTGCAATTAGACTCAACGCTGCGATCGCGCCAGCGGTACCTAAATGGCCAGATCGTCGAGCAAACCACACTGGCAGAAGATAACCGGGTCACCTCCGGTGAGAACCCTCCTGAGGTCAATGTACAATTGCCTGAGCAAGTGCTGATTGGGCAATCCTTTGCCTTTGATGCGATCGTGACAGAACCGTTGGGCGATCGCCAACTTCTGGGGACGGCCTTGGATGAACCCGTGACCGTGGATGGCTACTTGGCAGAAGCCCCCCTAGATCTGGATCTGCTGCCCGCTGGAGGCATCTTCAAGGTCGGACGCGCTCCCGCCCTTCCAGAGCAGCGTTGGATTTCCGGCATTATCATCCGCGAAGACGGCCTCATTATGATCACCCGTCGCGTTCGCTTTGAAACCGACTGATCTGAGCACGGGACGAACCATTAGAACAGTCCTAAAACCCTTGATTTTGGCAAGCGCAGGAATATCTGTGCCAGCGAACAGTCAAGGGTTTTCGTTTTTTCCTCTGAACTCAACCGATGGACAGAGATATAGCGGTATGCAACCGCATCAAGCACAAAAATGGTTGTGTATGGGCGCGGCGCGCCCACACACAACCGTACTTAACTCATGCGCATAGCGCTATAGTTGGCCACTTTGGAAAAATCAATCTCTCCCCCATAGAAACTCAAATCATTAGGGGTTCCGAGGACTTTCCACAAGACGATACAATCAAAAGCAAAGCAATGTAGTGGTATGGGATCCCCTTCCCATAGCCACTTGAACATCACCCTTAACCTTGGCGTTATGACTCTTCCCCTGGTTCCCCTTCTCTATGCAGCTCTCGGCGGCGCTTACCTCGTCGTCATTCCGGCACTGATTTACTTCTACTTGCAAAATCGGTTTCACACCGCTGGTTCCATTGAGCGGCTACTGGCCTACTTCTTTGTATTTTTCTTCTTCCCTGGGCTGCTCTTGTTGGGGCCGTTAATTAACGCACGTCCCAAGAAGCGACAGATTTCAAGCTAGCGAAGCTCAGTGCCAACCTAAATTATTCGCTCAACCCTGACCCTGCTGAGTTTTTTGAAACCTGGCGCTGCGAGAGCTTCAAGAATAGGTAGTAGTGGATGCTGAGCGAATTGGTATAAACTCATTTAGGTTGTTCGCTTGGAGTATGCGGTGTTGCGATGCGACGCATTGATGCTCTCGGAATTGGTTTTGGTGTTTTTGTGGCAGGGGGTCTGGTGTACCTCCTGTTTCAGTTTGTAGGTGTAGATACGATCAACGCCGGAATTTGGACCCAGCTCCTGTTAGTGGTTGCGCTTGTCGGGTGGACGGCGACGTACCTTTTCCGCGTCGTGACTCATAACATGACCTACCACCAACAGTTGCAGGACTATGAGGATGCTGTTTTGCAAAAGCGCCTAGATGAAATGTCACCGGAGGAGTTGGCGCAGTTGCAAGCAGAACTGGAGCAAGAGAAGCAAGAAAAGCAGGCAGAAGAAAAACTAGCCGCAGGGGACGGAAAGGATAGCGAGGGATGATGGGTTCCGCTTCAACAATTTCAGTTTCAGCCAGAATGAATGCACTGCGCGATCGCGGCGAATGTGCTCTGATTCCCTTCATTACTGCTGGCGATCCAGATCTAGAAACCACTGCAAAAGCCTTGGCTTTGCTCGATCGCAATGGTGCCGATCTGATTGAGCTGGGGGTACCTTACTCGGATCCCTTAGCCGATGGCCCTGTCATCCAGGCAGCTGCAACGCGAGCCCTAGAACGGGGCACCCGTCTGGAGGATGTGCTCACGATGCTCAAATCCGTCATTCCAACCCTCAACACACCCATCATCCTGTTCACCTACTACAACCCCATCCTGAATCGGGGCATTCAAACTTTCTTGCAGGAGGTCGCAGCAGTAGGCGTCAAGGGACTGGTGGTTCCCGACTTGCCGCTGGAAGAAATGGATGTGCTGCTCCCCCAGGCCGAAGCCGCAGGCATTGAGGTGACGCTGCTGGTTGCGCCAACCACACCGAAGGAACGGTTACTGGCGATCGCTCAGCGCTGCCAGGGCTTCATCTATCTGGTGAGCGTCACAGGCGTCACCGGAATCCGCAATACCATTGAGGCTCGCGTGCAGGACTTACTGATCGAACTTCAGCAAGTAACCGACAAACCTATCGGCATTGGCTTTGGCATCTCAGAACCAAAGCAGGCCAAGCAAATTATGGAATGGGGCGCCGATGGTGTGATTGTGGGCAGCGCATTTGTCAAACGCCTAGCCGAAGGCGAAGCCCACCAAGGGTTAGAAGCCCTGGCAGGATTTTGCCGTAGCCTGAAAGCGGCGATCGCCGATTGAGCCTCTGCAATCCCCCAGCATCGCTGCAAATGCATCCGGTGCTAGGGCGCGTCATCAATTGATGATAGAAGCCTGGCAGGATAAGTGTTTACGCGCCCGCCCCAACAACATGAGCTAGGGGTTGTAAACGCTTCTGTGGAAGGACTTTGACACCTAATTGATAACAGCCCCTATGACCCTTTCGCCTTCATCGAACGACCAACGAGCACACTGTTGCGGATAAAATCCCAAAGGAGCTTTGGCGGATCCGTGTCGGGCTTCCGCTGGATGACCCGTCGCATCCGCCAAAGGACGAAGGAGTGAATCCACACCCAATCCGTTAAGGCGGTGTACAGCCAACCATGGTTCTTGATGAAATAGCGGCGTCTAGACTCAAACCAATAGTCAGGAAGCCGTTTGGGCTTATCGGTTCGAACCGTGACTCCGGTACTTTGTCCAGCAATATGCATCACACGGCTCGTGGGCACATACCAGCAAGACCAGCCCGCCCGTTGGGCTTGTAGACAGAAGTCCGTTTCCTCGTAGTACAGGAAATAGTCTTCATCCATCAACCCAATGGTTTCAAACACCTCTCGCCGGATCAGCAAACTCGCTCCAGGGAGCCAATCAACTTCTTCGATCTCATCCGACATCGGTTGCGGGATAATCCAATTCTTCAAAACGCTGGAGATAACGCCCAGCCGCAATCCTGAATCCAATTCACTGAGGAGAGATGGGAAACGAAAAGCAATCCCAAAGGTCGAACCATCGGCTTCTTCTAGGCAACTTCCTGCCAACCCAGCCTTCGGATGAGCCTCCATAAAATCTACCAGCGCTGGAATGGCACCGGGGTAAATGCGCGTATCAGGGTTCAGCAGCATAAAGTAGGCTGGTGGCTGATCAGACGCCAGCGCCGGACGAATCGCATAGTTGTTCCCATAGGCGTAGCCACCATTCATTTTGGACGGTAATAACGTCACCCATTCCTGCCATTGATTTTGGAGAATAGCTGTTTGCAGCGTTTCCAGTGACCCATCTCCCGAATCGTTATCGACGATCGCCACACGCAAGGTGGGGTAGTTTTTCCATTCATCAGCTAATGACTTGAGGCTTTCAACCGCTAAATTTGCAGACTTGTAATTCACCATCACCACCAAAACAGGCGGTTGGTTGGATGACTCAGCCTGGGCAGTGAACTCTTGAGCAGTTTCCATATCAGTTCAATGATGTCAGGTCAATGATGACGTCATGTTTCAGGAAAGTGGATTGTTTACTTATCCCAATCACACTGAGTTCCTAATTCCATTTAATACCCGATCGCACTCTACAAAACCTATAGTGCAAACCATAGGCCTTACGAGTGCATCCCAGTTTTGCAAGTTGCCCCTCATCCCCCAGCCCCTTCTCCCAGAGCGGGAGAAGGGGAGTCGAATTCAAAGTCCCTCTCCCGCTCTGGGAGAGGGATTTAGGGTGAGGGCGACAAAATTGGGATGCACCCAGGTCTTACCCTATCTTGAAGACTTATTTCCACGAGGAAAGCCATTGGGACACCAGGAAAGTCA
>JBCBSL010000354.1:0-6517 GCA_039819145.1 Cyanobacteria bacterium J06638_22
CAGAGAGATTCAGCTAACTGAAGGAGCTGAGGTTGATCTTGTAGTGATCGACGGGAATTTGGTACTCAAACCTAAACTTCGCAAGCGCTATTCTCTGGAAGAATTAGTTGCTGGCATCACACCAGAAAACTTGCATTCGGAGGTGGAAAGTGGAGTTTCCATGGGGAATGAAGCTTGGTAACTTCAACCGATCCCTATATTCCCGATCGAGGGCACATCGTCTACCTAAATTTCGATCCGACGAAAGGACATGAACAGCGAGGACGCCGACCTGCGTTTGTCCTTTCGCCTCGTGGTTACAATGCCAAAAGCTCTCTGGCGCTGTTTATGCCTATTACCAGACAACAAAAGGGATATCCTTTTGAAGTTCTCCTATCGCCTGAGCTACAGATTCAAGGGGTAATTCTTGCTGACCAGATCAAGTGTCTGGACTGGAGCGTCCGCAATGTTCAGTTTGTCGAGGCTGTTCCAGAAAGCTTACTTGCAGAGGTTCAGGCAAAAATTGAGCCTTTAATCCTGTAGGTGGTGACCCATCATTGCTTGAGTAGAGAGGCTACTTCATTCTGAGGGCGATCGCTCCCACGGAGCATAATCTCGGCAATCGGTACAGGGGCCGTCAGGGTTGACGGTGCAGCGAAGGAGTTCGGAGTGGGCGTTGTATTGGCAGGTGGCGTCGCCAATGACCCAGCAGCCATCCACCAGGCTGCTTTCAGCCGCTCGTGGTGCGATTTGGACATACAACGAAATTTTGTGGAGTTGGTAGCGTCCAGCTTTCAGGTGATAGCGGTGACGACGCTCCAGCACCTTGTAGGTTGTGCCTTCCACCTCCAGCAGTGCCCCCGGTTGCGGATTCCAATCCAGGGTCAGGCGAGCGAGGGTCTGCTGGGGATGGCTGAGAATAACCTCGGTGGGTAAATGCGTTTGCTCCATAGGCGGGGGCAAGGGTTCGTCTGTTTACCAAAGCATTTTTGGGATGGTAGCGCATCGCAATGGGCGATCGCCCGTTTTCCCAGGAATCTTTTGGTTTTCCTGGAGTGGTTTGTCGGGGCGATCGCCTGGTATTGCCTAGCCCTTGGAGCGAGGAAAGCGTTCCATCAAGCCGCGCACCTGCTCGGCATGGTAAGAGCTGCGGGTTAGCGGTGAAGATATCACCTGCAAAAAGCCCATCGCTTCTCCCGCTTCCCGCCATGCATCAAATTGCTCGGGCGTGACAAAATCGTTGACCCCCAAGTGCTTAGCACTGGGTTGGAGGTACTGCCCAATGGTGAGGATGTCGCAATCCACGGCACGCAAGCCCTGCATTACCTCGATTACCTCTTCGTGGGTTTCGCCCAAGCCCGCCATGATGCCCGACTTGGTGTAGACCCAGGGAGCCAACTCGCGGGTACGCCGCAGCAATTCGAGCGATCGCTCATAGGACCCTTGCGGACGTACACGACGATAGAGTCGGGGTATCGTTTCGGTGTTGTGGTTGAGCACTTCCGGTTCTGCCGCCAGGATTGCTGCCAGGGCATCCCAGTTACCGCACAGATCAGGAATCAACACCTCAATGGTGGTCTTGGGCGAGACCTGACGGACCGCCGCAATGCACCGGGCAAACTGCGCAGCACCGCCATCGGGCAAATCATCCCGGTTCACAGAGGTGATCACCACATGATTTAAGTTCATGCGGCGCACGGCTTCGGCAAGGCGATCAGGTTCGGTGGGGTCGAGCGCCTTGGGCTTTTTCTCAAAGTCGATATCGCAATAGGGACAGGCGCGGGTGCAGGCTGGCCCCATGATCAAAAAGGTGGCCGTTCCAGCATTGAAGCACTCACCAATGTTGGGGCAGGAGGCCTCTTCACACACTGTATTCAACCCCAGGTCGCGCAAAATCCCTTTCACATTGCCGACCCGCTGCATTTGCGGGGCTTTTACCCGTAACCACTCTGGCTTGACTGTCACGTTGCCTGTGTTGCTCGAAACATCATCCCCAATCTTAACGTGAATGGGCAAGCCGTCGATAGGCTAAGACGCACAGCCATCTCTCGACTCCACTATTCACGCCCCCGCAAACGCATTGCAGATGCCTCTGTTGTTAGGAGAATTCCAGAAAAGAATTTACCCTTTAAGACCAATGCCCTTCGACTACGCTCAGGGCGCACGTAACGACTCGCTGGCTGAGCGCAGTCGAAGCTAGCAGGTATATCCTTGTCGAGAAACCACCTGAAAGCTCAACTTTCCTCCTCCGACCCACATCCACCGAACCCATCTGCGTCCATCTGCATTCCTCATTTCAAGATTGCAGAATACTTTGATATTGACAGCCAGAATTGTCAGCGTTAGGATGTGGACATGACTGATTTACAGGTACTTGCTCAAACTAACCCGCAGTGGTCGCTGGATGACTTTGTCGAAACAGCGAACCAACTACTTCCACAGTTCCTACCAAATTTGTCTCAGGAGGATCAACGTGGGAGCGAGGCGGAGGATATTAACCCTCGGTTGGTGCGGTATTACGCGAGCCAAGGTTTGATGGATAAACCGCTACGCCAGGGGCGCGAAGCCCGTTATACCTATCGGCATCTCCTGCAACTGCTCGTGATTCGGCGACTGCTGACGGAAGGGTATAGTTCCACGGCGATCGCCCCGATTTCCAGCGTCAAGGCAAATGCCGAACTGGAAGCCCTGCTTCAGGGAGGCGTGCAGCTTACGGTAGAAGCGGCCAATCCAGCCCTGGCCTACCTAAACCAAATCAAATCTCGACAAACCCGCCCATCGGATGTCCCCTTACCTGCCCCGGCAGCACCAAACCCGGCAGCACGCTCAGCTCCGAGAAGAGCCCGTGAAGCGGTGCGATCGCCCCAACCCATCGATGCTGAGTCCGAGTCATCAAATTGGTTGCGGGTCGAAGTGATGCCAGGGCTGGAGTTGCATCTTCGCGACGACTTTCAGGTGCCCAAAAGTCCCCATGAGCAAGCCCGACTGCATCAGCTCATCACCCAAAAACTCGAAACACTCATTCATACCTTACGTTCCTGGAGATCTAGCCTATGACAACCCCCACATCCCCCACCATCGAACTGCTTCCGCTACGAGCTGCCCTGGCTCAGAACCAAGAAACAACGCTGGATCTGCTGATTCGGATTGTGCCGCCAGCCTTGGAAATGACGGGCGATCGCCCACCCCTCAACCTGGGTCTGGTGATCGACCGATCCGGGTCGATGTCGGGCAAAAAGATTGAGTATGCGCGGCAAGCAGCCATCTATGCGGTGCAGCAACTCCAACCGAGCGATCGCGTCAGTGTGGTTGCCTTCGATTCCTCGATCAAAACCCTGATACCCAACACCCTGGCCACAGACAAAGACAGCATTATTCAAAAACTAGAATCCTTGCGCCCCGGCAGTTCCACCGCACTCCACGCGGGTTGGCTGGAAGGCGGCATTCAGGTGGGTCATGGACTGAAGCCTGAGTGGTTGAATCGGATTTTGGTGCTCTCTGACGGGTTGGCCAATGTAGGCGAAACCAATCCAGATGCGATCGCCAGCGATGTTCATGGGCTAACCCAGCGAGGCATCAGCACCAGCACCATGGGCATGGGCGACAACTACGGCGAAGATCTGATGGAAGCCATGGCTCGGAGCGGCGATGGCAACTTCTACCACATCGAGTCGCCAGAGCAGCTACCTGACTTTTTCCAGTCCGAGCTGCGAGGCTTGATGGCCACTGTAGGGCACACCGTCAGCCTGGGCGTTGAGCCAAGGAATGGCGTCACTGTCGTAGATATCCTGAACAATCTCGACAAAACCACGACCGGACGGCTGAAGCTCCCTAACCTAGTGGCAGGTAATTCCATTTCGGTGGTTGTGCGGCTGAAAGTGCCGCCCCAATCTGCACTCACGGATCTCTGCCGCATTCGCCTTGCCTGGAACGATCCAGAGGTTCAGGGACGACAAGAAGCCTACGCGACATTGACCTTGCCTGTGGTGGACGCCGCACAACTGTCTGAGTTCCCGCCAAACGAAGCGGTGCAGCAACAGGTCGCGCTGCTGATGTCGGCACGCGCCCAGGAAGAAACCATTCGCCTGATGGATCAAGGTGACTTCGAGGCTGCCCAGAACAGCCTGCGATCGGCAAAAGCAATGGTGGCATCGGCTCCATGCTCTGCTGATCTGATGATGGAAGAAGCAACCCTGGGACGCTTACAGGACGAACTCACATCGGGCAATACCACTAGCACTCGCAAATTGGCGCGCTTCAACAGTCACCGTCGTAGCCGCAGCCAAACCTCTACTCCAGGCCACGACTCCAAGCGATAAGAGGGATCAAAACCACAGAGACGCAGAGAGCACGGAGAATAACCCTCTGTGTCCTCTGTGCCTCCGTGGTGCAATTTCTAGGGAGGGCATTGCTAGAAAGAGAACCTTTTATCTTTCTTCTAGTGCCAGTTGCACCAAGCGATCGACCAGTTCGGAGAACGATACACCAGACGCAGCCCAAAGGCGGGGATACATGCTGGTGGTAGTGAATCCCGGCATGGTGTTGATTTCATTGATGTAAACCTTGCCTGTCGATTCCACGAAGAAATCGACCCGCGACAGTCCAGCAGCATCTACTGCCAGAAATGCTCGCACGGCCATATCTTGAATGGATTGAGCCACCTCAGCGGGTAAATCAGCAGGAATAGTGAGGTCGGCCATCCCCTCGGTGTATTTCGTTTCGTAGTCGTAGAAATCGCCCTGGAAGCTGATCTCACCCACAACTGAGGCTTTGGGCTGATCGTTGCCCAAAACCGCGCATTCCACTTCCCGAGGATTGGAGATGCCCGCTTCGACGATGAGGCGGCGATCGTAGCTAGCGGCATTGTCCAGTGCCGTTTCTAACTCAGCGCGGGTGCTAGCCTTGGAGATACCCACCGAGGAACCCAGGTTGGCGGGCTTGACGAAGCAGGGATAGCCGAGTTCTTCTTCGATGCGATCGCACAGTTTAGGAAACACGCAGGGATTAGACCAAACCTCGTGGCGCAAAACAGGCAAATACTTCACCTGGGGCAAACCCACCTGGGCAAAGGCCATCTTCATCGCTAGCTTATCCATGCCCATGGCCGAACCCAACACGCCAGAGCCCACGAATGGAGCCTGCATCAGCTTCAACATTCCCTGAATGGTGCCATCCTCGCCGTTAGGGCCATGGAGCACGGGGAACCAAACATCTACCCCTTCAATCGAAGCCGACGAGCGCAAGCGTTCTAGCACCTTATTTTGTGTCGTAGCCAGTTCTCCCGACGGGTTGGTTGCACTAGCCGCATCACTCTCAGCGCTCATCAGAGCGGGAGGTGTAGCCTCTGCCAGCACCTTTTCGGCCAGGTCACCCGCCTGCCAGCGGCCATCTTTATGAATATAGATGGGATAGAGATTGTATTTATCGGAGTTTTGTTGGAGGGCTTCTGCGATCGCCTGAGCCGACCGCAGTGACACTTCATGTTCCCCAGAACACCCGCCAAACAACAGTCCGATACGCAATTTTGCCATTTTGAATCTCCATCCCTGCGATGCGATGGCAAAAAGCGTACCACATCCTCCATCCTGCAAATGTCCCTGAATCTGTTGCCATCAGAACCGCTATCAAATATAAGCGCTAACATCTTCGCCACACTCATCGGCCAGATAGCAGAGGGCACGAAAGCGCAGGCCAACCACTTCTTCATACAGGGGGTTGAGCTTGCACAGCGGTGGGATCCGCAGCACCCGTTTGCCCAAGACACGAATATCACGCGCAAAGGGGCACTGGGTGGGAATTAGCTGACACACTCGATGGGCGATCGCCGGACGCTTGAACGTGAGACCATTGAGCCATGTTCGCAGCGGCAATAGCCAATCAACCCCACCACCCAACGGTTTTATTTGGGGCACAGAGCTGATAGCACTCGAGCAGGGGAAATCGATCAGTTCTAGTTGGTCTGACATGAATCGTTCCTAAACTCAATCTGCTTTCAGCTTATTCATAATTTTTGCGGATGGGAAGATCTAAAAAATATAAATTAGGTTTATGATTGATAATTTTTGCTTAATCGGCAGACGAAAAAGAGACAGGGCATTGGGTGGGCGATCGCCCCGACCATCGACCTTCCGCCTGGTTCTGGCTATGCTTCTGGGTGGATGGCTGAGTTTCAGCTTCGCCATCCCTGCCGCCCAAGCCGCTTACTGCCGCACCGTCGAAGGCCATGAGGTCTGCATCCTTGATATTCGCCGCAGTGCCAAGAATTATTGGGAATATCGGGCGCGGGTGAGCGTGGATGGAACAGCACCTCCAATGGCGGTGTATGACTGCCGCGATCGCACCCTCCTACGACCTGATGGCACTCGCGTTTCTTTCCGCAATGACATCACCGGAGAGGTGGTCTGTCGTCTATTTCATCGCTGATGGAGGTTAAACACAACCATTAAAATAAAGCGATGGATACTATTCAAAAATTTGGAATAGTCGCCGCTAATATCAGTCCTTTCGGCAACGCATGGGACGATCGCGATGATCATTC
>JBCBSL010000355.1:0-6472 GCA_039819145.1 Cyanobacteria bacterium J06638_22
CGTTCGCCAACACGTCGAAACCGTGGCAGCCCCATGTAGTCTATCCATTATATCAAGTGAAATCGGACTTATATCAAATCCGGTTGAAGAACCCAACGATTGTTTGCGCCCGCTGCAGCGCAGCGGGCGCAAACAATCGTTGGGTTTTGCGGCTATTTAACCGGACTTGATATTAGGTATGCGGATTCGGCTGGACTTAGTGACGATCGCCGTACCCTGACAAACCACCGAATAGAATGAGAGCAAGGCTCTATTCAGCAATTCCAATCGTCTACCCATCACTAACCTGCTATTGTGACCACCCTGACGCCGAAACCCATTAAGTTCCTGCAATCACCCACGTCTGTGGCTTGGGTAGAGCAGGCGATCGCCCACCTCGACACGGTTCTACTCGACCATTCCCACTGCGAACGCAAAGCCGCTAGCGTTGCCCTCAACCTGATGTTTCGCTATCCATCCAATCGTCCGCTGGTCAAGGCATTGACGGCGATCGCCCAGGAAGAGCTGGAACACTTCGAGCAGGTGAACCAATGGCTAGAGCGGCGCAACGTTCCTCTAGCTCCACTGTCTGCGCCTCCCTATGGCGCTAAGCTCAAAGCCGAAGTACGCCGGGATGAACCGGAACGGATGCTGGATCTATTGCTCGTTTCTGGGTTGATCGAAGCCCGCAGCCATGAACGCCTAGGACTCCTTGCCACCCATTGCCCAGATCCCGAACTCGCTGCCTTTTACCGGGGGTTGATGGCCTCCGAAGCGCGCCACTATGGCATTTACTGGACGCTAGCAACGCAGGAATTCGATCGCCCTGTTGTCAACCAGCGCCTTGAAGAGCTGGCAACGGTAGAAAGCGCCATCCTCTCAACCCTGCACCCCGAACCCCGCATCCACAGCTAATCAGGAAAGCCAGATCCCTTGGTACATAAACAACCCTTCCAAGACTTTTCAAGTATCCTTAGGAATCTTTGGCATGATGGGGATGATTGCTTGGACGGGGAGAAAAATAAGGGTGGGCACAACAATGCATTATCGGGATTTTCAAATTCGAGACTGGCAACCGGGCGATCGCCAACCCGCCTTCGACCTGATCGCTACAGTGCTAGCCGAGTATGGATTAGAGAGCGATCCCGACGATAGTGATTGGGATGTGTGGCATGTGGAAGAGGCATATCAGCAAACGGGTGGACAGTTCTGGGTGGTCGAACAAGCCCAGCAGCTAGTGGGAACAGCGGCCTTCTATCCCATCAAACGAGGAGAACAGGCAGTCGAAATCCGCAAAATGTATTTACACCCAACAGCTCGGGGCCAGGGCTTGGGACGGTTTTTGCTGAGTGAATTAGAACGCACTATTGCTCAAAAAGGCTATCGGCAAGTTTGGCTGGAAACGGCGTCGGTTCTAAAAGCGGCCATCCGGCTCTATGAAGCCACCGGATACTCCCCCAGTACCGGGGTGGAAACGGAGCGCTGCGATCGCATCTATGTCAAACATCTGCCCCCCATTTCTGCCTAGAAATTCGCGACCCTACGCGACCCTACGTCCGACCTATTTACGGTGATATGCCCAGTCTCTATACCGATATTGAAATTCGCGCGCCCCGCCGCACGGTTTGGCAAACCCTCATTCGCAAAGAAGAATGGTTGCGGTGGAACACTTATCTCTATGACCTCTCGCCCCCGCAGCCCTTTCGCGAAAATACCGCCGTCCGGCTCTCCCTGAAACGCACCCCCCGCGAAACCGAAACGGAAATCGAACCCCTCGTAACGCTTGTGCAGCCGGGTAGCAGCCTGCAATGGATTTACTCAGCGCCTGGCTTTCGCAGTGAACATAGCTTTGAGTTACAAGACATGGGGGGCGATCGCACGCGTTATACCCACGTAGTGCGCTTTACTGGACGGTTAGTGGCAATTTTTCTGCCCTTTGTCCGGAAGGATGAATTGCAGGGAATGCGGCGCATGGCCCAGGAACTTCGGCGCTATGTAGAGCGCCGATGACGGGAAAGGGGTAGTCCACTAATGTAAAGGATAGAGAAAAAGACAACTTATCGACTGTGTTCTGAGGCATAGGCGCGATGGCGATAGAAATGACCTGCCCCACCTGCGGCTCCCACGACATCTCAAAGAACGGCACAACCCGCCGGGGCAAGCAAAACTACAAGTGCCGAGACTGCGGGCGTCAGTTCGTCGAAGACCCGCAATGGAAGCCCAAAGACAAAGACATCGTGGGTCTGGTCAACCGGCTGTTACTGGAGAAGATTCCTTTAGCGGGCATCAGCCGAGTCGCGCAGGTTTCAGACAGCTGGCTCCAGGAGCACGTCAACGAGGCTTATGCCCAAGTGCCCCGAACCGCGTCCGTCGTCCCTAAGGCCAAGGGGAAACTAACGGTACAGATGGATGAGCTGTGGTCGTTTGTCGATAACAAAGGCAATAAGCAGTGGGTCTGGCTCGCCATGGATGCCGATACCCGAGAAATTATTGGTTGTCATATC
This sequence comes from Cyanobacteria bacterium J06638_22, assembly GCA_039819145.1. Lineage (GTDB taxonomy): Bacteria > Cyanobacteriota > Cyanobacteriia > Elainellales > Elainellaceae > Vacuolonema. The sequence goes on from JBCBSL010000355.1 coordinate 2,484, forward strand.
GGCGACCGTTCCAGAACATCGGCGCGGCAGTTATGGCAGTCACTACCGGCCGTCTACAGACAATGTGCCAAGGTCTACACCGACGCTTGGGGAGCCTATGAAACGGTCATTCCGAGCAAGCGCCACTTCGCTGTGGGCAAAGCGAGTGGGTTAACCAGCTACATCGAGCGGCTGAACAACACGATGCGACAGCGGGTATCGCGACTCGTCAGAAAGACGCTGTCATTCTCGAAGAAGGTAGAGAACCATATTGGTGCGCTCTGGACATTCATCCACGAATACAATCGCTGGGTCAGAGAGCGCCTCACTGAGTCTGGCCATCTCTCTATTTCCTCTGTCCTTTACTAAAAAGCACTACCTGAGAACGATAGCCCCCTTCCTAAATCCAAGAGGAAAGGAGCTATCGAAGCCGTTCCCTAATCTTCCGAATCGTCGTCGGTATCGGTTTCGTTATCGGTGTCTTCGTCAATGACTGGCTCAAAATCATCCTCGTCATCATCGGTGGCTTCGCTGCCGCCACCGACCGCTAACAAGTCGATTTGCTGGCGATAGTAATCGACGCTCTTCACTTGGACTTCGACGCGATCGCCCAGGCGGAACTGTTGCCGATTCTTGCGGCCAACCAGCTTTTGCTGGCGGGAGCGGAACTCGTACCAGTCATCCTTCAGCGAGCTGACATGTACCAACCCTTCCACCAGGAGTTCTTCGATTTCAACAAAGAAACCGTAGGATTGGACCCCTGTGATGATGCCGTGGAACGTTTCGCCTGTGCGTTCCTGCATGTATTCGGCTTTTTTCAACCCTTCCAGGTCATCCTCAGCTTCCTGAGCCAACTGCTCTTGTTCGGTGAGGTAGGTCACCAGATTATCGAAGTACTCGGTCAACTCTTCGTGCAGGTCAGGGGGTAGAACCGTCCAACTGATGGTGTCATGGCAAGAGCTGCTATGCAGATCGACCTTTTCCTTCGAGCGGGTGGTCTTGCGGTTGCGGCCATGCTCAAAGACCGTATGGAGCAGACGATGGATGAGCAAATCGGGATATCGCCGTAGGGGGGAGGTGAAATGGGTGTAGGCATTTTCCAGCGCCAGCCCAAAGTGGGTTCCCGGTGTGCTGCTATAGACTGCAGGCTTGAGGGTTTCTAGCAACAAATAGGTCAGCACCCGCTCAGACTCCGAGTCGGTAAAGCGGCGGGTCAGGTTTTGGTAGTCGCGGGGATGCACCTCATCCTCGGTCTCGGGAGCATAGTCGATGCCCATGTTGGCGACCAATTTCACGAGCTCTTGCACATCCTCGGGGTCGGGGGTGCGGTGTTGGCGATAGATGGCAGGAATCTGCAGTGCTTTGAGGTGATCGGCAATCAGTTGGTTAGCCAGCAGCATCAGCTCGGTGACGATGCTACGAGCGGGCAACACAGAGGACACCACCATAGCTCCCAGTTCCCCTTCATCGTCGTACTGGAATCGGTTGGAGAGGAATTTGCCCAGTTCGGGATTGTGTTCTTCGGGGAAGATACTCTCGGGTAGGTTTAGGTTGAAGGCTCCCCGCTGCTGGCGTTGCTGGCTTACGGCCTGGCTGATGTCATATAACTGATCGACTAGGTCGAACACGGGTTTCAGGTTTTCCAGTTCCTCCAGGGATGGCAGCGGATAGGGAGATTCGGTCGGCACTTCCGGATGGTCGCGCTTGATGATGGCCTGGGCTTGCTGATAGCCAAGGGCATGGTTCACCTGAATGACGCTAGGCTGAATTTCGTATTCCTGCACTTCCCCCTCCGAGTTGAGGGTAACGAGCACGGAAATAGCGAGCCGATCGTCTCCTGGCAGCAACGAGCAGATTTTGTGTAACTGCTCCGGCAGCATAGGGATGACGACTTCTCCTAAGAAAGTGGACGTACCTCGCTTCTGGGCTGCTTGGTCGATGGGCGATCGCGGCGTCACATAGTACGACACATCCGCAATATGAATACCCAAGCGCCAGCGATCGCCCTTCAACTGCTCGAGACTGATGGCATCATCGATCGCCGGACTATGGGGATGATCTGGCCCATCAATGGTGATGGTAGAGATATCCCGCAAGTCCAGCCGCTTTTTTAGGTCGGTCTTGCGGAGCTTGGTCGGCAGCTCTTTGGCCGCAGCAATCACCTCGTCAGAAAAGTGGCGAGGCAAGTCATGCTTGCAGCAAACAATATTGATATCCGAGGCTTCTTGGGCGTTTAACCCGAGCACCTGGGCGACCCGGCCAGTCGGCAAGTGCTGCCCTAGGGGATAGCGAAGAATTTCGACATGCACCAACTGATCGATCGCATCCTCCATAGGGGGATCGTCGCTAGGCGACAAATCCAGCTCAAACAATAGGCGATCGTCCAGCGGGACAGCACGGTAAGAGCCATCCTCTACTTTTTTCACCCGCGCCAGTACTGAGCTGTTGCTGCGCTCTAGGATAATCCGCACCTCGCCTTCGGGACTGCGCCGCCGACTGCCTTCCTTCGTCACCCGCACTAGGACGCGATCGCCATTCCACGCAGTATTGAGCTGACTCTCGCGGACGTAGATATCTTCAGCGCCTTCCTCATCCTGGATGGCAAAGCAAAAGCCCTTGCTTGAGCAACGCAGCTTTCCTTCGACGACATCATCTTCAGCCACCCGCTTGTACTTGCCGCGTTCTTTGACCAGCAGCCCAATCCGTTCTAAGGCATCCAGCGCAATATGGAGACGACGGATACTGTCCTCGTCCTCACATTCCAGCTTTTTCTCGAGAACCTTGGGGGCAACTAACTTATCGTCCTGAAAATTGGAAAAAAGTGACGCAATTGAAAATTTCATGTAGCGATTAAACCTCGTTGTGCGGAATCAGCCGCGACCTAAATTCAGTGGATGTACAGCACACTAAGCCCATGGGATGAAGACCAATATGCTGCATTCAATGCTTCCTGATCACAAACGAAACTCGATGCTTGAACCCAAGCCCAAACGTTCCGGAGGATGACGAAGACGGGTTGCGCCTGGCAATCTGCAAAAGCCCTGGCGACACTGGCAAGGAACTGCAATGGGAACCACATTTCCAGCAAACTAGCTCCTGAGGATTGAGCCAGACTGCGTTTCGCTCACTGCTTTTCCAGATTGCTCGTCATCGCTACGGTCAGTATAGAGGGTTGAACCCAAACGATTCGAGCGAATTCACTGCGACGGCCTAACTGGGATACAGCAAATTTAGGACAGTAGCCATGAGTATCAAATGAACTCTGACCGGAGGGCATTAGGAAATCGGAAGGGTTTCCCAATACATCTACCGTATTTATACTTTCCTATTTCGACTCAAAATGTCAAATTTCTTTTCCATTTTTTTCGTTAGCTGTTGAACGGTCTCAGGAAGAAGCTGAGACCTTTGATCGTCACCTGCTGCACCAGTATGGCTGACATCTCCTGAGAAGGGAGAAGAAAAGATTCTGCGCTCTCAGTGCAAGATATCTATTCTGAAATGATAAAGAGCAATTTTGGTCATCAGCGTCCTGCTTAATGTCAGCACTCTGATGAGAGATAAATGCCTGATCGCGGCGATTTTCGAATCATCAACTCGATTGCAGGATAAACGGATCCGATGGCTGAAACCACGCCTAAAGTGGGGAGGTCAACTCTTTCAGGTTCTCAAACTACGACTACTCTCTGGCCAACGAGCCGATATGTTGTGCGGGGTCGAATACGACCTAAAAGCTAGGTTAAATATATTAAAGAACACAAATACACCCACAGAGGAGAGCGGCCATTTCTTTTTCCTCAACAGATTGTTCTCTTACAAACGTTTGCTTCAACCTAGTTTTCCCGATCATTTGTCATAACAGGTTGGCGATGCATCTATAGATAGGAATAGATGCCTGTTCCAGTGGCTATTTGAAAATACCTCAAAAATTTTAATATCGAAACTTAACTTGTGTCAAATCCGGTTGAAGAACCCCCAATATTGCTTGCGCCCGCTGCAACGCAGCGGGCGCA
>JBCBSL010000356.1:0-6365 GCA_039819145.1 Cyanobacteria bacterium J06638_22
CAACGTTTACGTTTGAGGTATCAGGATTTTTCTCATGCGGAAGAAGCAATGGGTTTCGGGTGTTGCCAGCTTTTTAGGCAGCGTATTGGTCGTGGGTCAGTTGGGGTTGCCTGTGCAGGCGATCGCCCAAACAGCTAGCCCAGAAGAGGTTCCATTCAATGGGATCCCATCGAATGAAGTCGGCGATTTGGGCATCACCCCCGATGTGATTGAAGAATGCGAAATCTTAATCGTGGGTGGTGGCATTTCTGGTGTTAGTGCCGCCTATGAATCGCTGAAAATGGGTCGCACCGTTTGCATGACCGAGTTGACCGACTGGGTGGGTGGGCAGCTTTCCTCCCAGGGAACCTCGGCGCTCGACGAAGCTCGGATGCAGCGGCAACTGCTCTATTTCTCGGCGGGCTACCTGGATTTTCGGCAGCGGATTCAAGACAAGTACGGCATCCGCAATCCCGGTGACTGCTGGGTGAGTGCCACTTGCTTCATTCCCAGCGATGCCCACAACCTGCTGTGGGAGATGCTGGAAGAGGCGGAAGATGAAGGAGATGGCGAACTGCGAGCGTTCCCTTCGACGGTGATTAAGGATCTGGAATTCAACGCGGACGGCACCATCATCACGGCGGCAACAGCGATTCAGCATTCCCCCGCCCCCGGTACGTCACCCCTCAACACCGAGCCGCTATCGGCGTTCATTGAGGATGCCTATCGGTTTGAAGATAGCGATCGCCTCTCCAAAACCACCATTCGCTTTGTACCCAAGCCCGACGAGGACGGCAACCTGCCCAGTCCAGCTCCTTGGTATGTGATTGAAGCCACGGAAACCGGAGAGATTGTGGCACTGTCGGGGGTGCCCTATCGGTTGGGGTTAGACGCGCGATCGCCCCTCAACCCATCATCTCCCACCGAAACGGGCGACCTCTACTGCACCCAGGGCTTTACCTACACCTTTGCCATGGAGCGCACCGCTGAGCCGCAGGTCTATGAAGAGCCGCCCTTCTATCAGCGCTACCGCCCTTACTACGGCTATGACCCCAATCCCCGCTTGGCGGATATGGATGTGGTGTTCACCTATCGCCGCATCTGGAGCGATTTACCCCGACCGGAGGAACGCGTGTTCGGCGTTTCCGTGCCCAAACCGGGCGACATTTCCATGCAGAACTGGGTTTGGGGAAACGACTATCGTCCCGGCACGGCTCAGGATAACTTGATCCTCACCCACGACCAGCTCGAAGCGGCCGGACAACTGGATCCCGGTGGTTGGCTCGGTGGTTTGCGGACGGAAACCCTTCAGGCCGGAGAAGAGTTGGCTCTAGGCTTCTTCTACTGGATCGTGGCGGACGATACGGATTCCCAGTTGGGCGAAGGGGTGAAGGAACCCCACCCGAATCATCGCTTCCTCTATGGATTTAACGCTCCCATGGGCACGGAACATGGTCTGTCAAAGTATCCCTATATCCGCGAGTCGCGTCGCATTGTTGGACGCCCTGCCTATGGCTATCCCCAAGGCTTTGCCATTAACGAAATCGATATTTCTTGGGCCGATTTCCGGGATGAGTACTATCGCGAAACCTTGTCTCCAGAGGCCTACCGAACGCTGTGGTTGGGATTAGCGGGCTTGGATACGACGGCCGCAATCCTCAACGAAACCCCCGCCGATGATATTGAGCGCCGTACCCGCGCAACCATCTTCCCCGACTCGGTGGGGATTGCCCAGTATGCGATCGACTTCCACCCGTGCATGGCCGACTATCCCGCCGAGGCTCCCGGCAACATCGAGCGCCCCGGCGTGCGGCAGGCTCATGGGCGAGCCTATCCTGGCCAGATTCCGCTGCAAGCTTTGATTCCTCAGCAGGTCGATAACTTGCTGGTGGCTGGCAAGAACATTGCTGCGAGCTACAGTGCAGCAGCAGCCTACCGGGTGCATTCCTTCGAGTGGTCCTCGGGTGCAGCGGCTGGAACCACTGCCTCCTTCGCCCTGTCTGAGGAGCTACTTCCCTACACGCTGGTCGATGACTTGCCCCGCCCAGAGCCCGATTTGTTAGCCCTGCAACAGCTCCTCCAGGCCAACGGCAACCCCACAGCGTTTCCTAATACCTCGATCTTCAACTTGGATTGGGAAGATTGGGCACCGTGGTAAGGATCGCGAATCAATTTGTTTGAAAGCGCGGCGATGCCGCGCTTTCAAACAATAAGTACTGGGTTTTGGATTAGGTGAGGTGAGGCTTGTGGTCTTGCCCCACCTCACACTTTTGATTTCTCTGGAGTCAGCTGCAAATACAAACCTGGTACAACCAGTAGGGCAATCAGTGTTGCTGACATGAGGCCAAAAATGATCGCCATACAAAGGGGATACCACTGGGGGTCGCTTAGGGCTAAGGGAAGCAGACCCACCACGGTGGTTATGGAGGTAGTCAGAATCGGACGTAGGCGATCGCTCGCTCCAAATGCGGCAGCATGGCGTACATCTAAGCCCTGCTTGCGTCGCGTGTTCATGGTTTCGACCATAACAATGGCATCGTTGACGACAATCCCCGTGAGGGCAATGATGCCGATGGCGCCTGGGAACGAGAACGGCAGATCGAGCAAGAAATAGCCAAAAATCGTCCCAATCAGGGCAAAAGGAATGGTCAGAATAATGATGATGGGCTGGGTGTAGGAGCCAAACTGAAGAACCAACACGGCGAACACCAGGAAGATCGCCACCACCAGCATTTGACCGGCGGAACCAAAGGTTTCGCTGCTCGTGTCGGAGTCGCCGCCAAACCGATAGCTATAGCCCCTGGGCCAGCGAGCCGGATTGTCGGCGTCATTGGGGTCGTACTGCATGGCATCTAGCTTGGGGCCAAGTTGGGCTAAAATCTCGCCATCAAAATAGGCTTGGCCGGGGATAACTTTGGCCAGCACCGTCACACTCCGCTCCGTATTGCGATGGGTGATCGATAGGGGAACGGTTGCTACCACAGGCTCTAACAACGCATCGGCGGGGAGAACTTCACCTTCGGGGGTAATGAATCGGGTGGTGGCAAACTCGTCGAGTCGGGAAGGACCACCAATGGCTCCCTGCTGCGATGGCCACTGGGTACTCAGGCGAATTTCTAAATCTTCTTCGCCGCTTCCGATCGCAAAATCACCCACATCGTTGTCAGTCATCAGGAAGCGTCCCTGCCCGCCCAAATCGTCTTGGGTCATGCCATAAAAGTCGAGGGCTTCGCGTTTGGGGACGAGTCTGTAATCCCGTCGCAGGTTGCCGAGATCGTCTCGTACATCCATCGTGCCGGGAATCTCTCGGAGGGCTTGCTGCACCTGCCCGGACAGCTCTCGCAAGGTTTGTAGGTCTTCGCCATAGAGTTCGACTTGGATGGGGTCATCGCCACCCCCGGAGCGCTCGTACTGCACGGCGAGTACAGCACCTGGATAGTCGCGAAGCACCGTTTCTTCGAGTTCTTGCCTTAACTCAGGGATGTATTCAAACGAGTCTCTGTCGCGTTGATTTCGATCAACAAATAGAGCCGATAACCCCACAAAGTAATCGGCATTACTGGGTTTGAGTTCACTCGAAGCTACCAGATTGCTACGCTGGCCGACCAGCTTGATCACACTTTCAAACACGGGCTCGCCGTCCGGATCCGCGTAGTTTTGGACCGCCTCCCCGAGGCGGTTGGCGACTTCCTCAGAGCGATCGAGGGTGGCGGCTGGGGGCAGTTCCACATTGATGCTCAGCTTTAGTCCGTCACTATCGGGGAAAAGTGTGCCTGAGAGCTGGCCAAACAGAAGAATCGCGAACACAAAGAAGCCGATCGTACAGGCGGTCCACAAATGTGCCACACGACGACTGGGGACAGTGACCCGCAAACTCCATTGCGCAAACTTTTCGGAAAACTCTTCGGTGAGGCGATCGACGAAGGTTTGGGAATGGGCGCCACCGCGCGGATTTCCGAGCAGGAATTTGGAAAGGGGAACGACGACCAAGAGCGCAATCACGTAGCTCATAATCAGACAGGTAATCGCACTGATTGGAATCAGGCGAATAAATTTGCCCATGGTGCCGGCGATCGCCATCAACGGAGCCATCGCCAGAATCGTCGTCAGTTGCCCGGCGAAGGCTGGACCCGCATAGGTTCTGACCGTTGCGATCGCCGCCTGAGAAAAGTTTAACCCCTGGGAGAAGATGCCATCATGGATGCCTTCGAGCATCAGAATGAACACATCCACCAAGAGCCCCAGAGCGAGGATCATCCCGACCATCACCATGGTGTTGAGGGTATAGCCCAGCATCCAGAGGATAAAAATCACCCCAGCGAAGGTTAGGGGAATGGCTAAGCCCGCAATCAGCGCCTCGCGCCAGGTCAAGGCAATAAACAGAATGGCAAAAACACACAGGGACGCCTGAAGGACATTACTGCCCAGATTATTGAGCTCATCTTGAATCGAATCGGCGTCATTGTTGAGGACTTTGTAGTCCATGCCGAAGGGCCAGATCTCCGGATCTTCGCGGGCGACTTCCATCGCGACTAAGGCACCCTCAACCACTTGGATGGTGTCGCTCCCAGCAACTTTGACCACTTCCAGATTGATGGAGGGCGCAAACGCGCTCCCTTGCCAACTCAAAAAGGCTCGCTTGGTTTCCCGCTCTAACCCCTGGTAGACATCCGCCACTTCGGATAGACGGACGACCCGACTCTCATCGAGCCGAGTAACCGGTAAACTCCTCAGATCGTCTAAGGTGCGAAACCGCCCATACAGACGAACCTGGGCTCCAATCTCGTCATCACGCACTAGATCCCAGGAAGAATCGGTATTGCCGCCCTGAATCGCATTACTCACCTGGGTGGCTGAAATCCCCAAGGTGGTCAGGCGACTCGGTATCATCTGGACATGAACCACTTCCTCGCGCTGACCCGCGAGCTTGACTTCGCGAACGTTTTGAACAGATTCCAAGCGTTCTTGTAAGGCTTCAGCCGTCTTGCTGAGGATCGCAACGTCTAGCCCTTCCCCCGTCAGAGCCAGGGTGAGGACCGGAGAGTCTTGCTGAGACACTTGTTGAAAGTCGGGCTTCTCGCGCCCCGTGGATTCGGGCGGTAGCTCAGACTCGGCGTCATCAACCTTGCCGCGCAGTTCCTGAATGGACTCGGCGACAGGGGCTTCGGCTTTGAAGGCGACGTTAATGATGGAAAACGAGTTAAACGTGGCGCTGGTGAAGTCATCTAACCCCTGAAGGCTTTTGATGTTTTCTTCGAGCTTGTCCGTCACTTGATTTTCGATCGTTTCTGCATCGGTTCCCCCCCATGTGGTTGTGATGGTGGCGCGAGCGATGCGAATGTCGGGCTCACCTTCCTTGACCATGGAGATGTAGCCCATTAGGCCCCCCATCAACAATAGGAAGCAGAGCAGAATGGCAAAAATCTGGCGGGTAAAAAAGAATGTCATCCAGGCAGGAGCTTGAGAGCCTTGGGCGTCTGCAGCACCATCAGGTAACTGAGCCTGGATAGTCGGATCTTCAGTTTTCACTGGGTCTGCTCCTAATTAACAGTCTCCGGGTTAATCACCTCGACGGGCGTTCCATCAACCAAACGGTTTTGGCCTTCGATGACAACGAGTTCGCCCGGCTCAACCCCTGAGAGAATTTCAACGCCGGATAATCCTTCAATTCCTTGGGTAACGCGACGACGTTGGACCGTGCCATCGGCTGAATTGACGACAAAGGCATACATTTGCTGATCGCTGGATAACAAGGCACCCAGGGGAACAACAACGGCATTATTTTGGGAGGCCACTTCAACCCAGGCATAGACGCGCCCACCTACTCTAAGATTGCGGACGTCTCGCAGATTGCGGACGACAACCTGTGTGCCCCGACTTCCAGGGGTTTGGGATGGACTAACGGAAAAAATCGACCCTTCAGTCCCCCGGTCTCTGGCAATGTCTAGCAGGGTTTGGCTGGTGGCTCCTGCCGCCTGGGCGGCACTCACTTCTTCTTCCAAGACCACATAGGCGCGTTGCCCTGGACGAATTCCCGCAGCCGCATCGGCTTGGATTTCTAACTCCACTTCAAAGGTTGCTGGATCCATCACCACGATGGGAGCCGTCTCAATTACTCGCTGGGCGCTACTTCTATCCAAATATTGGCTGTCCCAATATTCCCCCTCGCGAATGTTGATATAGGCCACAATCCCATCAATGGGCGATACCAGCTGGGTGTCTTCTAAATCGACAGCGGTTTCATCCAACCGAGCCTCAGACGCGCCGATTTGCGCATTGGCAGAGCGCACTTCAACCTCAGCCGAACGGATATCCTGCTGGGCTGTTCTCACAGCCACTTCGGCTTGATCCACTCTGTTGCTGGCAACATCGCGATCCGCTTCAGG
>JBCBSL010000357.1:0-6332 GCA_039819145.1 Cyanobacteria bacterium J06638_22
ATTAGAAAGAGTGAGGGCTTATCAACGAATAAGGAGCCCCCCCTTCGAGTGCCTCACTCTGTTTATAGGTACAGGTAGCGATCGCGATTGGATTTAAATTCTCAAAACTTTTCTGGTGCTATCCGGAAAAGCCCTAATCGAAAGTGTTTCTGAACGTTTCACTGTAGGCTAGGCTATCGATGATGCAACCCAGCGTCCCTATATCCTTGGGTTGAGGTTAAACGAAGTGAAACTCCAACCGATGTCAAAAGATATGTGGTTAATTGCTCTAAAACTCTTGCATCTTTCTAGAGAAATTGATGCGTTACGCTAGCACTAACGCATCCTACAAGGTATTGAAATTGCCTTAGGATCCTATTTGTTTAATTCGAATCGCTAAGCTGTGTTTAATTCTGATTGAACAGATCGCCTTGTTGAGCTTGCTGCAAGGCGGATTGTCTGGTGCCGGAAGAGGCGAGGCGATCGCTATAGCGAGTTGTTTCAGGCAAACGGTACTTGGGCGTACAGCGCAGCACCAGATCGATTGCTGTTTCCAACGCAATCTTGTGGCCCGTAGAAATGTAGAGGGGGCGAGTATTCGTGCGACTGCGGAGAACGGCGCCAATACGCTCGCCTTTGTCCATGAGCGGTACCCATGCGCCTTTTTCCGGTGCTAGCTCGGCGTGGGTGCCGATGAGTCGAGATTTAGCTACGCCAATGGTGGGGCGATCGCAAATCACTCCCAGGTGGCTGGCAATTCCTAAGCGGCGGGGGTGGGCGATACCCTGGCCATCGCAAAGGATGATGTCGGGTTCCGTCTGGAGCTGAGCCAGTGCTTCTAGGACGGCAGGTACTTCCCGAAAGGAAAGCAACCCCGGCACGTAGGGGAACGTGGTGGGACATCGCACCAATGCCTCATCGACGGGGGTGAGGTCGGGAAACGATAGTACTACGACCGCAGCACGGGTGGTTTGTCCCGCTTCCTCGTACCCCGCATCGACTCCAGCCACCAAGCGGATGGGGGTAGGCAGTTGGTCGTCGGTGATGACGGCTGGTGCAAGGGTCTTCTGGAGGGCGATCGCCTCTGCAGCTGTGTTGGGCCAGGATTCGGGAAACTGAATCTGCATCGCAAACTCCGGTTGGCTATGCAGGCTAGGGGGATGGGAATTTAACGCAGATGAACGCGGATGGACGCAGATGAGGGAGGATCGGCAATCCGCTCAAGCTATGCCTTAACTTGATCGGATTCATGTATGCATCCCTCATCTACTATCCCATCCATCCACTAGGACAGGTAGGCTTCCAGCGCTCTGGCGACAATTTCGCTCATCGACAGCCCTTGTTCGCTGGAGGCTTCTTTGAGTCGAGTGTAGAGAGCATCGTGGACGCCGATACGATGGCGGGCGCGATTGGATTTGCTGACGAGCCCTGCGCGATATTCTGCGGAGAACTGCCGGAGTTTCTCTAGGCCGACGCGATTGCAAAAGTCCCCGAAGCTCTCGCTGGATTGGCGATCGCGCTTGAAGAAAATCAGCAACGGCTCCAGCATGTTCTCCAGGTCGTTGATATGCACCCGATCGGCGTAGATTTCCGCTAGCCGGGTTTGGTGGGGATCCGCGCCCAGCCAGATTTGATAGGACTCTGGTGATTGTCCGACAAAGCCCAGTTCGGCTAGGTAGGGGCGGGCGCAACCGTTGGGGCACCCCGTCATGCGAATGACGAAATGCTCGTCCTTCAAACCCACTTTGGTCAGCAGGGTGCGGATGCGCTCTAGGATGCCGGGTATTGCCCGCTCCGATTCGGTAATGGCGAGGCCGCAAGTGGGTAGCGCTGGGCAGGCCATCGAGTAGCGGACGAGGGTATCCAGCGCTTCAACAGGCTGCACGCCATGATCGTGCAGGAGGGCTTGCAGATCTGCTTTCTGCGTTGGGTCGATATCGTAGAGCAGAATGTTTTGGTGGGGCGTGACGCGGATGGGCAAAGCATAGCGCTTGTTGATCAGCCGCAATGCCGATTTCAGCCGGAAGTCGCCGTCATCCTTGACCCGACCATTTTCGACAGAAATACCCAGGAACAGCTTGCCGTCCCCTTGTTCATGCCAGCCGAGGAAGTCCTCATACTTGAACTCAGGCAAGGATTTGAGGGGATGGAACGCTTTGCCGAAATACTCTTCGACGGAGGTACGGAACTTCTCGACCCCCCAGTCGTTGATCAGGTACTTGAGGCGGGCATGGCGGCGATTGTGGCGATCGCCATAGTCCCGCTGCACGGCCACAATCGCCTTCACCGCCTGATAGACATCTTGCTGCTCCACAAAGCCGATGGGGTCAGCGGCACGGGCAAAGGTTTCCTCTTTATTATGGGTACGGCCTAACCCACCGCCCGCATAGACGTTGAAGCCCAGCAGTTGCTTTTGATCATCCACCACCACCACGAGCGACAAGTCCTGGGAGAATAAGTCTACGGAGTTGTCCCCCGGTACGGTAACGGAGCACTTGAACTTGCGAGGCATGTAGTGGGTGCCGTAGATGGGTTCTTCGCCATCGCTGAATAGGAGACGATCGTTCTGTTGCTGCCGCGCGGCCACCACCTCAGGGTGCTCTTCACCCGAGATCACTTTCTCGCCATCCAGCCAGATCTCGTAGTAGGCTCCGGTTTGTGGTGTGAGCAGATCGGCAATGTTGTTGGCATATTCCCACGCGTACTGATATTCGGGGCGATTGGCGTAGGGCGCAGGCGGTGCCATCACGTTGCGGTTGAGGTCGCCACAGGCTCCCAGGGTCGATCCCATATTCTGCACGATGGTTGACATGACGGTCTTCAAGTCTTTCTTGAGGATGCCGTGCAGTTGGAATCCCTGACGGGTGGTAGCCCGCATCGTGCCATTGCCATAATCATCGGAAAGCTTGTCCAGTGCCCGGTACAGTTCGGGAGGAATGATGCCGCCAGGGCTCCGCGTCCGCAGCATCATTTGGTAGTCCTTTTCCTGCCCTTTCACCCGGTTGTCGCGGTTATCCTGCTGGTAAGACCCATGAAACTTCAGGACTTGGATTGCGTCTTCGGTGAAGTAGTTGGTATCGAGTAAGAGTTCTGAGGCAAGGGGTTCCCGCAGTTGGTTGCTGCGCTCTTTAATGCCTTCAAGCTTAGAAACTTTAGGTGATTGGGTTGGTGAACTGGGTGCAGCGGTTGGAGACATGGCGTTATGAATAAAACAGGATCGGCGGAATAAATCTTGATGGAATGGGCGGATAATAAAATGGAGCGATCGCCCGACCCCACTCAAACAGTGCAATCAGGCGGTTCCGAAGTCTATTCTCCACTATCTCTATCGGGATTCTGGAAAATCTGACTTTGCTTGATTGTACCACCTTGGTTGGGGATCCAAAATGGCTGCTCTCAGTTCGTTTGCAACGACTTATTACAAGCCTGAGAAACCAATGCCCAGAGCGGCAAACCGCAGCATATAGATAATGGCTCCCTGATCTACCCGATCGCCCATAGCGAGTGCTAACGTTGCAACAGCAATTGCGCTGATACTGGGTAGCCTTTTGCTGCTTAAAAAGCACCCATCTACCCAATGCGCAGGGGTGGCATCTGACAAACACTGTTGGAAGGGACTCACGCATTCTGTTGATCCCCCACAAATGGTCTTGGACTATCGATCGACCCTTTCATCAAGCCGTTCCATCTTCCATCCCACACTCTCCCTATGAATCCTCTACATGTTGGAGCGCTTAAGACTGAGCAGCTTTCAGTGGCCATCGACGATTTGCCGCCTGGGTTGTCGGGTGTGCGGATCGCGCAGCTTTCGGACTTTCACTACGATGGAGTGCGCCTGTCGGATGACTTGCTGGACGAGGCGATCGCCCGCACCAATGCCGCGAGCCCGGATCTAATTGTTCTTACGGGAGACTTTATTACGACCACTCCTCGACCGATTTCGTGTCTCGCCAAGCGCCTCCAATCCCTCCAGAGCCGCCTGGGAAGCTATGCGGTGCTGGGCAATCACGATCACACCTATCCAGGGGCGCGGGCCAAAGTGATGGATACGCTATCAGCCAGTGGTATCCATGTTTTGTGGAACGAAATCGCGTATCCCTTTGGCGAACAGTTTCCGCTTGTGGGGTTGGCCGATTATTGGTCTAATCAGTTTGACCCCGCTCCTGTTTTCGAGCAGCTTGACCCCACCGTTCCCCGGCTTGTGCTGTCTCACAACCCCGATTCAGCCGACAAGCTGCAACGATGGCGCGTTGATTTGCAACTCTCTGGACATACCCATGGGGGACAAGTGGTCATTCCGGGCCTCGGCAATCCTCAAAAAAGCTTCTATGCATTGAGCGATATTTTGCCTGTGCCCCTGCGCTGCCTCATTCCGTTCACGAGCAAGAAGTGCCAGCGCGTGGTCAAACATTGGGAATGGGCTCAGGGTTTCCATACCGTTGGCCGTAACCAGCTCTATATCAACCGTGGCTTGGGCAGCTACTTTCCAGGGCGCTTTTTCTGCCCGCCGGAGTTGACCCTGATTACATTGGTCTAGCCCTAGGGGCTGTCATCAATTTGATGTCAAAGGCCTTCCCCAGAAGCGTTCACAGCCCCTAGATCATATTGTTGGGGCGGGCGCGTAAACACTTACCCTGCAAGGTTGCTGCAATCAATTGATGACGCGCCCTACACCTAGTCTGAGAGCTTGTCGAGAATCGAGTCCAGCTTTTTCCCTCGGCATCTCCGGCCTCGAACATGGTTGGGCTGATCGTAGGTACGCAGGAAGTATTCAAACTCGTCTTGTGTGTCGCGACTCCGTTTGTAGTCGCGCAAGGTGTTGAGGTAATAAAAGCAGCTGGGGCTGTTGTTGCGCCAAATTTGTATGGCTTTGCACCCCTGTTGCTCTGCAACGTCGAGCAGCTCAAGCGCAGCTCGAAGTGTGTTGCGATCGCCTATCAGGGAGCACTTTAATATAGCGTCATCGTTAAGTTTGGCTGTTTCGAGTTTCGCTACCATCTCTCGTACCTGTGCCTTTTCGGATTGTTCCCAATCAAGGCTTTTCGTCAACATAGCAAAATACTTGTTCAATAGAGCTTCCTTAATTTCCGAGCCTGTAGGAGGGGGCGTACAGACGATGTAACGAACAAGACTGACGAATCCTGTTAATTTTGGGGTCGCGTCACGGCCAAAAAATTAATAACTTCACCTACGAGGACGCAGGCCTTATGGCCGTCCTAACAAATTGCCCAGGGAGGATGCGAATCGTGCGGATGTCCTGTTGAACAATTACTTTCGCGTATTCTGGACATCCATTTGGAGACAACGCTATCTAGGATGGATCGGGGATAGCACAAGTTCAGGTGAACGGGGAACAGCCCAAGACTCGCCAGACAGAGACAATGGCCAAACACGCGGCTGATGAACTGAAAACGTTTGGCAAGAACCTGTAACGTCGTCGGTTAAGTAAAGATATTGTAGAACCCCAAACGTCTTACCGGTTTTAGGGTTCACGATGTTTAACTCAACCCGAACAAGATCTGCGCTCCCAGTGCAGGACAGAAACCAGAGAACTCGTGGTTTTGGGTAGCATGGGTACCGCCCGCGCGACCCAAAATCAAGAGGTTTAGCAGAGGATAGAGTTTTTTATCCTGTACTCAGATCTGCGTCAGAAGATTTGGCAGTTCATCCGGTTGATAGGAAGAATGCCGATAAAATTGAGGAGCGATAGGCGAAGCAAAGAGTAGGTGTAAACGAGCGAATGAAAGCACTAATTACCGGAGCCAACGGGTTTACAGGTTCTCACCTGGCACAGATGTTGGTAAAGCGTGGGCATCAGGTCGTAGCGCTTGTGCGCCAGGGTAGTGACCTATCGCGATTAAAAGATGTTGCTGTTGAATATGCCTATGGTGATATTACGGATTTGGCGTCTATAGAGGCCGCGATCGCCGGGGTCGATTGGGTGTTCCATCTAGCGGCCTATGTGGAGCTAGGGATTGTTGATGCGGCACGCATGGAGCGCGTCAATGTTGATGGCACCCGCAATGTGCTGACAGCCGCGCGGGCAGCTCATGTACAGAAGATGCTCTATTGCAGCACCATTGGCGTTTATGGCGATACCCAGGGTCAAGTCATCGACGAAACCTTTAAGCGCGTCCAGACCAACTTTTCATCCGCCTACGATCGCACCAAGCTGCTGGCACAACAACTCGTCGACCAGGCAGCAGCGGAGGGGTTTTCCGTTGTGAGCGTCATGCCATCTGGGATTTTTGGGTCAGATGATCCTCACTTTGGCCCCGTGCTCCAGGCGTTTTGTAAGGGCAAACTCAAGGTATGGGCTGGGGGCGATCGCATCACGGGTATGGTCCATGTCG
>JBCBSL010000358.1:0-6263 GCA_039819145.1 Cyanobacteria bacterium J06638_22
GCTCGTTGTTGCGTGTCCTGAGCGCAGTCGAAGGACAAAGGCTTAAAAGGTAACTTCTTTCCCAGAATTCTCCTAAGTCCGTTGAATTACTGCTGAGAGGGGATCGTGTGAATCAAGCGAAGAGGAATGTCGGGTTACTGGTGCTGTGTCAGGCGTTGGCGATGACGACGATGACGGTGCTGATCACGGTGTCGGCGCTGGCAGGCAGCAACCTGACAGACAACAGCGCCCTGGCGACGTTGCCCCTGGCGGTGATGCAGATTGCAGTGATGCTGGCGACGATTCCGGCGTCGCTCCTGATGCGGCGGTTTGGGCGACGATTCGGGTTTCTGATTGGAACCAGCATTGCCATGGCGGGGGGTGGCATGGGGGCGATCGCCATCCTCTCGGGCAACTTTCCTCTCTTTTGTCTGAGCTTGGGGTTAATTGGCATTTTCAATGGGTTTGCGGGTTTCTATCGATTTGCGGCGGCGGATGCAGCGGATGCATCGTTTCGACCCCAGGCGATTTCGTTGGTGATTGCGGGGGGTGTGCTGGCGGCGCTGTTCGGCCCAACCCTGGCCATTCAATCCAAGGAATGGTTGTCTACGGTCTATGCGGGGTCATTTCTGGCGGTGGTGGCGTTGCAAATTCCCACCGTCCTCCTATTAGTTGGGGTGCGTATTCCGCCGATGCCCGTCACCGATCGCCAGTCTAGCGGTCGTCCCCTGGCCGAAATCATGCAGCAGCCTGTGTTTGGGGTGGCAGTGGCAGGCAGCATGGTGGGCTATGGCATCATGGCGCTGCTGATGACGGCAACCCCCCTAGCAATGGTGGCGATCGCCCATCCCTTTAAGTCTGCGGCCTCCGTCATCCAGTGGCATGTGTTGGGGATGTTTGCCCCCTCCTTCGTCACCGGGTTTTTCATTGCCCGCTTTGGGGTGCTAACTATTTTGCTGACAGGAACGGTGCTGAACCTGTTCTGTGTCAGCACGGCAATGCTAGGGGAAAGCGTCATCCACTTCCACATCGCCCTCACCCTGCTGGGGGTCGGCTGGAATTTTATGTTTGTTAGCGCCACAACCCTGCTCACGGAAGTCTACGCCCCGGTAGAGAAGGCCAAGGTGCAGGCGGCTCACGACTTTCTGATGTTTGCCTTTGTGGCCTTCTGTACCTACCTGTCGGGGCAACTGCTCAACCGAGTCGGGTGGCTGGGCATCAATCTTGTGGCGATCGCCCCCCTGGTGTTGGTGCTAGGGGCAACCCTGTGGCTGATGCGGTGGCGGCAACGGGCGATCGCCTGATGACGTGATCAAAATCTCCAGGGATGTTGATCTAAATCATACTCACCCCTGATCTGAATCATGGGCTTGGGTACCCAGATTACGCTACATTGCTAAAGCTGTATCTGTCTGCGTATTAGAGAAACCATGCCCGTTTTATTAAAAAGAAGCTGATGTTTTTAATCAGGGTTTATATAAATACTCAATTTTATTGCTAGATAGGGCGTCAAGCAGGCAGTGCCCAACCAATGGATGGATTTTGTACCAGCCCTCATGCGTCTTGTTTTAAGCCTGTTGGTTTATGTCGCTCCATCCGCTTCAGCCTGCCAATCTAGAATTGACGAGATGAGGATGCCCCGATCCGATGCTTCAACCTGCAAGAGGTCAGCCTGCAAGAGGGGATGTGCATGGGGTATCGATTTAATCTCTAAGGCGAATACTCCGGAATGAGTCCGCTTAAACGTGGAGTTGATAAATTGGATACTCCCGCGACATTGACAGTACCGTTCCAATCGTGAATGGGATGATAGGTAAGGCATTATTTTCCTTAAGATCTCTCTAGGCTCACAGATTTTCCGGTAACGTTTCAAACATGGGGTCTCCGTAGCGACAGAAAGACAATTTTTTTGGAAAAAAGAGAGTAACCTAAATTTGCAGCATCTGCCACATTCTTTCCTCTATGTCGTCTCCCTCTCCATTACCTACTGCGTTCCTTCTCATGCATCAGTATCCCAATAAGCTCGTTCGCGATCGCATTCCAGAGATTATCCATGCCGCTGGAAACACCTGTGAGATTGAGGTGCTGTCGGATGAGGATTATAAAGTGGCGCTGCGAGACAAGCTGATGGAGGAAGCCAAAGAGGCGGCGGCCACAGAGGATGTGGAAACGATGATGACGGAGTTGGCCGACCTCTACGAAGTGATTACGGCGCTGATGGCGGCTTACAAGATTTCGCCGGAGGACGTGCGGACGAAGCAAATGTGGCGGCGGGAGCAACGGGGCGCGTTTCGCAAACGGATTCGGTTGTTAGAAACAAAGCGGGTGGAGAAAAAACAGGATAAGAAAAAGAAGGGGGACTCCCCGAAAGGGAACTCCCCCACCAAGTAGCTCCTGCGCTATCAAGCCGACCGAACCGGATGCACCCAACCCCTTATCAGTGGCATGGATGAATAGAGAATGAAGATCCTGTTTCTGCATAATAATTTTCCGGCACAATATCGTGAGTTGGCGCGGACGCTGGCGGCAGACCCCAACAACACGGTGGTATACGGCACGAAACACACCGACGATAGCGTGCAACTGGCCGGGGTGAAGAAGGTCAACTACATGCCCGCCCGCGACCCAAGGCCAGATATTCACCACTACGTCCGCTCCTACGAAAATTCGGTGTTGAACGGGCAGGCCGTGTATCGGCTAGCCGAAAAGCTTCGAGGCGCGGGGTTTGTGCCCGATGTCGTCTGTAGCCATGCCGGGTGGGGCAATGGCATTTTTGTTAAAGATGCCTTCCCAGAAACAAAGCTGCTGTCCTACTTTGAGTGGTTTGGCCATGCGACGGGAACCGATGCAGATTTCGATCCGGCGTATCCCCTGGATATCGACGACTATCTCCGCATTCGGGCGGGTAACGCGACGCTGCTGGTTGACCTCTATAGCTGCGATCGCGGCCTTAGCCCCACCCAGTGGCAACAGTCCCAGCTCCCGCCTGAGTTTCACCCCAAGGTCTCGGTTCTACACGACGGCGTCGATACCGACTATTTCTTCCCTGACCCCGACCAGAAAATCAACTTCCCCGACCTCAACCTAGATCTGAGTGGGGTGGATGAGATCGTCACCTATGTGTCGCGAGGGATGGATCTGTACCGGGGCTTCCCGCAGTTCTATGAGGCGATCGCCCGACTCACCGAACGCCGCCCCAACTGCCATGTGGTGATCGTGGCGGGCGATCGCGTCGCCTACGGCACAGCCGCTCCTGAAGGCTATAACAGCTTCAAAGATGTGATGCTGGAGAAGATGCCCATCGATCAGAATCGGGTTCACTTTGTCGGCACCCTACCCTATGGCTACTACAAACTCATCCTGCGGGCGTCCTCTGTCCATGTCTACCTGACCCGTCCCTTCGTTTTATCCTGGTCGTTCATGGAAGCCCTGGCGTCGGGCTGCCTGGTCGTGGCCTCCGACACACCCCCGGTTCGGGAGCTGGCCGAGGATGGGGTCAATGCCTTGCTGGTGGATTTCTTTGACATCGAAGGCATTTGCGATCGCATCGAATACGCCCTTACCCACCAAACCGAACTCCAATCCATCCGCGACAACGCCCGCCAAACCATCGTCGATCGCTATTCCCAAAAAGACCTGCTACCTAAGCACATCGAACTCATTCGCGAGGTTGCAGGCCAGTAGTCCCCTTAAAATCGACGCGCTTGAAATCCGATGCGCTTGTCATTGCTCTGAAAATAGATTTTCATCGTTTGGGGTGGCGCGCCAGCGCCATGAATGATTCCCGTGCAGACGGGAATCCAGAAGATTATAGATACCTATTTGCAGGAGCATAACACATCCCAACTGCCCTGCAGCTAATAGCAACAACTCTATCCAACCTTTGTGTCTTTGTGCCTTGGTGGTACCGTTTCATCCTGCCGATTGTGGCGTCGGCTGCTCTTCTAGATAGCTCAGGAACTCGTATAGCTCCAGTTCACTCAGCTCCTGGCGCGATCGCTTGTCGTAGGTTTGCTCCAGATATTCCCGTCCCTGGACATTCGTCCAATTAAGGCGGCGGAGTTCAATATCTGTCTGGGCAATCACATCCGACAGATCGACGGAGTCTGGCACCGGGGGAGGGGAGGGTTCGGCGGATTTGCGCGACCCTTTTTTGGGGGGCGAAGACGAGGCCGTCGTCTTCTTTTGTGGCGGTGCCGCTTTAGGCGGAGCCTCTGTCGGTGGCGCATCCACCAACGCAGGTTCTTCGGGTGGTGTGTCCTTTGGTCTGTCCTCTGGTGTATCTTCTGGGGAAGTCGCCGAGCTGATATGGCTGTAGAGGTCGGCGATCGCCCCAGTACTGACGTCAGCAGAGGTCGAAGGCGAAGTCCCGCCTGCAAACGCTGTGGACGGAGAGAAATTCGTTAGCGGCAGGTCGGCATCTAAGCTCGGTGGCTTCGCTGTTGGTGTTGGCGCCGTTGGTGTTGGTGCCGTCGCTGGAGGGGAGAAGGATGTGGGCGGCAAAGGCGTCATATTGCCTGTCGGAGCATTCGCCACACCTCCCCCCGCGCTGGGAACCCAGTCGGCAAATCGTTGGAGCGCCCGCTCCCGTGCCCGATCTTCGGCCATCTCGATATTGGGATGCACCGCCAGACCCGTCACAAGCGGTTGATTACCCACAGAGATCATTGCTCGCACCGCAAACTGTCCCTCCTGATGGCTGACCAGTTCTGTTACCAAAACCGCCATCGGCAGAGTATTGCGCAGGTGAGCAAGGTGGGAAGACAACGAAGACATATCGATAAAGATACGGCAAATGGGCGACAGGCGAGGGAATCGTCTGATAGACAGAAGTTCTGTATCCCCGAGAGCATTCGGCAGGCTTTCCACGTTAAGCTGATTGAAAGGAATTTGCAAGGAGGATGGATGCAATAGGGTTGTCTGTCTTTCTTCCCCAGTGGTTTGCAAGCAAATTCATCGGATGATGGACTTGGCGACCGCGCTTGCACCACCCTTTGCCAACCTCCGAGAGTGATTGCCATTCATGCTGGATTTTCTGCTTAGGTTTTCCGACAACTTTGGGGTCGATACCCTGCTGCTTTTGCCGGTGCTGATTGCGCTAGAGGTCGTGCTATCGGCAGATAATGCGATCGCCCTAGCCGCGATCGCCCAGGGGCTTTCGACCGCAAAAATGCAGCGACAAGCCCTCAACCTGGGGCTGTTGGTGGCCTTCATTCTTCGGGTTGCGCTCATCCTTTCGGCCACCTGGGTCATCCGATATTGGCAGTTTGAGCTGCTGGGTGCCTTGTACCTACTGTGGCTCGTGTTTCAGTATTTCACCTCCGACGAAGAGAAAAAGAACAACGACGGTCATCATCATCACGGCCCCCGCTTCCAATCCCTTTGGCAAGCCATTCCCATCATCGCCGTGACAGATTTGGCCTTTTCCCTCGACAGCGTGACGACGGCGATCGCCATCTCCAAAGAAGTGCTGATTGTGCTGGCAGGCGGTCTCATCGGCGTCCTTTCCCTGCGGCTGCTAGCAGGGCTATTCATCCGCTGGCTGGAGGAATACACCCACCTGGAAGATGCCGGATATGTCACCGTCGCTTTCGTGGGGCTACGCCTGCTGGCTCGCGTGGTCAACCCTGAGATGGTTCCCCCCGAATGGCTGATGATAGGGGCGATCGCCACCCTCTTTGCCTGGGGCTTCTCCAAGCGCAATGCCCCACCCCCCCTCCCCACCGATCTAACCGACGCCCCCGTCGAAGGCAACGGCGCAGCCCTCACCTACTCCAGCACGGCGCAAAGCGCCACCAGCGGACAAGCCGAAGAAGTCTCCGCTGAGTAGAGAGCTTGCGAGTTCCTTATGCTTGAGAACCGGATTGTGCATCGAGAAACCTCGGAAACCTGAGCTTGCTGTGTCCTTCAGTCGATTTCACTGTTAATATTGATGGCTCTGGTCATCAGGTAAGTTTTACAAAGGGGATGTGACACTAACGGAATTCTTTGTCTCCCTTTGGGATGGTCAACATCTGCTCTTCAATGACTTGCCAAACCTCTGGGAAAACTCGCACAGCAGATTCCTTACATCTCACCATTAGCTCGCAGGAATAAAAATATTTTTGTAGTGCATTGCTTTCGGCATCTGACATTTTTGCTAATTTTTCTAGATCAAATTGAAACGCCTCTGACCAATAGCTGAAAAGTTCTTTCGTTAACTCTTCTCTAGAAACTTTAGGTGTGCCTTTGTATCCAACTCTTTCATTCAAATTGTTTATGTTTCGCCTCAGATTAGTATAGTT